>VBKE01000110.1 GCA_005879605.1 Deltaproteobacteria bacterium
CTCCCGGCTCGACATGGCCATCGGGCTGCACCAGGCGAACGGCAACTGGGATGTGGTTAGCAAGCTTGCCAACCCGGATGGCAGCCGTGATTTTTTTAATCAATACCGAATTTTCAACGTCGGCGCGTTCTTTCGCTTGGTCAATTCGGGCGTGCCCAAGATGTTTCCGAGACTGCGCTTTGGTTTCATTGAAACCGCGGCGTCGTGGATACCGTGGGTGATCTATGAGCTCCGCCGGCGCATGGATACCGTAAATAATCGACTGCCTGACAATCTAATGGAAGCATACCGCATGTACATCACCTGTCAGATCGGTGACGATGTGGCGTATTTACTGAGTCACACAGGCCAAGGTGCGATGATGATCGGCACAGATTATGGCCACGCGGATTCGTCCACAGAGTTAGCGGCGCTCACAACTTTGAAAGAGAATGGCGGGATCAGCGCCGAGATGCACAGAAAAATTGTCGAAGACAATCCACGGAGATTCTATGGTCTCCAAGCGGCGACTAACTGAATCTCTTCGCAGCAAGCCGACTGCGGTATCAAAAAACACTTATGAGAATTATCCCAGTCGTCACCCGACGTTTTTTTTGCCCGCGCACAGTTCGTAAGAACGGTGATTTTTGCCGAAAATTTTTATCCGCTGACTTCCCAAGCCAATAATAAGATGCCAAACTAAAAAGCATGGAGGTATGGCCATGTTGGAAGTTAAAACGATTGGTGACACCGCCGGTTTGGTCTGGAATTTCTTGCGTACCAATGGAGAGTCGAGCCTCAGTACCTTGGAAAAAAAGGTTGAAGCTCCAAGATCGATGGTGTCAATGGCTGTAGGATGGCTTGCACGCGAGGGCAAGATAGAAGTCAAAGACGAAAAGCGAGCTGTTCGAATCTCATTGAAAGAAGCTTAGCCGGAAGACAAACGCCTCTCCAGTCAGAAAACGTTACCATGCAGATTCCTTAAGGTTAAGCATTTTTCCCATCTCGATCCCTTTCCGGACAATTGATGGCGGATTTGGAAAACAGCAACGGGTCAGAAACGCCTCTCGACGAACCCAGCCGGAAGGTGCAACTGATTGAGGTTGCGGTCTTTTTGTTTTTGATTGTGCCGTCGATGGCTGTTTCGTTCTTCGCGGTCGGCGAGGCGGATCTGCGTTTTATGCAAGTGGCGATTTCGTCGATCCTGAACGATCTGGCGCTATTGAGTTTGGTCCTCTATTTTATCTGGCGCAACCGCGAGTCGATCCGACAAGTCGGCTGGAATTTCGATCATCTTAGAGGTGATATCGCCTGGGGATTGATCCTGTTTGTTCCCATCGTCTTTGGCGGCAACCTGATCGAAAGTGTTCTGCATCAAGCCGGCTTTTCTGCGCCATCGAAACTGCCGGGTTTCTTCCCACTAAGCGGCCTCACGAAGTTGATCGTCGGCTTCCTCATCGTAACCGTTGTGGCAGTCGTGGAAGAGACTATTTTTCGCGGTTACCTGATTCTTCGCTTCAAGGCAGTCACGGGTCGAACCAGCGCGGCTGTGCTTTTGTCATCGTTCGTTTTCTCCTTGGGACATGGATATGAAGGAACGGCGGGCGCAACCGCTGTTTTTGTTTTGGGCGTCGTGTTCAGTCTGGTTTACCTGTGGCGGAAGAGCCTGGTTGCACCGATTATCATACACTTCCTCACCGATTTTACGAGCATCGTCCTGGCGCCGTCATGATTTTACTCCCGGGTGTCTGCTGCAATGGCGAGTCTGAAGACGAAAGCCGGTTTTTGTAACGCTGCCCGATAAGTGCCTCTCGGGCTAACGGATCCACAATAGAATTGTTGGCGAAAGTCTTGCACGAAATCTTCTTCTCTCACAAATTTCGGAACGGAAAAACTGTATCGGTCAACTTACCGGGCGGCAGCGCAGACCTGACCGTCTTTTGATCGGGGCGGAGAAACGTCAGCTTGACAGACCACCTCGTGTTCGTGATACCTCTGACGCACGAACGCATGAAGCCGAGGAGGAAACTATGAGCGATGAAAAGAAAATTGTTACGGGATTGGGAAAGCCGGAATTGCATCGTGTCCTGATTCGCGGCCATGATCTGACGAAGGATCTCGTCGGCAAAATTACCTTTAGCGACATGACGTACTTAATGTTGGTTGGACGCTTCCCGAGCGATGGCGAAAGGCGGATGACCGATGCTCTGCTGACGATTCTCGTCGAGCACGGTATGGTCAGCAGCGTGGTTTCGGCGCGACTTTGTTATTCCACGGCGCCGGAGGCGATGCAAGCGGCGGTTGCGTCTTCGATCCTTGGAGCCGGAAGCGTTCACCTCGGCTCCTCCGAGTGGTCGGCAAAGATGCTCGTCAAGGCTTTTCCGACCGGCAGTTCAGAACGTGACATAGATGCGGCGGCTTCGGCAGTAGTAAAAAAGTATGCGGAGAAGAAAAAAAGGATCCCTGGCATTGGCCACCGAACTCATCCGGAAGGCGACCCGCGCGCGGTGCGTCTGTTCGAAATCGCGCGCGAGACAGGTGTGTATGGACGCTACTGCGATTTCATCCAACGGATCTGCAAGGCGGCGGAAGCGCAATACGGAAGGCAGCTGCCCGCGAATGTCACCGGGGCGATCGGGGCGATCGCGCTCGATATGGGGCTCCCCTGGCAGCTAACCAAAGCATTCGCGCTGATCGGCCGGACACTAGGGGCGGTCGCTCACATCGGCGAAGAGATCCGCAACCCCATGGCCGACAATATCAATAGCGCCATCAAAGCGCAGCTGGTCTACGATTTCGACAGCAAATGAGTGAAGCGCGGTAACAGGCGTTTAAAGATTCCAAGTTACTGTCAACAACGGTATGAACGGATTCTAGCCTTGAATTGGCTTCGTTTTTTTAGGAGCTGCGTGTTATGTCGGCGTAGTTTGACCCGTGGTTCTCTTGTCATTGGCGATATTTCCGGCTGCATGTTAGTGCGCGTCTAATCGAGATGAAACGATCTGGTTTCGCTCCATTACTATTTTCGTTATTGACTTTGTCGGCGTGCGTCCACAGTTTGAGCATGCATTCCACGGATGGTGAAAAGTGGAGCGGAAGGTACCGTTTTGCGCGGGAAGATACGGGATTGATCCAGGTCATGGGATCGGATGGCGAGGTGTTGAATGGTACATTCGAGCGAGTCGCACGAACGACTTTCGTGAAGAGTTACGAGCAGACTTTTGGCCGGGGATCGATCGCGATAGAGGCCCCTGATTCGTCTGCTTATGGAAACGCCTTTGACGGTTTCTTTGGGAGTTCGCGCGCGCGTGCAGACGCTGCTTATGGAGAGACTTTCAATCGCGCGTACAGTAATTCAGAAGTTACGGTGAGAGGCCCGCTCTTTTATTGGACCGCGTCACTGCAGGGCGACAGGGGAACAACCATGGCATGTTACTTCATCGGCTCTTCGTATACGGGTAGTGGCTTTGGAAGATGCAGGAATCATACAGGAAATGATTATAGTGTGGAGTTTTAACGGCTTTTGCCGACGCCATGCTGTGTGACGCTGAAAGCGCGGCTCGGTCCGAACATAAGCCGTATGAGTTGTCGCGAAAGATTGTTTACCGTTTCTTGTAAAGCTGGTCGATGAACCCTTCGCGGACTGACGATCCGCGTCGGGGCATCGACGCGCAGGTTGGCGAGGACCGCGCGGCGATTTGCCGTTGCCTGAAAGCGATTCCCACTTCCGCGGTTCCATCGAACTCTCGAATGTTGACCGCACCCTCCAGTCCGTTTTTTTGTAAGAGGATTTTGGTTAGGTCATCGGCCACCGACCCGAAGCGCGAAACACCCGGGGGCTGCTTCATTTTAGTTATTCCCCCAGCTCTGCTGCCCGCTTGTGCGCTATCGGGAGGACAGGCTCATTTACGCTGGGAAAGTTAGGAATGGTTTTGTGCCGCACCTGCGCCGCCAGGTTGCAAGCCAGTTGGCGCACGGGAAGATCCGCTTGTTCTAAGGACATTGTCAATTCGTTAGTGGGCTCCGGACCCATAAGAGATAGCCACGTAGATGACAACGACCGCAAGCAACAAAAACTCGTACATAAAAACCTTTTCGTCAGCTTTCAATTCATTCAGAAACAGATCTACTATACGGATCAATGAGCAACTCGTGTGCCAATGATATCCCAATCGGACGCACTTGGGATAGTTTAGGACAAGTGGTTGAATCAGTGGAATAATTTTCTCAGGAACCAAGACGGCCAGCGAAAAGGAGATTGGCGGATAAGCAACCAGCGTTACCAGGAATTACTCTATTGAAACATCCAAGCTTCCAATTGTGTCCGGCAGGCGGGACGCCTGTTCAGTCGATTCCCGTGTCCGGTTGTGGACTGGATGGTTGTCTCATCGGAGAGTAGTTGCAAAGCTCCGGCATAGTCGGATGAAAGACTCTTAAGTAAATGACCATGCGATCCGCTACCAATCTCTTCTGCCGAGCCTTCCGATCATGCTATAAACTGGTCGCATGCTTACCGTTCGGCGCTCCACGACTAACGGCCTCGAGGAAGTCAGTCGAGATTCCATCCCGGATCTTTTGCGGCGCAGCGATGCCAAACTGTGGTTTCACTTCGATGCGCCGACCGATGAGGAACTCCGCTTTCTGGAAGAAGAGCTCAAGATTCACCACCTGACGTTAGAGGACATCGTTCAACAGAACCAGCGGCCCAAAATCGAATCGTTTGAAGATTACGTCTACATGGCCATTCATCCATTGCTGTGCAAGAAGAAGTGGCAGATCGAACCCTCCGAGCTGGACCTACTCCTCGGCCGCTGCTGGATCGTCTCCGTGCATTATGGCCCCTTGCCCGGCTTGATAGAGACCTCCCAATTGCATGAGAGAATTCCTCCCGCACTTCGCCGAGGGACTGACTTTCTCCTCTATACACTCGTGGACTTGGTCGTAGACAGCTATTTTCCCCTTCTGGATGATATTGAAGACGAGATCGACTCACTCGAAGACCGGCTGCTCAAGCAGGCGAGGAACGAGGACATGAACCGCCTTCTGGCGCTAAAGCGCTCGCTGGTCCACATCCGCCGCGCGATCTCACCCCAGCGGGAAGTTTTTAACCAGCTCTACTTCCGCGATGTTTACGACCATTTGATCCGGATCACCGAGGAGCTCGACAGCATCCGGGATATCCTGTCGGGCGCGCTCGAAATCCACCTGGCTTCCGCATCCAATCAGCTCAACGTGACGATGAAGCGGCTCACCGCCTGGGGCACAATATTCGTCGTGGTCACCGCCATTGCGGGCATCTACGGCATGAACTTCAAATTCATGCCCGAACTGGAATGGCGCTACGGTTATTTCGCCGCCATGTCCGTGATGGCTTCGATCTCGCTGACGTTGTATTTCTATTTCAAGAAAAAAGGTTATCTCTAGAAACTCTCCTGGCGAGCTCGTACTAGCGGGATTCATGGCTTGCAAGTCAAACGTTGAACTTGACGGAGCCTTTCATCGGTCGGGGCAATCACTGCATCTTTGGTTGCTTATTATCCGGGCGCGAGTTAGAGGTGATTTGCATCGTTATTCATAATCATAAAGGAGGGAATATGGCCCGAATTGTTCATCTTGCGCTCAAAGTTGACGATTTAGAAAAAAGCAGCGAGTTCTACGAGAAACTCTTCGGCTTTGTCCCGGTTGAAGAAGGTAAGGTGAGGGATCATACTTCGCGCCACCTCACGGATGGCGCCATCGATCTTGCTCTTATCAAATACGACGCCGAGGAGTCCGCCGAGTCACTGGCCTCCGGCCAGGGACCGTGCATCCACCACTTCGGCATCGAAGTGGAGGATCTCGATCAATACGCGTCGGAGCTCGCCCGATTCGGTTGTCAGGTCATCAGCGATCCCGGTGTCGTGCCGATCAAATTCCGCGCGCCGGGCGGCACCGTCGCGGAAATCGTGCCCAGCGCGCGATACAAAAAGCCCGCCTCGGAGTGAAGACGTTGCGCAGAAGCAAACAGGATCGCGGACCCCTGGGTTGAAACCATGGCAAAAAGTTTCGGGAGCTGCAACGGAATGGCCGCCATCGAATCGGCTCCGGCATCGGCTCGAAGCTTTGCTCCGCCGGCAGTTTTTGCGGCGACGGCTAGACCAGAAGAAAGATGAAAAAACGAATCTTTCAGATCGCGCTGGCGCTGTATATCGTCACTATCTCGACCGATCTTTTTGCGCAGGAGCGCTATTATGAATGGAGATGGGACATGCATCCGATGTGGTGGGGAGTTTGGGGCATCGGGATGATGCTGATGATGTTGCTGTTCTGGGCGCTGATTATTGTCGGTCTAATCGTGGGCATCCGCTGGCTCATCCGTGGAAACAAATCCACATCGGATTCTGCTCTCGGAATTCTGCGTGAGCGGTATGCGCGAGGAGAGATCAATAAGGACGAGTTTGAAGAAAAGAAAAAAGCTCTGTCGTCCTAGTTGTGTTTAATGGATACGCGGGTCAGTAACCCGTGACGATTTATTGGATTGCAGCTAAATTTCTTAGCAACAACCATTGTAAAAGCGTTTCAATTTGGTCCTGCGTTGAGAATCCAGGGCATTTTTTACGGCAGGTAATTCTTTCCTGCCTCCTTACCTTTTCACCTATCCCGATTATTTTTAGCATTTCTGTAACCGGTTAGTTTTTCGCGTTTTTTGGTTCGGCATGCCCATTGCTCCTTCTCTAAGACAGCTGGCACGGAAGAAGGCAGTCAGCCGAGCTAATTGAGAAGGGGAGGCAATGAACATGAACATAAAGCAAAAACTGATACGTAAAGCTCCAGTACTTTTATTGGCAGGAACGCTTGCGATTGTCGGCTGCGCCGGTGGGCCTCTCACAACGCGAGAGAGAGCGGCCGGAATTGGTGTTCTCGGCGGCGCGGCGGCGGGTGGTCTCATTGGCGCCGCGGTCGGGCACCCGGCAGCCGGTGCGGCGATTGGTGGCGGCTTGGGACTTGGCGCCGGCGCGCTCATCGGCGATCAACTCCAAGGGCAAGACTATGACTACTACCGGCGAAGATAAGGCGAGCGGCAGGCAGATTCGAGATCTGTAACGTTAATGAAATGATGCCGTCCTAGCGCTCGGCGCGTCTTTTTTGGTAAATGCTTCAACGTTTGTTTGCGCTTTGCTGCCTTGATCGATTTTAGGGGAACGTCACTCCAAGTGCACGGGAAAAATAATCATCTGTGCACTTCGTCCCGCTCAATAACTGCGATATAATAAGGTCGTTGAAGATCTCGACGACGGCAATCAGAGGACTACTCGAAAAACTGGGGCCTCTCATATTGGGAAGCGCCCCCGTTGTGAGCGCGATTCGCAGGGTCGTTAGCGATTCTCGGATGGGCAGCGACGAAGCTCGGATTGCGAATCTCGAAAAAACGATGGGACTTCAAGCAGCTCTAAACGAAAAAGTTGAAGTGCAATTAAAGATCGTCGAAACGCTCCTTGAAAATATTCAGAAATCTTTGAAGACGCTAATTATTGCCGCGATAGGAACCGCCGTTATTGCCATCTTGGCAATTGTCATTGCTCTACTGAAATAGCTGAAATGGCCCGCTGCCTTGAAGCGGATCAGGATGCGGCCTCGGGAGAACAGAAGCGATCTGCCGGCGCATCTTTTCGCACGGTTCCGCCACAGCTACTTCAAAATCCCCGCGGTATCCATGTAGGAAGTTTTTCGCATGGCCGGGGATTGTGCCAGCCTCCGATATTCGCAGCGATTGCATCTGCCTCAGCTGGACCCCAGGTATGGGGCTCGTATTTATGCAGCGGAGTGACATTTCCCAAAACCGGATCGATAACCCGCCAAGCCGCCTCCACCGCATCCTGGCGGTTAAATAGCGTCGGGTCGCCGCGCATGGCGTCGCCGAGTAAACGGGCGTAAGGCAACAGCCGATTGTCGGCTGCATCTTCGTGGGCGATAAGCTCCACTTCTTCTCCAACCATCGCTTCGCCGCCGGCTTTGATCCGAGCGCCCACCGAAATAACAAAATCGGGGTTGAGGCGGAAGCGAAAATAGTTCGCTTGGCTGGGAACGGCTTCGCCGAAAACCGAGTGCGGCGGATTTTTAAGACTCACGAAGACTTCGGTGGCGGTCACCGGCAGGCACTTTCCGGACCGGATGTAAAACGGCACGCCTGCCCAACGCCAATTGTCGATATAAAAGCAAACGGCCGCGAACGTTTCGACATGCGAGTCTGGAAATACACCGGGCTCCCGGCGGTAGCTGTTGAATTGTCCTCTCACAACGCAGCTGGGCTCCAATGGCCGCATCGCCCGCATGATGCGAATTTTCTCATCCCTAATGCACACCGCATCGCTCGAAGCTGGGGGATCCATCACCAGGAGCACCATGACCTGCAGCAGATGGTTTTGCACGACGTCGCGGATGGCGCCCACCTCCTCGTAGAATTTCCCCCTGCCCTGAACGCCGAACTCTTCCGCCATGGTAACCTGCACGCTCTGGATGTGCTCATGGTTCCAGATGGGCTCGAGAAAGGAATTGGCGAAGCGAAAATAGAGGAGGTTCTGAACCGGCTCCTTGCCTAGATAATGATCGATTCTGAAGATCGCGCTCTCCGGAAAGTATTCATGTAGCGTGCGGTCCAACGCCTGCGCGGATGCGAGATCGCGGCCGAACGGCTTCTCAACCACCACGCGGGCGTTTTTTGCGCAATTGGACTGGGCCAAATGGGCCACGACGGTGGCAAACATGCTCGGCGGAATAGCCAGGTAATGGAGCGGTCGTTTCGCCGCACCGAGTGCCCGACGCAGAAGCTCATAGGTCGAAGCGTCTTGATAATCGCCATCGACGTACAGGAGCCGGGCCGAAAGCTCGTCAAACGACTCTGGGTCCACTCCTCCGTGATGCTTCAAACTGTCTCTCGCCCGTTCCTTCAGTCGGTCAAGGCTCCAGCCCGACTTGGCGACGCCGATGATCGGAACATCGAAGTGACCTTGCTGGATCAGTACCTGCAATGCCGGGAAAATCTCCTTATAGGCAAGGTCGCCGGTGGCGCCGAAAAAAACGAACGCATCGGAATGTTCTTCCATACTGGTCTCCTCGCGCGCGGCTCGGATGTATAAGCCGAAAATATTCTCTTAGTTGAGCGCACCCGCTAACGAACTGTGATATTGATACTTTAACATCCCGCTGAATCGTTCAAAGAGGGTTAACAATTGACGCAATCCAGGGTTGTATTTCTCCTCGACGTCGATAACACGCTGCTGGATAACGATCGGGTGATAGTTGATTTGAAGCGTCACCTCGAGCGGGCGGTTGGCCGTCAGCACCAGCAGCGATATTGGAAGATCTTTGAGGAGTTGCGCGCGGAGTTAGGATACGCGGATTACCTGGGCGCGCTTCAACGTTACCGGACCGAGTATCCGCGCGAGGCGCATTTGCTGGAGGTTGCCCTATTTTTGTTGGATTATCCGTTTGCGAACCGTCTTTTCCCCAATTCGCTTGACGTTATCGAGCATCTCAGAAGATGGGGACCGACGGTGATTCTCACAGATGGTGACGTGGTCTTTCAGCCGCGCAAGATCGAACGTTCAGGGTTACTCGATGCCGTAGACGGGCACACTTTGATCTACGTTCATAAGGAGCTGGAGCTCGAGCATATCCGGCGCCGCTACCCGGCGAAGCATTATGTCGTGGTAGATGACAAGCTCCACATTTTGGCCGCAATCAAGAAAATCTGGCGCCGACGGGTGACCGCCATATTTCCCCGGCAGGGCCACTACGCTTACGACCGGCAAATTCTTGCCAAGTATCCGCCGGCGGATACAGTGGACCTAACGGTCGAACGGATCGGCGAACTGCTGGATTATGATTTGAAATCTCTGATTGAAGCAGGGTGTGCGGCCAGACCTCGCGTCACGCCTAGATAATTGAATCTGGGAGCGCCTTCCCGGTTCAACCTTTTCGCGTCGCTCTGGACTTGGCTCAGACTGTGCCTTTGGTCTCGAGCCCTGCGCGCGGCCCATAACATAGGCAGAGAATAATGAGAAGAAAATCTCTTTTACGGTCGCATTCCTGAAAAACTATTGATGGTAGCGTGCAGGTTGCGAGCGAAATCGTTTGCTGCCTGGGTGCTCATGCTGAAAGCGGACCCGGCGTACTCTTTGACCGCGAGCAAAGCCGGAAGTGGAGTTTTTTTAAACCGCTCCACGAGACTGGCCACCGCCGCATCGAGCTCGTTGGCGGGAACGACGTTGCTGACCAGACCGAAAACGAGCGCCTTGTGGGCGTCGATCTCCTGGGTCGAGTAGACTAAGTACGTCGCGGCCTTGCGCGACACGCGATCGATCAGCGCGGACATGGCGATGGTCGGCATGATGTTGTGGGCCATTTCGGGAAGTTGAAAGCGGGCCTTGTCGCTGGCGATCGTAATATCGCAAAGCGCCGCCAGAGCGCACCCCAGCCCGACCGCCCGGCCTTGAACGACGCCCATAATAGGAACTTTTGCGCTGCGAAACGCGCCGTAGAGATTGAAAATCGTCTCGCTTCGCTCACGAATGGCGTACGCTTCAAGAACGGGACTCGGCTGGCCCATGGCCTCGCGACCCAAACAGAAGTCGTCGCCCGCGCCTTTGAAGACAATGAGCCGCGATTCTTTGGCGGCGATGTCGAGCATTTCGGTGAGCTGAGCCCAGGTCGCATCGGTTTGGCGGTTCCCGACCTCCGGTCGGTTCAGAGTGATCGTCGCTACGTCTCCATCTTTTTCCTTGAGGATGGGCTCTGACATCGAAGTCACCTCCCGGCTAAAGTTTCGTAACTGTAGAAAAGCCGCGTATCGTTTGTCAACGGGAGTTGCGCGTGCTTGTTGCTAGTTCAAGCTTTCCCAATCGGGTTCCCCGGCAGAAAGAAGGAGGCTGGTGCTGTATGTTCGGCTTGGAAGGTACGATCTTTTTTTGGTAATTAAAGGAGTTCGAGTCGCTGCAAGATCACCCAATGTTGCGCCAGCCACGCTCGCTGAGCGGAATCCGCGCAGCTCTCGGCCGTCGCGCCGGTGATTTGGCCGCTCGGAGCTCCTGCTGAGAACGTTCCACTTTCTGTCTCGTCTGAGCCCAAGACAAGTGGTTGTTTTTGCGCAGCTTGACCAATGCGGTGTAACTTTTTTGCAACGTCCGTTCGCTGAGATGAACTCCACTCTCAGCCATAGCGGATTTAAATTGGTCAAACGTGAATGTGCTTTCCGTCCGTCGTTTTGCTGCGGCTTGATCTCGGCGAGGCTGCTCGGGAGCCGCCTTTGCGAGGCTTTCCTTCAGCGCCCCGATCATATCGACTATTCGGCCACGGTCCGAAGCGATTCCGATATGCGAGTGCCTGAGACGCCTGTTAATCCACGTTTGGCCCCTCCTTAGCGCAAAGGTTACCGCTTCTCTCTCGGTCATGAAGCGTTTTGGGAATCTGACAAACTCCGACTTGCGAGATGGCCCGCCGCTCCAGCTGATATCGGCTTGAGGCGCCCAGGCATTCGTGGCAGTATCGAAGCTGGGAAAAGCCATAATGAAATGATTGCGGTACACTCGGCTCCACATGGCAGTTACCTCCTCTTTGGGGTAAACGCTTTAAACTTTTGGCAGAGCTAGTTTAAAAACCACTCGTTGTACCGGGAGCTAATTCACGGGGTGAGGTTCACCTAGTCCGACATATCTTATCCTTTCAGAATCAAAGCGCAAGATCCCCGTGAAAAAAATTTCGCGAGAAGCCGATTTGGAGCACAAAAAAGAATAGGCGATTTTTCGTTGCTTGCCGCGGCGGTGGCCGCTTACGAGCCGCCTGTGCCAAGCATCCTGGGTGAATAACCCCACCGTTCATGTCCAACTCTCTCCCATCCGGGCTTATGTGGTCCTTGCCTCAAGAACATGTCGACCTAGGTGAAAACGAAGTTCATCTCTGGTCGACCCAAATGGACGATGCCGGTCTCTGTGTGGAGTGTTGCCGGAATCTGCTGTCATCAGAGGAGCGCGAGCGAGCTTTGAGATTCAGGTTTGAAACGGACCGCAGGCGATACATCGTCGCGCATGGCGCATTGCGGTCCATCCTCGCGTCTTATATGAATGCAAATCCCGCCGATTTGCAGTTTTCAATCGGTTCGAACGGCAAGCCCAAGCTGGCCCTTGGTCCTGCCGCGGAGAAGTTCGAGTTTAATCTGTCCCACTCCCACGCGGTGTCACTCTTGGCGGTGATTCACGGTAGAGAGATCGGCGTCGACGTGGAGCACGTTCGCGAGGATTTTCCCTTCGAAGAGGTTGCCGAGCGGTTTTTTACTCCTAAGGAAGTCATAGCTCTCCGCGCGCTTTCTAGCCGGCTTCAACGGGAAGCGTTTTATAAATGTTGGACGAGCAAGGAAGCATTCTTAAAGGCCAAAGGCACGGGACTGAGCGGGGAACTGGATGAAGTTGAAATCGTCTTAACGGACGAAGGCGTTCAGATCAAAGGGACAGTACCAAACTGGTGTCTCATTCAGTTCGATCCGTGTGACGGCTATGTGGGAGCGGTGGTAGTGGAAGGACATGCCTGCGAGATCAAGTGCTATCGTTGGGAAGGCCTAAACACCCAGGGCAGCCATCGCCACTCCTAACTCTTTCAACTCGGTTCCGCTTCGACAAATCTCGCAAACGCAGGAGAAAACTCAAAGGCGAGACTGCCTCGTTCACCGCCGCGGTTCTTGACGATGTGAAGGATGATTGCTTGATTGGGTGGGGTAAGTTTTTCAGTTCTCTTCTGGTTTCGCTCCATCACCAAAACCACATCCGCCCCCGGTATTCTGTCGGCCCACGCATCAGGCGTCGTATCGCGTTTGCCATGGAGATCGGGCCAGACCGCGAATAGGGCAGCGTTCGAGTTCACTGCGATTGCTTGCAGCTGATCCGCGAGGATGGCGAGACGGTTCTCCAGCGATTGTTCGCTGAGAGCCAGACGTTGGGCATCATCGATCGCGGCTATTATCTGATCGCGACCTTGGATTTGCTTGACCGCCTGGATCTGATCTTCGATGTCGTGCAGCGTCATGCGACGATCGCACTCAACGATATAGGTGAGATCTAACCAGCTTCTCGCTTCTTCCGCCGAGCGCCTGAGTTTCTCCCAACTCGGCGGTAGCTGGCCTGCGTCGACATTTCCAAGTCTCGGCACACCGTACCAGTGGAGCAAGTAAGCGCTGCCTCGTCTTATCTCTCGGTTCTCTACTCCACTGAGTCGCGCCAGTGTTTTGATTCTCAGTTCTTTCTTACGCTCGGCGAAGCTAAAGAAAATTCCCGGCACGGAATTGTTCATCGCCGCTTGGTCCAACAATTGTTTGGCCAGCGAAGTCTTGCCACACGCCGGCGGGCCGATGAGCAAATAGAGTCCTGGAAGGAGACCGTCCAAGGCGCGGCTCAAATTTGCAAAACCCGACTCCCAACCGGAGATCTCCTTTACGGCGTGCTCTGCTTCAAGCTCGTTAAGAACTTCGGCGAGTTGTGCTCCTTCGGACTGCAGGGCTTGTTTTTCAGCCATGGAAACGACCACCGAGATTATACATTTTGCGCGCCCGCGGCAAGGTCCATTTTCCCCATTGACATGCACGAGACTTCTATAATAACCCTTTTATCGTCACATGCGGCTCACCCATGAATGGGACAAAGGAGGTTAGCGACCATGGAACAAGAAAGAAAAGATAAGGGGTTATCCCGACGCGGCTTCCTGAAGGGGCTCGGCGGGGGCGCTATCGGCACTGCGGTCATCTCTACGGGCCTTTTGAACGTCGAGCCGGCCGAGGCCTATACGCCAGAGGCGGTTGGCACCGGCAGAGGAAAGTCGCTAGTCAACCTCAAAGTCAACGGCAGAAATTACCGTGTTGAGGTTGAGCATCGAAGTACTTTGGGCGAGGTCCTGCGGGATGAATTGGGCCTCACCGGTACGAAGATCGGCTGTGACCGCGGCGAATGCGGCGCCTGCACGGTGATTGTCAATGGCCGCAACGTTTACTCCTGCAGCCAGCTCGCGGTGTGGATGGAAGGGAAGGAGATTCTCACCATCGAAGGGCTGGCGAAGGGAGACAAGCTGGATCCGCTGCAACAGGCGTTCATCGAGAACGACGGCCCGCAATGCGGCTTTTGCACGTCCGGGCAGATCATGTCGGGCAAAGCCTTATTGTTGAAAAATTCTCAACCGACCGAAGCCCAAGCGCGGAGAGCCCTGTCCGGGAATCTCTGCCGCTGCGGCAATTATAACCGCGAGGTCGCGGCGGTGCTCGCTGCCGCGAAGACTCGGTAAAGGAGGTCGCCATGGCACAAGCACAAAAAGAATTTTCCGTTGTCGGCAAGACAACTCCGCGAATCGATGCCTATGAGCGCGTAACGGGCCAAGCGCAGTACACCGGCGACATCCAGCTCCCCGGCGTGCTTTACGCGCGCGTTTTGCGCAGCCCGGTTCCCCACGCGAAGATCGTCAGCATCGATACCTCGAAAGCCGAGAAGCTGCCGGGCGTGAAGGCGGTGATTCATCACGGCAACACTCAGATCCCTTGGTCCAGCGGCGGATTAACTCACAAACGCTTCATCTTTAATAACCCGGTGCGCTTCGTGGGCGACGCCGTCGCCGCTGTGGCGGCCACGGACCGCCAGATCGCCGAGGACGCCTTGGGGCTGATTGACGTCAAATACGAAAAGATCCCCCACGTGCTCGACGCCAAGGAGGCGCTCAAGCCGGACGCGCCCAAGATCGCGCCCAACGGCAATCTGTCCGTTGGCACGGGAGCCTTCAGCGCGCCCATCGAAGAGTCATGGGGGGATCTGGACGAGGGCTTTAAAGAAGCGGACCGCGTCTTCGAAGACACGTACATTTCAAAGCATGTGAACAACGCCCAGATCGAGCGGCGCGTGAGCGTGGCGAAATGGGACGGCGGTAAATTGACCGTGTTCGCTTCCACCCAGGGCGTCTCCAACGCTCGCACCGACATCGCCAAGGACTTCGGCCTGCCGCTCAGCAAAGTGCGCGTCGTTTGCAAGTACATGGGCGGCGGTTTCGGCAACAAAAATCAGGCGCAGGACTATGATTATATGGCCGCCGCGCTCGCTAGAGTCAGCGGCCAGCCGGTCAAGCTGGAGTTCACCCGCGAAGATGATTACATCGGCATGCACGGCCGCTGGTCTTCAGAGCAGCGCTACAAAATCGGCGTGAAGCAGGACGGAACCATTACGGCAGTCCAACTCGATGCCGTGACCAACATGGGAGCGTACCGCAAACAGAGCGGCAATCTGAGCGGAACGGACTTTTATCAGATCCCGAATTTTAAGAAGGTGATTTTGCCGGTCCATACCAACACGGTGGTGGCGGCGAACTACCGCGCGCCCGCCTATCCGCAGTCGGTCTTCGGCTTTGCCTCATTTCTGGATCAGATCGCGTTCGAATTGGGCATCAACCCGCTCGACATGTTCATGAGGAACCGCATTCGTCTGTCCAAGAACAAGACTCCTTTCACCTCCAATTATCTCGAACAGTGCATCATTGAAGGCTCGAAGCGAATCGGCTGGAACGAGAAATGGCACAAGCCCGGCGCGACGTCGGGACCGGTCAAACATGGCATCGGTATGGCGCTGGCCGGTTATCCATACAGGTCGGGCCTCGGCGCGGCGACGATTCGCGTCAACCCGGACGGCACGGCCCATGTCCTCGTCGGCGTTACCGACATCGGCACCGGCGCCAAGAGCACTATGGCCATCATCGCTGCGGAAGCTCTGGGTATTCCGCTCAATCAAATTCAGGTCACCAACGGTGACACCGACGTTACACCTTATTCAGTCGGCGAGTCCGGCAGCCGCACCACCTCATTCACTGGGCCGGCGGTGGTGGCTGCAGCTGAGGACGTGAGAAAACAAATTTTCGCTCTGGCGGCTAACGAGTTTAAGGCGAAGCCCGAAGAGTTGGATCTGCGGGACGGGCAGGTTTTCGCGAAATCCGATCCTTCTAAAAAACTGCCCCTGGGACGGATTGTGAAGGATTCCGGCGATTTGATCGGCCGCGCGACGACGAATCCCAGTTTTCCGAAAGAGGTCGAGGGCAAGAGTTTTGTCGCTCACTTCGCCGAGGTCGAGGTGGACACGTGGACCGGCCACGTAAAGATCACGCGCTACGTTGCCGCTCACGATAGCGGCACGATTCTCAACCGTCTCACCGCGGAGAGCCAGGTAAAAGGCGGCATCGTGCAGGGAATCGGCATGGCGCTCACGGAGGAACTGTTGATCGATAAGGTGACCGGGATTCCGATCAATCCCAACTATCGCGACGCCAAGGTGCCCACTCACCTGGAAACGCCGGACGTGGAGGTGATCTTCATAGAAAATTACGACCCGTACGGCTGCTTTGGCGGCAAGGTCGTGGGCGAACCGCCGATTACCGCAGCGGTAGCGACGATTGCCAATGCGATTTTCAACGCCACAGGAAAACGTTTCAAAGAATTGCCTATTACTCCGGGCAAGATCTTGCAGGCTGTCCAGGTCTGATGAGGAGGGAACGGCCATGAAAACTTTCGAAAACATCGATGCCAAAAGCGTGAAGCAAGCGGCTGCGCTGCTGCAAAAATTTCAGCAGGAGAAAAAGAGTGCGATTGTCGTGAGCGGCGGGAGCGAGATCCTACAGCTCATGAAGGAGCGGGTGATAACGCCGGACTATGTCGTCAACCTCAAGACCATTCCCGGCCTCAACACCATCAAAGAAGAGCGCGGCGGTTTCCGCATCGGCGCCTTGACCACGCTTTCCGAAATCGAAGAGCACGCAGGAAGCGGCGTTGCCGCAGATCCGTAACGTCGGTACCATCGGCGGCAACATCTGCCAGTGGCTTTTCTGTTGGTACTTTCGCTCGGCGAGTTTCGATTGTCTCAGAAAAGGCGGGCAGATCTGCTATTCCGTGGCGGGCGATAGCCGTTATCATGCGATTCTCGGCGCGGGGCCGAGCTATATCGTTCATCCGTCGGACACCGCCCCGGCGCTCGTCGCTCTCGACGCGCAGATCAGGATCGCCAACGCGGCGGCCGAGAGAGTGATCCCGCTGGAAAAGTTTTTTGTTCTGCCGCAAGTTGATTTTAAGCATGAAAATATTCTCAAGCCGGGCGAGATCGTTACCGAGATCTTCGTTCCTTATCCCAAGGCAGGCAGCAAAGGCTTCTATCACAAGGTGCGTGAGCGGCTCGCCTGGGATCATGCTATTGTCAGCGTCGCCACCGTCGTGCAAAGCAGCGGCGGAGTCGCGCGCAGTGCGCGAGTCGTCTTGGGCGGCGTGGCGCCTGTACCGTGGCGGGTGCCCAAGGCCGAGGAATTTCTCCGCGGCAAAAAGATTGACGACGCTACCGCGCAGAAAGCCGGCGAAATCGCCCTCGAAGGCGCGAAGCCGCTGAAGGACAACGTCTATAAAGTAGGCATGGCAAAGTCGCTAATCCAGCGTGCGCTGGTGGCCAGCGTTTGAGGGTTGATCTCGGTTCATTCTCTTAGGTTCGCATCAAGACACTTCTTTTTGCCCTGCAATAAACCTGTGGCAGAAATTGGCGGTGTCCTAGGGGACGGTTGTGACCGTTCCCTGTTCTAAGATCTCCACTTTCCCGGGTTCTGGGCTTGTAAATGTTCTTGGCGAGCGGCGTCAAGTAACTGGTAGCTCATTTTTACCTGGGCCTTGAAGGTTGATTCGCGTAAATCCAGTTGGGTCGTAAAGTTTTTCGTTCACTCTTCCTTTTGATCCTCTAGGAATCACACTACAAAGGAGATTCTATCCGAGCCAAGCCGCATGTCGCGAGCTTGCTGCAAACAAAACCAACGGGTAGATTACTAAATGTGAGCCCTAAAAATACCAAGAAGCCCGTCGGGAAATCCGACCGAAGCGTGGCAGCAGCAACCGCAAGCAGCAACGCGCGGAAGGTGCTTCTGCTCGATGGCCACTCGCTTGCGTTTCGCGCTTTTTTCGCTTTGCCCGACACGCTCGTCACATCATCCGGCCAAGTGACAAACGCCGTCTATGGCTTTACCGCGATGCTTATCAAGCTTTTGGCAGACGAACGCCCCCAAGGCGTCGTCGTTTGTTTCGACAAAGGGGTGCCGCAATTCCGAGTGGATCGGTACGCGGAGTACAAGGCGGGACGAGCCGCAACGCCCGACCTGTTTAAGCAGCAGCTTCCGTTGATCGGCGAGGTGTTGGAGACGCTACGGGTTCCTGCCGTCGAGCTTGAAGGCTACGAAGCCGACGATCTTCTCGCAACCTTGACCAAACATGCTAGGGAAGAGGAATTCGAGGTCATTATCGTTACCGGCGACCGAGACATTCTCCAACTGGTGCGAGACGGCGTCTCTGTCATCATGACTCGCCGGGGAATTTCCGATGTGATCCGTTACGATGCTCCGACTGTGCTAGAGCGTTATGGTATCCCACCGGAGAAATGGACCGATTTTGTCGCGCTCAAGGGCGAAACCTCAGACAATCTTCCCGGCGTTCCGGGTATCGGCGACAAGACCGCCGCCCAGCTGATTAATAAATACGGTGATATTGAATCGGTCATCGCCCATGCCGACGAGCTTACGCCAAAACTGCGCGACGGGATCAAGGCCCATGCAAACCAGGTGCGTGTTAACAAAGAGCTCGGGCGTTTGCTTGACGACGTGTCGCTGGATCTCGATCCAGCCAATCTTCGCCTCGAACCATGGGATGATGAAGTGGTCCGCAAACTTTTCACCTCGCTTGAATTCCGCAGTCTCCACGAGCGCCTCAAAGAGCTCAAGCTTCACGCTGCGGCCGTTTCGCCCTCGCTCGAACTTAGTTCGATCTCAGATTTTGTCTCGGAGAAAGATCTGCGCGGGAGCGAGACCGTAGCGTTTGCATGGAGTGAGGAGTGGGTTGCCCTGTGCGATAGGCCCGGCGAAGCGCGGGTTCTGCCCTTTTCCGAAGCAATTCATCGGCTTGCCGGCTGTCTCAAGGATCCTAACCGACGAAAGATTGCTCATGACGCTAAACTGCTTTACCGCTCGGCCCTCACCGCCGGGGTCGAAATTCAAGGACTTCACTGTGACACGAAGATCGCCTCGTATCTCCTCGAGCCGGGCTCCGCTTCCGGGTACACTTTAACAGACACGGTCGGTCGCTATCTCGGCGTCTCAATGGACGCGGACAAGGCCGAGCCGCAAACGGGCGAGCAGACGAGTCTCTCTTTCAGCGAAGACGAGAAATCTCGCGTGTGTCGGGAAGCGGTGGCGGTCCGCGCCGTCGCACCGGTCGTTGAAGAGCGGCTCCGAAATCAAGGCATCTGGGAGCTTGCAACCTCCCTTGAGTTCCCGTTGGTCGAGGTGCTAGCGCGCATGGAGCATAACGGCATTCTCGTCGACCGCGACTATCTGGAGAAATTGAATGCCGACTTCGGACAAAAAATGGCAACCCTCGAGCGTACCGTTCAGGAGCTCGCGGGTGAGGAGTTCAATGTGAACTCCAATCCTCAGCTCCAGCGCATTCTCTTTGAGAAGTTGTCCCTGCCAAAAACCAGAAAGATCAAGACCGGTTACTCCACGGATGCCGCGGAATTGGAAAAGCTTGCGGGCACTCATCCGATCGTCGCCTCGCTGCTCGAATACCGCGAGGTTTCGAAGCTAAAGAACGGCTTTACCGAAATGCTGCTGGCGCTCATCGACCCCGAGGGCCATCGAATCCATACGACCTATGAGCAGACCACCGCCGCCACCGGACGTCTGTCATCAATCGCACCCAACCTGCAAAACGTTCCGATTCGCGGCGAAGCGGGCCGCCAGATCCGGCGCGCTTTTATCGCGCCGCCGGATCACGTGTTGCTCTCGGCCGATTACTCGCAGATCGAACTCCGCGTGCTGGCGCACCTTTCCGAGGATGAGACTTTTTGCCAGGCGTTCGCGCAGGGACACGACTTTCACGCGATGATTGCCGCCAAGGTATACGGCATCGCTTTGGCCGACGTTACCTCGGCGATGCGGAACGTCGACCTATGGAGTTTCACAACGGCTGGGAGTGGAAATGGGCGAGGCGGCAAACTTTGTCGAAGCTTATTATGCGCAGTTTCCCAAAGTGAAGGAGTTTCTCACGTCCCAGGTCGAGAAGGCGAAGATCGACGGCTTCACGACCACCATGTTCGGGCGGCGCCGCTATCTGCCGGAGCTCCGCTCGTCCAATTTCCGGCTGCGCGCGTTAGGCGAGCGGATGGCGCTCAATGCGCCGATTCAAGGGAGCGCCGCCGACATTATCAAGAAGGCGATGATCGGCGTCGACGCCGCCCTGCGGAAGGAACCGGTTGCTAAGATGCTCCTGACCGTCCACGACGAACTCGTCTTCGAGGTGCCCGGGGAGAGACTAGAGCATGCGCGGGGGTTAATTGAAAAAGAGATGACTAAAGCTGCGGATCTTCGCTGTGGTCTTGCCGTGGACGTGCATACCGGCTCGAATTGGGCCGAAGCGCATGCTTAGGCGGATTGGCAGTTCCGAGTTTGGAGTTTCGAGCATTGAAATTCTACCAGGACAACCCGGAAATCATGGTCCTCTATATTCAGAAAAAACTCGGCATTAAGGACGCGCAGCTCGCCCGCAGGATGTACGACGATGCCGGTGATAAATTCTCGATTTCTACAGATGGAGAGTTAGGAAGTTTAGATGGTTGGTTCGCGGTTGGTTGCGCGGTTGCGACTGCACTTAGGTGTAAACGACGCCATGACAAGAGAGAGCCGGCTTACACCCAAGTGCAATATCGCTCGTAAGACTGACCTATTTAGTGAAGATTAACCCTGGCGCCGATTTCGAAGGTCGGACTAGTAGTAGTTACGTGGGTGGTTGGATCTGTAGTAGATGTATAGCCGCTGATGTATAGCGTAGCAGGCCCAGGCTGAAATTTGAGATTGCCGCCTGGCAAGCTGACCGTAATATCCAAATTGTCCGTCCCACCCGTACAGAGCAAACCACTAGAAGCCCCAGTCCCGATCATTACGAGCCGGCCGACGCTTTGATAAATGTACACGGTCACGTTCTCGGTATCAGTATTGTTGCTGCACACCGCAGAAACTGTCAGTTTCACCTCAGTACGGTTCCCCTGGAGATCAACGCTGGCAAAGTCTAGACCGGTTATGTCGGCAGATGCCACACCCCCGATCAGCAGGACAGCCGCGAAAGCTATCACCAGCCGGAAAGGAAACAATCTATTTATCATACGCATTATCAATTCTTCCTCCTTTATTTTGTTTTTCTTTCGAACCGCCATGGCGCACTCGCACAGGAGCAGCAAACATGCCAGGGTGTAACAGTTGCCAGATGAGTATTTAAAGGAGCCGCAGTCGGAAACGGGCGTGCAAAAATTACCTGTCTACGAAATTTTTGCTACCGGACCTCGTGCCGACGGTGTGTGTCGCTGAGGAGTAGCTTTGACTATTCTTGACTCTATTTAAGCTAATGAGTTTCCCCAAGGGCTGTATGATACTTGCAAGCGCCAAACGAGTAAGCTAGGTTCACGGGGTCGCTACTCTTTACCGGGAAAGGAGCCACGAAAATGATTCAAGAGCGTCACGTTAAGGATAAACTGGCATGGCCGGATGGCCGGCGCATGGCCGTCACGTTGACCTTTGACTTTCAGGGTGGGGAGGACGTGAAGCCGGATAAGAACGGCAAGATGAATCATGAAGAATGGACCCAGGCGGAATACGGACCGAGGACCGGCATCTGGAGGATTCTCCGGATTCTCGAAGAGACAGGAGTCAGAGCGACGTTTCTCACCTGCGGCGGCATCGCCGAGCGCTATCCGGAGCAAGTGAAAGCGATCGTGCAAAACGGCCACGAGATCGCCGGCCACGGCTATCATCACGAAGTGGCGCGGGATCTGACCCTGGAGCAGGAACGGGAAGTTATACAAAAGACTACCGCGATGATCGAGAAGCGCACTGGGAAGCGGCCGGTCGGATGGCGCTCTTGCACCCAAAGCCCCAACAGCTTGCAACTGCTGATGGAGAACGAGTATCTCTGGAACAGCAATTCGTTTTCTTATGACTTGCCGTTTCTGTGGGAGCACGATGATCGGACACTGGTAGAGCTGCCGCGGCAACCGTTCGGCGATGGCCGGACTTATGGCCATCGCGATTCCGGCACTCCCAATGATGCGCTCGTCATCTGGAAAGGGCTATTCGACGATCTGTACGAAGAATCAAAACTGGGCCCGACGTTCTGTCCGTTTCAGTTCCATCCCTATATTTCCAGCCGACCCGGCCGGGCGCGAATCTTGAAAGAAATCATCCAGTACATGCGCAAACACGACGGCGTTTGGTTTGCCTGCGGCAGCGAAATCGCGGAATTGACGCTCAAGCTGGACGCCAATGTTGCAAGAAAAGTGGTTCTGAAAGAAGCAGTGGGTTCTTGAGCCGAGACGCAAACCAGTTGATCTGGCAGCGCTACAGTGGCGAAAAAAAAGGCCCGGGCGAGAAAATTGCCGGGCCTTTTTTTTGCACGGGAGTCGAGGATCGTGCCTGCGCTTCCGATTCAGCGGTGTTCACCTACAGCCAGCTTTAGCGGAAAGTCACCCGCCATTTCATAGCTCCCTCCGTTCGTCCTGAGCCTGGTCGAAGGACGGGCAAACGCTCAACAATCTTTGATTCTTCGGTTGGATCGAAAGATCCAGCCGTAGATTGCCAGATTCACTGCGATGACCAGGAGTCCTAATGCGATCTGCATCTCACGTGTCAATCCTTCGGGGTAAAGAACCGGAAGGACATAGTGCGCAATAAAGTCGGAGCGGTAACCGGCTTCTCCTGCGCTCCACCGGAGCCAGTTCTCGAGCGGCGTCAAAGGACATATCCAGCCGAAAAATTCTACGATGACCGCCCAAGCGACCGCTGTTAAATGAATCCACATCGCGCGGCGCCATCTCACGGCCAAGAGCCCGCCGAAGACGGCGAAGACAACAAATGCGACGTGAAGCAATACGACCAGATCGGCGAGCCAGTGATATAAGTGATATGGCGGTTGCGCTGTGCTCATGTCGCTTAAGCAAACTGGATACAGACACGGCAAAAAGAGTCATTGTGCCGAATACAAATGGCTTCATGATTCGGACGCGTTTCATGGCCAGTCCCGCTTTTAGGATGTGATCCCAAATTCGCTTCCATCTTATTTCACCGCGTGGTTCACAACTCAAGATCTAGGTACCGGAATGACTCCCTTGACCACCGGAATCGGACCCCATAGACTTGAGCGAATGTTTAAGCGCTTCGCGCAGCTCGCTTCACCGGGTTCATTGGGATTTATCGGTTTCGGCCTCGCTATTTTCCTTTCGACCATAAGTTCCAACGCCGCGAGCGCGCAAGACAAGGCCAACAAATCAACGGGTTCGGCTTCAAGGAGCTCTGCCTCCGACGCTGAACTTGCAAGATTGCGCGCCGATACTATAGAAAAAATGAAACAGACGCGCGCCGGTACAGAAAAGCTTCTCGCCCTTCACGAAGACGAAGTAAAAAAGTTGACAGCTGAGTATCGGCAACGGCAGGAGCTCTATAATCAGGGACTGATCTCTCGCGCGGAACTCAACCAAACCGAGCGTGCTCGCGCCGCAGCAATGATCCGCATGGACGAAGATAAGCGCTGGATCGCCGAGACCGACATCGCCATCACCGAGGCGTCTATGCGGGACGTGCTGGTGGGGCTGCCGGCCATGGCGCCTGGCGGGTATAGCGAGAGCGGCACGCTGATTCGCTTTAACGGGACCGCGTCATGGTCTCTGGCCGACGCAGCGAAGATCGAGAAATTTTTTTCCCAGGCCTTTGGTCACGTCCTGCCGATTACTGCGTTTGGGCAGACACCCACCCACGATCGCCTGAGGTTTGATCATAGAAACGCAATGGACGTGGCGCTCCACCCCGACAGCAATGAAGGACGGTCGCTTTTGTCATATCTTCGGCAGGCGGGTGTCCCTTTCATTGCCTTTAGAAGCGCCGTTCCCGGTGCGGCCACCGGAGCCCATATCCATATCGGAAGTCCCTCCGTGAGAGCCGTTGCCGGCGCAGATTCCCAGGGGGTATGTTGTAAGAGATAAAATAATAATACAGGGGCGACACGCCATGCCCCTACACTTGGTAGCGTCTATGACTCAAATGATCGTCCCAAGCAAGGCTTCAACTATCATCGTGATTCGACCTAGAGCAGCCATCGGTTTCGAAGTCCTGCTCACCCGCCGCCCGCAGGAGATGCCATTTCTGGGTGGCTATTTGGTTTTTCCCGGCGGCGCAGTCGAAAAGCAGGATTATTCGGAGAGAATGTTCTGCCGCTGCAGGGGACTGTCGCCATCCGAAGCCCTGTCGATTCTGGGTGACGACGTCAGTCCTGAGATGTCCCTTGGTCATTGGGTCGCCGCCGCAAGAGAGCTTTTTGAGGAAAGCGGAATTCACTTCTTCGTAAAACAAGACGGCGAGCCTTCAGATGGCAAGCCCAATGATACAATTACGCGACTGGCGGAGAAACGTAAAGCTTTGTCGGAAGGTCGCATCGACTTACCTCATCTATTGGAATCAGAGCAGCTGTTTGTTGACTTGAGTCGCATGACTTATCTCTTCCACCGAATCACGCCGGAAAAATACCCAGTCCGATTTGATACCCGATTCTATCTGGCGGCACTTCCGGAACATCAGATTCCTCTTGCTTGCTCGGAAGAGGTGGCGGAAAGTCTTTGGATGACGCCTGAAGCAGCACTGGATCGGGCAAAGTCTGGCAATTTTCCCATGTTGCCGCCGACGGTCGTTGCATTGAAGACCCTCGCCAAGCATGAATCTTGGCAACAGTTGATCTCGGCATTCCGCCTGGTTTACTAAGGCGGGCAATGCAAGCAGGCTATTAAATCTTGGTTCAGGTGAATGCCCCTTCCTTCTTCTCGTCTAATTTTCGTGCCTTTTAGAATAATTGCTGAAATTTGGCGCCTGTGCTAAAATTCCCCTCAAATACAGCCCGTCTTTGGATGAATCCCCACTGTTCATTTCAAGCCTAATTTTTTAATTTCTGACGGTTATGAATCGAGTCTTTGCTCATCTCGATGCGGGAACTATTGCTTACTTTTCGATGGATGTAGCTATCGACTCGGGCATTCCCACGTACAGCGGAGGGTTGGGGATCTTGGCCGGTGACACGCTTCGCTCGGCGGCAGACCTGGAGGCCCCGATGGTAGCTGTAACTCTTCTTCACCGAAAGGGCTATTTCGAACAGCGCCTGGATTCCAAGGGGAATCAGCTGGAAACCCCGTCGAAATGGTCTCCGGAAAACCGTCTTGAACCTTTGTCGCCCCAAGTGACAATTTCGATAGAAGGCCGAAATGTGGGCGTTCGGGCCTGGCGCTACCTGTTTGGCGGCGTCAGCGGCCACGGCGTGCCATTGTTCTTCCTGGATACGAATTTGGATGAGAACGATCCTCGGGACCGCGCTTTGACCGATCACCTCTATGGTGGCGATGAACTTTACCGTCTCTGCCAGGAAGTAGTTCTGGGATTTGGCGGCGTGGCCATGCTCCGTACTCTCGGGTACACCAACTTGCGAGTGTTTCACATGAACGAGGGCCACTCGGCCTTCATCACGCTTGCCCTGCTGCAGGAGCAAGCGGGCGCAAAGCTAGATGGTGGGTTCTCAGAGACTCAGGTAGAAACGGTCCGACGGCAATGTGTGTTTACCACCCATACGCCGGTGCCGGCGGGGCATGATCGTTTTCGTGCCGACCTCGTTCGTCAGGTGCTAGGTGAAGCGCTCGCCGCGGAGCTTAGACAAATGCGGGTCATGGACGGCGAGCTGAACATGACCGAACTGGCGCTGAGGCTCTCCGGTTTTGTCAATGGTGTTTCTATGCGCCATGGGGAGGTGACGCGAGCCATGTTTCCCGACTACAACATCAAAGCGATCACCAACGGCGTCCACGCTGCGACCTGGGCTGCGGAACCTTTCGCTGCTCTTTACGACCGCAGGATACCGCAGTGGCGGCGTGATAATGGTTATCTCCGCTACGCCGTGGGGATACCGGTTGCCGAGATTCGCCAAGCGCATCGACAAGCGAAGCAAGCACTGCTGCAGCAGGTACGTTGGCTTACAGGATCTCAACTGGACGAGAAAGTTTTTACAGTCGGCTTTGCCCGCCGGGCAACCGCATACAAGCGGGCGGATCTATTGTTCTCAGACCTGGAACGGCTAAAGCAAATTGCTCGGGAGGCTGGTCCGCTGCAGTTGGTTTATGCAGGCAAGGCACACCCGCGGGACCAGGCGGGAAAGGCGATTATCCGGCGAATTTTTGAAGCGGCGGCGGCTCTCGCGAATTACGTTCGGGTCGTGTACCTGGAGAACCACGACATGGCATTGGGAAAACTGCTCTGTGCCGGCGTTGATGTTTGGCTCAACACGCCGCTCCGGCCGCAGGAAGCTTCGGGTACGAGTGGGATGAAAGCCGCTCTCAACGGGGTGCCGAGCTTCAGCATTATCGACGGCTGGTGGGTTGAAGGGCACATCGAAGGTGTGACCGGCTGGTCCATCGAAGCTCCCAACGGCGCGGAAAATGATTCGGTGGCCGAGGCAATCTCGCTCTATGACAAACTGGCAGATGTCATTCTACCGCTTTTCTATAATCAGCCGGATAAGTTTGACGAGGTGATGCGCTCCGCCATCGCTTTCAATGGTTCCTTCTTCAATACACAGCGGATGCTATTTCAGTATTTGAGAAATGCTTACGCTCCTGCGTATTCGAATGGGTTGCGGCCATTGGCGTAGCCGTGAAGAATAGCAGCGGGACTCCTCAGACCCCGTTTTCGGCCAGCCAGTATCAAAAATGGCTTTCGCGGCAATCCGTTGGCAAGCAGGATAAGCGAAACGGAATTGAGAAACGGTTCTTAATCAATCGTGGATGTCTAACTAGGTCAGGAGATGGGTCGGCTTTAGTGTTTGTGTTCGCCGCGCAGTTTCCATTCTAAGCCGTCAATGATGCATTCAACACTGGCTCGAAGGATATCGGCAGCAACGCCGACGGTTCCCCACGACTCTTTCCCATCCGAGAAGATCGCCAGTACCCGAACCAGCGCGGCCGCGCCATTCTCGTCGTCCTCCGAGGTCGCGCGGCCGTGGTGTAAAAGACGGACGTCGAACTCGTCCAGTCGGACTTCCGCAAGCTGGGGGTAATGTTTTTCGAGAATTTTGCGCATGGCGTTGTCAACAGCATGAACCGGCCCTTGACCGCTCCCGGCGACAAGCTCCTCCTCACCGAAGATCTCGATCAAAACCGTGGCCTCCGTTGCGCTCCCAACGGATTCGGGCGCTTGGAAGTCAACTTGATCATCGATCTTACAGCGTAATACGCGAAACGGTTTCAGATAATCCTCCCGTTTGCGAATGGACATGAGCTCGAACGACGCCCAAGCGCCATCCAGCCGGAAAAAATCTTCTTTCAGGTCTCTTCCCATGGTTTCCTCCGATCAGAAAGCGGGAGCTTCGAATTGCAACGCTATTATATCTTGCGGGCGAGAAATGGCTAGAGATTACCATGGCCCCCGGAGAGCAAACGAGAGGGTCCCTTCGGCCATTCTTTTAAAAAAACCGCGGCTTTGGTATCATGTATCTGTATGGAAAAGCGTATCTTGAGCGATAAACTACACAGCTTTTTTAGCAACATCATTCGCCGGAGCTTCTGGCAGTTGGGCATAAACGACGCGGCCGTCGTGGGGTATGTCGCGGACGTGCTCACCGATTTCGCCAAAAGCGACAATTTATATCGAATTCGCGCCCGCGGGGGCAGGAAAGTGGATAGCATGGTCGAAATGCTCGCCGCCAAGTCCAGTGAAGCGACCGACGAATCCCAACTCCTCAAGGAGCGTTCCCTGCAAAAGTATGTGGGAGATTATGCGCTCTTTATGAGTGGAATTTTTCGCAGTCACGTGGAGGGACGGGGATGCCTTCAGTATTACATCACGGAAGGAAGCCGCTCCTATTGGACGGTTTCTGAACTCGATCTCTCCCTCTATCGCACCGGTTTTATTCTCTTTCAAGAGCTTTCGAAGAAGTTTGAATACTATTCCGGAGCCCTCGATTATACCCGCAAGGCTTATTTCGCGGCGGAGCCCGGAGAAGACCCCTTCGCTGGATTTGTCCGGCAAGTCGAGGGCTGGATGAAGGTCAATCTCTCCGAAAACTAAGTCGCGCTCGGGATCCAGCGGTGGATTGAGCCCCACCTTTCCAATTCAGGCGGTTCGTCGTGAAATGCATAATCACCACGCTTGTTGTCGTTGCCATTTCCGCGCTTCTGTTCGCCGGTTTTTTGCTCGCGTACGTCTCCTCGATTCCGCAAGGGGGCCAGGGCCCTGCGGAAGTTCGGGTAGAGCAGGGCGAATCGTTCGCTGCAGTGGTCCGGAAACTCCGGCAGCAAAAGGTTATTGGCAACGAGAGACTGTTCTCTCTCTGGGCCCGATTCAGCGGAGTCGAGAAGAAGATCCATTGGGGGCTCTATCGTTTCGACGCTCCGTTGCCGCCGCGAGAAGTTCTCGATCGCATGATCATGGGCAAGGGCGTTTTCCAGAGCGTCACGATCCCGGAAGGATTTACGGTCAAGGAAATTGCCGATTTACTGGCAAACTTACAGATTGCCGACAAAGACAAATTTCTTGCCGAGGCCGCTAACCCGGAGCTGCTTGCTTCAGTTGGTTTGCAAGACAAAGGGATCGAGGGCTACCTGTTTCCGAACACCTATCATTTTACACCCGGGACGCCGGCAAGAGATGTCATCATGGCTATGGCGGAGCAATTTCGCCGGTTCTCGGTTCCGCTGCTGGAGCAACGAAGCGAGGCCGTTCAATTATCGCCGCACGAAATTATCACCCTCGCATCGATTATCGAGAAAGAAACGGGCGTTGAAGCCGAGCGGCCAGTCGTTTCGGCGGTATTTTATAATCGATTGCAACGTCATATGCCGCTTCAGAGCGACCCAACGGTGATTTACGGACTCAAGGATTTTAACGGCAACTTGACGAAAAAGGATCTGCATGATGCAAATCCTTACAACACCTACCGCATCCCAGGTCTCCCGCCCGGTCCGATCTGTAATCCAAGTCTCTCCTCTATCAAGGCGGCATTGCATCCTGCTGGCGTGCCGTTTCTCTACTTCGTATCGAAGAACGACGGTACCCACCTTTTCTCGGAGACTTTCGAGGCGCACAATCAGGCGGTCAAAATGTATCAGCCGGTTCGTGAGCCTGCTTCACAGCAGCGCAATTCACGGCGCCAATAACGGTGCATTTAAGGCGCTGCGGCTCCATGGTATAGTTCACGTGGCATATGCAGGTTGTTACTGAGAACTATGGCGCTCAGTCGCCGGAAAAGCTGATCCATCGGCTGGTTGCGCAGCTGGGTAACCACGCGTTGTGGGATGCGCTGCTCATCTTTCTTCCTCCATTGATCGTGGCGATCTATCTGCTTGTCTACTTCTTTCAGGCGAGGTGGATCGGCCCGCTAGGACTTTTCTTGATGATTGTAACGGTGGCGGGACTGGTGCTGCTGGCGGTGCTATTCCGCTACCGGCCTTTGGTTCCTTCGGTCGGGTCGGCAGCTCGGCTCGTTGACGATCATACCGGAGCGAAGGACCGTTTTTTGACCCTCCTAACCATCGAGCCTTCGCCGAACGCCGCTTCATTGGTTTCCCGATTGCGCATGGAAGCGGCCCAATTCCAGACTCGTATCGAACTCAAGCGCGATTTTCCCTTCCAGATCAAAAGGTCTTTTTACTGGTCGGTGTTCGGTTCGATGGTTGCGGCGCTGTTGTTTCATTTGTTCTTGCCGACGGTGCATTCGATCCTTCATCCATTGCCCACGCACGAGCGGCTTCGTCAGCTGGCGGAGAAAATGGCGCAACGGCCGCGGCTGTCGGAGTTGGCCCGTGGCCTGCAAACGCTTGCAACGAAAATCGAGGATCCGAAGAGCGCCGCGCCAGAAAAACAGGCGCTGATCCAGCAAATGCAGAAGAAAGTAGAGGAGCAGCAGAAAAGGCCAGAGCAAAAGGACAATCAAGATCTCCTGGGGGAGGCCTCCAGCACGCTCCAGGGCTTGGAGCAGCAGTCGGGCGGTGGGCAAAATCAGCAAAAGGATCAAGATAAAGGCGGCGGAGGCATCCAAAGTAATTTGCCCCAAGAGGGGCAAGGAGAGGGCAAACAAAGCCAGGGAAGCGGTGGCGATAGCAAGAATGATCAGAAGGCTCAACTCAGCAAAGAGATGGAGCAGGGCAAATCCGCCCAAGGGGCTCCTCAGGATCAAGGCAAAGAAAACAATCAGCAGAAAAGCGGTGAAGGAAAAGGAACTCAGCCGGATCCAAACAAGCCTGACAGAAACCAAAACAATGAGGCGACAGGCAAAACCGCAGGCACCACCGCGGAGTCCGGTGGCAGGGGCAAGCCATCCGAGGAGATTCCTCGAGGGCCTCCGCCCGCAGAACGGTTTAACCCGGGCGGCGACCAAGGGAAAGAAGGAATCAAGGGCGCGCGCTATGTGACCGTTCAATTACCCGAGGAACTGGCAGCGGATGCTAAAGGTGAAAGCACCGTCACGAGAGAGGGACGAGGCGGCAAAGTCCGTCCGAAAATCCCGGTCAGTAATGTTCCACTGCCTGCGCACGTACCAGATGCTCCGACGGAAAAGCAACAAATGCCTTTGGAATATCGCGGGGTGATTCGCTGACGAAAGGAAGTTGATGGAGCCGGAAAATTTCCAGGTCATGTTCAGGCGCTTGGAAGCGGAAGTGCAAAAAGTCATCGTTGGTAATAGCGATGTTATCCGCAAAGTCCTCATCGCCTTTTTTGCCGGTGGACACGTATTGCTGGAAGGCGTGCCTGGTTTGGGTAAAACGCTCCTCGTAAAATCCTTGAGCCAAGCCTTGGGCATGTCGTTTAAACGCATTCAGTTCACGCCGGACTTGATGCCCTCGGATATCGTCGGCACAGAGGTGCTGACGGAAAGTAACGGTCGGCGAGAGTTTCAGTTCAAAAAGGGGCCGATCTTCGCCCATGTGGTGCTGGCGGACGAAATCAACCGCGCGACGCCGAAAACCCAATCGGCGGTCCTAGAAGCGATGGAAGAAAAACAGGTCACCGTCTTCGGCGAATCGCACCTACTGGAATCTCCATTCATCGTTCTCGCGACTCAAAACCCGATAGAGCTCGAAGGAACGTATCCGTTGCCTGAAGCGCAACTGGACCGATTTTTCTTCAAGCTCTTGGTGACTTCTCCCTCGCCCGCCGAGCTGAGGGAGATTTTGCAGCGGACCACCGGGGCGGAGACCAGCGAGATTTCGAAAGTTTTGCCGGACGACAGCGGAAAAATGATCGCTGCTATGACGCAGCTGTTGCGCCAGGTTCTGATCGCCCCGCCCATTGAAGACTACGTGGTGCGGCTCGTGCACGCGACCCAGCCCCATTCCAGCAACGGCGGAGTTGCCGGCGCACCCGTCAAGCAATACCTGCGCTTTGGATCAAGCCCGCGGGGTGCCCAATCCGTCATTCTCGGTGCCAAAGGCAACGCGCTGGCCGAGGGCAGGGTCCATGTCAGCTATGAAGACGTAGAAAAAGTTATCTACCCGGCGCTGCGTCATCGCATCATTCTTAACTTTCAAGCCGAAGCGGAAAACGTCAACACGGATCAGATTCTTGCCGAGGTTATCAAACAGGTGCGGCGGAACTGATTTCCGACGGCTGCGCTGTTATTCTGTCTTGTTCTTAATCGCCGGGACCGATTTCAAATAGTCGGCGATGGCGAGAGCATCTTCCTTGGTCATGTTCTTGAAACCGTGCTCGATAACCTCAGCCATGAGTCCTTGAATGTTGTCCAAGTCGGGCTTGGTGCCGGTCAGAAGTACCGCGGCGATCTCCTCCCGTTTCCACTCACCAATGCCGGTCTCTTTATCGGGCGTGATGTTCGGCACTTCTTGGCCCAAGGGGCCGATCTTTTTGTTGGCACCGGCAAGATAGAGAGAGCGGTTCGGCACTCCGATGAAATTTCTCGGCGTGTGGCAGTCGCTACAGAGCGAAACGTGCTCCACCAAATACCGCCCGCGTTCGATCCCGCTCTTCGGCGCTTGGGCCGGCGGGTCTGAGAAACGGCCGAAAACTTTCAACCAGAGAGGTGCGCCCAGGCTCCGATTAAACGGCGCCCAGCTCTTCAGTTGTGGAGTCGCCTTTTTCACCGGCTTTAACGTTCTCAAGTAGGCGATGAGCGCCGTGAGGTCTTCCCGCGCCATTCCTGAGTAGGCTTCGTAGGGCATCACAGGCAAGATGCGCGATCCATCGGACCGGATACCTTTTACCAGGGCATCATGGATCTGTTGGTCCGTCCAACTGCCGAGACCGGTCTCTTTGTCCTGAGTGATATTCGTACTGTAAACGGTTCCAAAGGGAATGGGAAAAGCCCGCCCGCCGGCGTTCTCTGTTTCCTTGGGTACCGTATGACAGGCGCAGCCACCGGCCAGAGCGAAGATATACTGGCCCTTGGCTGCAAGTTCCTTGTTATCTGCTTGAGCGTGTCCCGTGACAGTGAACGCAAAAAAAGAGCCGAGAAGAAAAAGCAGACAAATGATTTTTGTATGAAGTCGTATCCTCATGGGCTCTCCTTTAATACGATTTCTGTGCACGGATATTTTTGTCGAGGTGTTTTAATACGCGGTAAAATACTTGATTGGTCGGCGCCTGCTTCCCGGCTTGTTGAAGAAGGCTCACCACTATCCCATTGAACGCTTCGAATTCAAGTGGTTTGCCGGCTTCCAGATCTTGGAGCATCGATGGCTTAAACTCTCCGAGGCTGCTGGAGAAATTCAACGTTTCATCGAACAGAGCGGGATCGAGATCGATGCCTACCGTATTCGCCGCCTCTTTCACCTCTGCCATGCAATCCAACGCGAGCATTGTCAGCGAGTCGGATTCAGCGATTTCCTTGGCCGTGGCACGCGCGAGGCAGCTGATGGCGCAGAAGGGCGCATTCCAGAGTAGCTTTTGCCACTGAGCCTTTCGAATCTCCGTATTTATCTCGCAGGGGATTTGCGCCGAAGATAAAACTTGCTCGACCGCTTTGGTCGTTTCATGAACTCGGCCGTCGAGCTCGCCGAACACAATGCGGCCTCCGGCCGAATGTTTAATTGTGCCTGGGTAGGACAGTTGAGAGCCGATATAAACGACGCCGGCCAATGTCCTACGTACACCCCAGATATGCGCGATTTTATCGGCATTATCGACGCCGTTTTGTAATGAAAGTATCACGGTTTTCTCACCGACCATCGGCTCCAGCGCTTGGGCGGCCGATTCAGTCTCATAGGATTTAACCGAGAATAATATGAGATCCGCTATGCCGACCTCGGTCGGATCATCCGTGAAGAGACGATCGCGAACGTGAAGGTTACCGGCGAAACTTTCGATGATCAGCCCTTCCCGCTGCATCGCCGCCAGGTGGGCGCCACGGGCGATGAACGCGACATCATACGAAGCGGCGACGAGTTTAGCGCCGAAAAACCCGCCGACAGCTCCCGCACCCATGATTGCGATACGCATGGTTGAACTCCTTTTTGTCGAAACTCTATTGATGCCTCGGCCCGATGTCAATTCTTACCGGTATTGACACGACAGTCGGAGGAAAAATTCCCGTCTGTGGCCGCTTTGGTGGAATCGACGGATTTAAGATTTAGCGTTTATATGGTATGAAACACGTCATGGAAAAGATCGACCCGCAGCAGGATTATGAAAGACTCAAGAGATTTACCCCGGGGCAGCGGATAACGTTCAAAGGAAAACCGTACACCATTCAGCATCGCACCACGCTTGCTTCCGGTGAAGCAGCCGTGGTGCTGCAGGGCGAGAAAGAGCAGTTCGTCATCGGCGCGAACCGATTTCTTGCCGGAATCGAGTCCGTCCGCTGAGACCGATCAATCATTCAGGAGAGAATAATGGCAAAAATCCGCCTGACGTTGTCATGTTGGGAATATGATCGGACCCGTGCCCTCCAGGAAGGAACGGTTCAAGTCGAAGGTGTGGATTTGGCTTATTTACCGCTCCATGTCGAGGAGACATTTTGGCGCATGCTTCGTTATCAGGAATTCGATGCCGCCGAGTGTTCCATGAGCTCCTACCTTATGGCGCGCGAGAGAGGCTATCCTCGGTTGATAGCCATACCCGTATTTCCCTCGAGATTCTTTCGCCACTCTTTCATCTTTATCAATAGCGAATCAGGGATTGAAGCGCCCAAAGATCTTGTGGGCAAAAGGGTTGGGGTCCCGGAATACCAAATCACGGCGGCTGTTTGGGTTCGGGGTATTTTGCAACATGAGTACGGGGTCCCACCAGAAAAAATGAAATGGTTTACTGGAGGGGCTGAAGATCCAGGCCGCGAAGAAAAACTCAGACCCGATTTGCCGAAGGACATTGACATTCGATGGATCGGACCTGAACGAACCCTATCATCCATGCTGGAGCAAGGGGAGCTCGATGCGTTGATCTGTGCTCACATACCCTCTCCGTTTGTACGCCGTTCGCCGAAGGTAAAGAGGCTTTTTTCAAATTTCCGCGAGGTGGAAAAGGATTACTATCGGCGCACAAAAATTTTCCCAATCATGCACACCATTGTTCTCCGCGAGGAGGTGTACGAAAAGTATCCTTGGGTGGCCCAAAGCTTATGCAAGGCCTTTGCCGAAGCCAAGAGAGTATGCGAAGAGACACTGTACAAGTATTCAGCTCTTAAATACATGCTTGCGTGGTCGTTTGCAGACATAGAGGAGGAAAGGGAGCTCTTTGGCGACGAATTCTGGCCCTACGGGCTGGATCCAAATCGCCATGTTTTGGATACGCTCATTCAATATTCTCACGAGCAAGGGTTGACTAAAAAACCGACGGAATTGAAATCTCTCTTCGCTCCCAACACGTTGGAGGAGTTTAAGGTCTAAAGACGATATAGCCCAGGATGAAGAAATCTGCTTTCAATAAATCACCGCAAGATGAGAACTTGAGCTGTTATGCCAGACGAGAAAAACCTACCGTTCGAAGAAACCAAGTGGTGGATTGATCGCGGGCCGGTCAAGGAGCGCGAAAAGCCGGCTGCTCCGGTCAAGGGCATCATCGAGAAGTGGGCCTACGAACTTCTCAGGAATTACAACCAGGATCAGGCGATGAAAAATCTGGTCGACATCAATCCCAGAATATTGAAGGAACTCTCCGTGGGGCCGGGAGAGTGGGGCTACTTTTCCCTGGAGGTGGGAACCTACCCGCCGGAAAAGTTGGCAAAGATCAAAAGCGGACTTCCCCTTCCCGCGTACGCGCGCGGCATTATCATCGATGCCGGGTATTCCGTGAGAATCGTGATCACGGCAGAGCCGGTCGGCCAACGCTACGTCGATATTAATTTTACCGATGCGCCGTCTCTCGATTATTGGGTCAACGGCCAGTTAGTCGAGGAGAGAGTTTTTTCGAATATGGGCGAGGCCTTGAAGCGAATTCGATCGGTTCTTCTCGGGTATCTCAATCCCCCGGATTTATCTTAGTGGCAGCCGCAGGTTTGCGGCGTGCATCCACAGCCGCCGCTTGGCCCTGCTTCTGCCGCGCGGGAACCAGGCGAGCTGAAAACCGAAAGTTGTTTCTCCACCACGTTACTCGCGCACTTTGGGCAACTCACTTTCTCGCGTGTGGAGAGCACAATTTGTTCAAAACTATGATGGCAACGACGGCAGCTGTATTCATAAATAGGCATAAGTCCTCACTAGGGTTCGGCACGGTTAGGCGCTCTTGGCTTTGACCTTCTTCTGATTCGCGGCCTCGCGCAGGGGACTCTCCCGCGGGATCGGTTCTAGCGACGTTATCTCCAGACCGTAACCTCGGAGTCCGACCAGATGTTTTCTGTTGTTGGTAAGGAGCCGCATCTTGCGCACGCCCAGATCACGTAAGATCTGCGCGCCAATCCCATACTCTTTAAAATCCGCTCGATACACGAAAGAAGGATTCATGTCCTTCTGTTGCTTTCCTTCGACTCTGGGATAGGTAACCATCGAAGGCGCCGGTCCTTTGTGTTCAGGTTGGAGATAAAGGATCACGCCTTTGCCCTCTCTGGCAATAATCTCCATGGACCGTTGAATCACGGCGCCGGTGTTGAGGAGCTCGAAGCCGAAAACGTCTCCAGGCACATATTTCGTATGAACTCGAACCAGGGTTTCTTCCTTCGGCGATACTTCACCCTTGATTAGGGCGAGATGTTCGCTCTCGTCAACGTGGGTGTTATAGACAATGGCTTGGAATTGTCCGCCGACCCGGGTTGGCAACGGCGCGCTCGCTGCGCGGTAAACCAGGAAATCGTAGTTAAGTCGGTATTGAATGAGATCCGCGATCGTGACGACTTTTAGTTTGTGTTTTTTCGCGAATTTCATGAGGTCGGGCTGGCGCGCCATGGTGCCATCGTCTTTCATGATCTCGCAAATGACCCCTGTCGGTTTGAGACCGGCAAGCCGGGCTAAATCCACTGAGCCTTCGGTTTGACCCGCCCGGACCAAGACGCCGCCGTTTCGCGCGCGCAGGGGAAAGATGTGACCGGGTGTAACGAGATCCTGTGACTTCGCATCGTCGGCAATCGCATCGAGAATCGTTTTGGCTCGGTCCGCCGCGGAAATTCCGGTTGTGATTCCCGTGGCAGCATCGATCGAGACGGTAAACGCCGTACCGAAGGGTGAGGTGTTTTCTGAAACCATCATCGAGACGCCTAAGCGCTTAACTCTTTCTTCAGTCAACGGCAGGCAAATCAGGCCGCGCCCATGGGTGGCCATGAAGTTGATCGCCGCTGGAGTCGCCTTCTCCGCAGCCATGCAGAGGTCACCCTCGTTTTCGCGGTCCTTGTCATCCATTAAGATGACCATCCGGCCGCGACGAATCTCGGCAATCGCTTCTTCTATAGTCGAAAGTGGCATGGGGCTTTACTCTACCATCCTGACTTTTTCCGTCAACTCCTTGACTTGGCCGAGTTCGGGCACTGCGCCCTCACAAAAACAAATCCAAACACCAGCCATCAAGCAACGTTGAGGCTAGCCGTCCCACGTGGTATATACACATTGCCTGCGGAGATGGCGTTCTCCATTAACTGCCCGCCAGGGCTGATGACGCCTACTTCAATTCAGGAGGTAGGGTCATGGAACAGCTCTGGTGGGAGGCATCTATCTGGATCGGTCTCGCCCTTGTATCAAGCCTTATCTCGCTAAGAATCGGCATTTCCGTTGCCCTTGTTGAGCTCATCGTAGGCATTATCGCGGGAAACTCGTTTCACCCGGAAATTTCCGAGTGGATAAATTTTCTCGCCAGTTTTGGAGCGGTCATCCTCACCTTTCTTGCCGGCGCCGAGCTTGAAAGCCAAACACTAAAAAGATTTTGGAAAGAGAGTCTCGTCCTAGGAATTATAGGCTTTTTTGCGCCGTTCGCTTTGGCATGGCTTGCCGCTCAGTTTTTTCTGGGCTGGGATCTCAGAGCGGCGCAAATCGCTGGCGTCGCCATGTCGACCACATCGGTGGCGGTGGTTTACGCGGTTATGGTGGAAACCGGGCTCAATGAGACGCCTATTGGGAAGCTAATCCTGGCCGCCTGTTTTGTCGATGATCTTGGAACCGTAATCGCCCTCGGCTTGCTCTTTACCAGTTTCGGAAGCTGGTTCTGGATCTTTGTTGTCTTAACCGCTCTTGCTCTGCTTATTCTGCCGAAAATTACGCATCGCTACCTTAAGAAAGTCAACGCGCATTCCAGCGAGCCCGAGGTGAAGTACATCTATCTTATTCTCCTCGTCCTCGCGTATCTGGCTGTGCGGGGTGGTAGCGAGGGCGTACTTCCCGCGTATCTGGTTGGTATGGTCCTGGCCGATACGTTCCTGAGCAACAAGGAGCTGATCAGGCGGATGAGAGCTACCACATTTGCTTTGCTCACGCCCTTTTACTTTCTCAAAGCCGGAAGCCTGGTTGACTTAAAGGCTGTGGTCGCCGGCTTTGGCTTGGTAGTGGTCTTCTTCTTGGCAAAGAGCCTCTCGAAATTTTTAGGCCTGTATCCAGCGGGGGTACTCTTCCGATTCACCACAAAGATCAATCTCTACACGACTCTAATGATGAGCACGGGTCTCACGTTTGGAACCATTTCCGCGCTCTACGGTCTCACCCACCGGATTATCAACCGACAACAGTATTCGGT
>VBKE01000355.1 GCA_005879605.1 Deltaproteobacteria bacterium
CGAAGATATAGCCGTGGAAACGAGCGGTATGCCGACAAGGATCGGCATGAGCCAGCGACCGCGAAAGTGAATCGTAGCTAGCCGAGAGGCAATGACGAAAAGAAACGGATAGACGGGCAGAATATGGCGTAAGCCGATGTTCACTTTTGCCTGCGTCGTGGCGAGGAAAACAACCATTACCGGGAGCAAAAGAAGAATTACTTCTCGTCGTCTCAGAGGATTGCCGGCACGATAGAAGACAAGTGATGCGGCGATTAGCAGAAGGCTCCCGATCGGTGTTTTGATAAGAAAAGCTACTAAGAAATAGTTCCACCATCCCTGAGAAGAATATTCTCCTAGGAAAAAAGCCGGATGGCCATCTTGAGCATGCGTGAGAAACTTTTCCAACCCGTGCAGCCAGGGCGAAAATCCTTGGAAAAAGTAAGCTGAGGGAATCGTCAGTAAGGCAAAAAAAGCTATGAGGAAAAGGACCGCTACAGATTGCATGAGGAGGAGTTTGTACGTTGGTCGATTTTGCGTCTTTCTTGGGAGCGGGAGACATGGCTCGCTGCCAGCCAAAAACGAGGCGGCAACGATCAGAGCAATCATCGGCGGAAGGAGAAGCGCTGAAAATTTAGAGAGTAGGGCCATGCCTGTAGAAATGCCAGTGACGGCCAAGCGCCACCACTTGGGGAAGTTGAGATATTCCCAAAAGAGATAAACGGTGAGAAAAATGAACAATGTGACTCCGATGTCCGTAGTCACGAGAGAGGAGTGTGCAACGAAGTTGGGTTCCAGGCACGCAAGCGTCATCGCTAGGATGGCTGCCCAGTTGCCCCAAAGGCGATAAGCCCACCATCCGGTGAGCGCTACCAGAATCCCGCCGATCAGTAAATTAGGAAGGCGGCTCAAAAGAAGGATTCGATCAGCCGGAAGTATCGATTTGTACAGTAAGTCCTGCCCGATCAAGTAATCATCTCCGTTGCTCCAGTGTTGAGGATCTGGATTGAAAGCTATCCTGTAGCCGACAAAGAGCGGAAGGGCTAGAAGTTGTTTGATGAGCGGCGGATGTTCTGGGTTGAGGCGAAAGTCTCTTCTTGCAAAATAGGAGTACCCTGCAGCGAGATGCGCGGCCTCATCATATGTGGGGGAATTGGCGCTTATGAAAAAGACACCCTGGACAAAAAAAACAATGAAAAGGATCAGTCCCGCGGTGAGACTGGGCGCAGCCTTGAGCTGCGAGGTGCTCATGCGCTTCAATGATCGCCTGGTTTACTCCAGGGATTGACCAAAATCGTCGGCAGTGACGATTAGATATTTTGTCGGGGCCATGTCTTGGAAACCCACGTGATCGAGGACCTTCGCTTTGATTTAACTAGCTTACGTCTTCCCGGGTGAAATAAACAAAAGAGCAGTTGGGATCAAAAGGATGTAACAAGCGGCTCCGATCGTTAGGGTTGTGCCGATTCCAAAAGAAATGCTACTCGCAACTGCAACGGTCGATGCGAGGGTCCCCGCCGCCCCGTTGATACCCCAGAACCAAGGTGTTGGTCTGGGATCGATCGCCGAGATTAGCCGCATCCCGGTGGGGAATCCAAAGCCCAGCAATAAGCCGGCCGGCGCGATAGTAATGACACATAATATGGCCCTGGTTAATAGACTGGCGCTGTCGAACGCCAGAAACACGCTCGATAGCCAGTGGGGAAGTGCTGCGACGTAGGCTCCTGTGAACAGTGCCCAGATGAAAAATCTCGGTCGGCTATCTAGCGGAACGATGTCGGAAACGAGGCTTCCGATGCCTGTTGCCAATATGAGCGTAAAGAGAAGCACGCTGAGCGAGTACACTGGGTGTCCCAGGAATACACTCATGCGTTGCAACAGACCGATCTCGATCATCATGAAACCAATACCGATGAGCAAAAAGTAAAGGGTCCCGCCTACCGCAAGTTTCTCCCCCACGTCCCGTACGGCATGACGGAGAGGAACGAGGATGCTCACGGCCACCAACCCGAGAGATATAACAAAAAGAATAATCAGCGTGGCCGTCGCCACAAGGTTGCCTCGCCTTATTCCACCCAAGTAAGTGTCTGTGGCGACCATTGCTTGCGCCAGATAAAACGCTTGTACCGGCTTCGTAAGAGGCAGTTGATTGAAAAAGAAAGGGCGATCATCAGTTGCCGGAGTGAGATCAAAGGAGAGCTTTGCGGTATAATCCTGAAGCTCTTTGCGGCTCTTACTCGTTAGGATTCTATTCAAGGTCTCTGAGGGGACTGCGACGGTCGGGCTGACTAATGTATGATGCTCATATTGAGTAGCCGCATTATTCAGAGCCTTCAAATCACCCGGCGAAAATGGTGCTCGCGATATGATGAGGGTCGCCACACTCGCTTGCGTCGCTAAAAAAATATGCTGTCTTGGCTCGCTGATGCCCATCTCCAAGAGTGCGGCAACTGCCAAACTAAGCATTCGACCGGTTTCCGCGGGCTCCTTGGCGTCGTACCAGCGACTGACCGTAAACACCCCCTTGGGTGTCAGGCGAGAAAGAAAAATGCGCCACGCTTCTACGGTGTAAAGGCCATTCTCACTCAGAGAAAACGCTCCGGCACCCGTCGCAGCCCAAGTGTCGATCAGGCTCATTTGGATGACATCGAAACTCTGCTGTGTTCGAGCCATCCAACTTCGCCCCTCATCGATAACGAACCGTGCGCCATTCAAGCTGCGGACATTTGTAAAGTCAGCGAATCGACGCTTCTCAGTCAGTAACTTCACAAGAATAGGGTTGATTTCAACGCCTGTTATGTCTTTTAAGCCGAAAACAGCGGCAGAAAGCATATCACGGCCGCCACCGACGCCAATCACTACGCCGCGCTCGCGATTGGGCAGGTGATAGGCAAGGGTGGTAACGTCATACTTTAGGAACTCGACTTCCTTAAGATTGCCAGTGAAACGATAGGCTATACTCCCTGCGTCGGCATCTATATTTATGGATCGTTGTTCAATCTCCAAGCTATGCGGCATTTTCGGGGAAGGAGCCCACATCTGTGGCTGTTGCGTAACTGGCGGGTACACGGCAACGCGCGAGAATGTGTTCCACTCCCGAAAGGCATAGGTATCTCCAGCCTCGAACTTGCC
>VBKE01000356.1 GCA_005879605.1 Deltaproteobacteria bacterium
GCTGTGAGCTACCTGCGCCGCGCCGCTGAGCTCGATCCTAATTATCACGCGCCCGACCCTCTTCGCGAAAGCGTGTTGGCCTATCTTGGACGGGCATATTACGAGACTGGAAATCTTTCTGAAGCCAGAAAGGTCCTTGAGAAGGCGCTGGCAAATGACAAAGAGGACCACGGGGCTCGTCTCTACCTCGGATTGACCCAGCTACGGAGCGGCGATCAGAATCGCGGGCGGCGCGAGGTCGAGAGCGGACTCGAAGGAATCCAGGCCACATTGGAAGGCTTGGCCGCCAGTCCATATCGCGGAATTTTCTGGGACCCGGGAAGACAAATTCGCTCCGAGACCCGAAGAGCATTGGCCGGGAAACTGGAGCCAGCCGAGCTCGTCACCGCCGGCGAGTGGATAGCCAGCAGGCTAGACGAGGAAGTAGAATTAGCAGGGGGAGATAGCTAAGCCAGGACGCAACTCACGGCCATGACGCGGTTTTTTTGCATGGTTTATTATACTACATCGCCCACCCAAGATTTAACCGGACTGAAACCAGATAGGCCTTCCGCTTATCGCATACGCACGCAGTCTTGAGACCATTGAATAGTCACAGCACCGACCTTCGGTCTTATCTCGGCGGGCATCTTTTCTCGTACGGCGCGCATCTAAAGCTAGCAAGAAATCGATAATCCACTTCACTTACAGTTGGGAGCAAAATCTATGAAGCTCATCATTAGCGCACTCGGTATGCTTATGGCGCTGACGTTCTCTTCCATCAGCTCGGCGCAAACCATGCAGAAAAAAGGTTTGACCTTAGATGGCGCGAAAAAAGTAATCGCGGCCGCAGTCGCCGAGGCGAAGAGCAAGAACGCGCCCGGCGGAGCCATCGCCGTCGTCGACGAAGGCGGTAATCTCATCGCCGTCGAGCGGCTGGATAATACCTTCGCTGCCGGAGCCAATATTTCCATCGGCAAGGCACGGACTGCCGTCCTGTTCAAACGGCCGACGAAGTTCTTCGAAGACGTGATCAACAAAGGCCGGACCGCCATGACAACGCTCAATGATTTCACGCCGCTCCAGGGCGGCATTCCGATCATCGTCGACGGGCAAATCATCGGGGCCGTGGGCGTCAGCGGCGCCGCCTCCGCGGAGCAGGACGAAGAGCTTGCCATCGCCGGTGCCAATGCTTTGGCTACCAGCTCGGCGAAAGCCCAGTAACTCTTGCTGAACCGGATCAGGAAAGGAGCCAAGCATGAAAACCATTAATAGTTTAGTTACGGCTTTGTTGCTGCTGGTATCACCAAACGTTCTTCGCGCCCAGCTGGCGGAAAAGAAAGTTCTTACTCTCGAAGTCGCCGAAAAAGTAGCGGCTGCCGCTGAAGCGGAAGCAAAGAAAAGAAACGCGACCGTTGTCATCGTTGTCGTGGATGATGGCGGATATCCCCTCATCGTCAAACGCCTCGACGACACGCAGGTGGCAAGCGTCGACGTGGGCATTGGCAAGGCCCGCACCGCGGCGATCTTCCGCCGGCCGAGCAGGGTTTTCGAAGATCAAGATAAAAACGGTCGTGTCGCTGCCGTTGCGCTGCCGGGCGCAACGCCTCTGCAAGGTGGTCTGCCCCTCATTTACGAAGGAAAGGTGATCGGCGCGATCGGCGTAAGCGGCAACACACCTCAAGAAGACGAAGATATCGCGATGGCCGGCGTCATCCGCTTCGAGGCGGCAAATAAACCATCCGCGTCATCCGTGACCTACTTGCCCGCAAAACAATTAAGCCAGGCCTTCGTGAAGGGAATGCCGTTGGTTCGAGGCAGCAACTACAAGGTCGATGCGAGCCACCGCGACGAGGCCGGAATGGTGGAGATTCACACGCGGGACACAGACATTATCTATATGCTCGAAGGCACAGCCACCTTAGTCACCGGCGGCACAACGATCGATGCGAAAACTATTGAGCCCGAGGAGATTCGGGGCAAGGAATCCCGCGGCGGAGAGAGCCGCGTCGTCACCAAGGGCGATGTTGTCATCATCCCGAACGGCACGCCGCACTGGTTCAAAGAGGTGAAGGGTTCCATTAACTACTACGTCGTCAAAGTCAGATCAGCTAACTGAGGTATAGCCATGAAGAGTCGAAATACTTTATTCGTTTTAACCATCACCTTCCTCCTCACGTTGCCCGCCAACTTTGTCGCGGGCACACCGCTCGACGAAACGCTCGCCCAACGCAAGCCCGAGGCAACCATCGACCTTGCCACCAAAGCAGGCGCGCAACTTGTTAGAGGCGAATGGCGCTACAGCGACACGAAGATCGTCGAGGTCGATTTCAAATCCGCTGGAGCCGACAGCCAGCCCACCGGCGCCCCCAACAAGGCCTATGACTTTACGCCGCATGCGGGCCGACCCGATTTCGACGACTCTAAATGGGAAGTCATAGATCCCACGATTTTGGATAGACGCCGTTCCGCGGGGAAACTCGCTTTCAACTGGTACCGCATCAAGATCACGGTTCCAGAGCGAATCGGCAATTTCACTCCGGCCGGCTCGACAGTAGTTTTTACGACGTCGCTCGACGACTATGCCGAGATCTGGGTGGACGGCGAGTTGCCGCGGGCCGCGGGACAGAGCGGTGGCTCGGTCATCAAAGGTTGGAACGCCGAGAACCGGCTGATCATTGGGCGCGACGTCAAGCCCGGCCAAAAGATTCAGCTTGCCGTCTTCGGCATCAACGGTCCAATCTCCAATCCACCGACGAACTACATCTACATGCGCTATGCGAAGCTCGAATTCCACAAGGTTACAGGCGGCCCGGTCGCGGTCACGCCGCAAGAAGTCAACGTCGAGGTTGTGAGACTCGATCCGGCAATCGACGCTATCGTTTCCGCGCATCCTAAAATATTTAAGTTGGCCGAACTTTTTCAGTTTACTGAAGGCCCGATCTGGATGAAAAATGGCGATTTTCTATTTAGCGATCCCAACGCCAATATGATTTACAAATACAGCGCCGGCGGCAAGCTATCTGTGTTCAAAAAGAACAGCGGCTACTCCGGGAAAGATGTGGCCGAATATTTTCAGCCAGGATCTAACGGCTTGACTCTGGATCCGCAAGGCAGACTAACAATTAATGAACATGGGAACCATCGCGTCACTCGCGTTGAGAAGGACGGCCGTCTGACAGTGCTCGCGGATCGCTTCGAGGGCAAGCGGCTCAACAGTCCGAATGATCTCGTCTACCGCTCTGATGGAACGCTATTTTTCACCGATCCGCCATTTGGGCTACCTAAATTTTACGACGATCCGCGCAAAGAGCTCCCCTACAGCGGCGTCTTTGCTCTTTATAAAGGCCAACTCAAGCTCGTGACAACCGATCTGAAAGGCCCGAACGGCATCGCCTTCTCACCCGACGAAAAGTATCTCTACGTCGGCAATTGGGATCCGGAAAAGAAAATCGTCATGCGCTACGACGTCGAAGCCGAAGGCAACTTGTCCAATGGAAAAGTTTTTTTCGATATGACGAAGGCGCCGGGTGAAGACGCCATCGACGGTATCAAGATCGACCAACAGGGCAACCTGTATGTTTCCGGTCCCGGCGGTTTGTGGATTATTTCCCCTTCAGGGAAACATCTGGGAACTATCATCGCACCCAAGCACCCGCACAACATCGCATGGGGCGGCAACGACGGTAAGACCCTCTATATGACCGCGCAAGGAACGCTTTACCGGATGCCGCTGAAGATCCCCGGCATTCGCCCCGGAGACAGCCAGAAGCTCGCCGCGCAACGCTGACGTAAGGCGACCCGGCAGGAGATTATGAATTTGGGCGCGATCGTGCTTTTACGTTCGCTCTTAAATTATTTCTTGGAGATGGAAATCAACATGGGAGAAGCTCGTTCTCCGGGCGACGTTGGAGGCCAGATAGACTCCCCATAAAGAAAGGAAAACGTCTATGACAAATGATCGACCGTTAAGCGTCCCGGTGATTCTGGGAACCACGCGCAAAGGACGTATGAGCGCGCACGCAGCGCGTTTTATCGTGGGGCAAATCGAAAAGCGCAACAGAGTCACTACCGAATTGATAGACATTTCCAAACTTCCGATGCCCATCGATGACGCCGGGGAAGGCATTAAAGACCCGGCGTTTTCAGAAAAGATGGCGATGGCTGATGCGCTGGTGATCGTGACTCCGGAATATAATCACAGTTTTCCTGGGCTGCTTAAACATATTTTGGACAGTTGCTTGAAGGAATACATCCATAA
>VBKE01000357.1 GCA_005879605.1 Deltaproteobacteria bacterium
TTATCTGCAGCGACTGCGGCAACGGGATCGCCTACAAACCGCACTTCATCGAAGGCGACTACCGTCTGGTCGCGAAATACGCGCCCATATTTGCCAGTAAAGCCTGTCTTAGAGCCGAAGTCATTCCGCGTCAGCACGGCGCTCGCACCTGCCAACCGCTCGGCGCGCGAGCCATCCACCGTTACCAGCTGCGCGTGCGGCAACGGGCTCCGCAGAATTTTACCGGTGAGCATTCCCGGTAGCTCGAAATTCAGAACGTAGTTGACGCGGCCTAAGACGCGTTCTTCCGCATCGAGCATAGGTAAGGCCTGGCCGATGAACAAAGTCAATTTTCTCCTTGACTAAGCGATTCGCTTACAACGGAACAAACTGTTACATACCGTCCCGACTTTCAACGTGAAACAGAGTCTCTGTTGACCTCTCTTGTCATTTCGACCGCAGGGAGAAATCTTAGATCCCTCACATTCGTTCGGGATGATAACACCCTACTACTGCCCCGCCATCGCCTGCTGAATAGCTCGACGCGCCATCACACGAATGATCTGTTTTCGATACCAAGCCGAGCCGCGCAGATCCGAAAACGGTTCGACTCCCGAAGAACAGGCCTCAGCAATTTCTTCTATCAACGGATCGGTCAAACGCTTGCCGCATGCCATGGCGCCGGCAGATTCGAACGATTGAGGAGTTTCAGTAACCGCTCCCGCGACCAAGCGCAGCTCTTTGCACGAGCCATCTGATTCAGTTTCCAACACGGCGGCCATACCTACGCAAGGACGATCTTCGGATGAGCGTGAAACATATTTGAGGTAGATCGAGCGGCTTCCAGGATTCAGGTCCGGAACAATCAATTCGGTCAAAATCTCATCCGGTGCCAGAGCCGTCTCATAGAAACCTTGGAAAAATTCAGCCAGGGGAATTTCCCTCTCACCCTTCACACTGTAGGCCTTCACTTTTGCGCGCAGAGCAACCAAAATGGACGGCGGATCAGAAGCATAATCAGCCTCACTCAGATTGCCTCCCACCGTGGCCGCGTTGCGCACGCGGACATTGCCGACCTTGCCGAAAGTCTCTGCCAAGGTAGGCTGCTTATCACGGAGCAAAGACGAGGTCTCGGCCTCGCGGATGGTCACCAGACCGCCGATTCTCAAACCTGTGCCGGGCTGGTGACGAATATAGCGGAGATCATTCAAGCCACCGAGGCTGAGTAGAACCGATGGTGAAATGAGGCGGTTTTTGAGCATGATCACGAGCGCCGTGCCACCGGCAATGATCTTCGTTTGATCGCCATCTTTACTTAGGAGCATCACGGCCTCATCAAGCGATCTGGGTTGCGAGAGTTTTATGTTTGCCATGTTAATGAGCCTTATCTGCTGGTCATTGGCACGGAGTGTGTTCCACTAGCTCTGTCTCTGTTTCTCCAGCGCGCGCAGCACCTTCTCGGGCGTGAGGGGCAAGTCAAGAATACGGGCGCCGATCGCCCGACAAATCGCATTGCCAATTGCCGGTCGAACCGGCGGCAGCGCCGTTTCCCCGATACCATGGACATCCGTCACTCCGTGAGGCTCGAGCAAATGGACGGTTAATTGAGGCGGAGCATCTTCAAAAGAGGGAATCATGTAGTCCGATAGATTCGGATTGGTGATGGCTCCGTTGGTGTCCACGGCGAGTTCCTCGAACAGCACTTGGCCAAGCGCAAAAGTCATCGCTCCCTCGACCTGCAATTGAGAGAGTCGAGGATTGATGACCTTGCCGACGTACAGTTCGCCGTGTAGTCGCGTGACCCGCACCTTGCCGGTGTCTGTGTCCACCTCAACTTCGCAGGCGACTACTGCAGGGTGCCACTCTGCCGAACCGTAGCCTTGGCCGGTCTCGAAATCCATCACGACCGGGCTACCGTCTGGTCCCGACCCCGAAACAAAAGTCCCATGCCCCAACAGATTGCTCGCTTTCGTCCAACGGACTATATCGGCATAGGAAACCGATTTGTGTTCGACGCCGCGGACGATCACTCTACCGTCATTCAACACGAGATCTTCCTTGGCCGCCTCGAGCTGGGCGGCTGCCGCTTCGAGCATTTGCTCTTTGATCTGCTGGACTCCCCTGCGAATGGCCGTTCCCATGCAAAAGGTCGCGCGGCTGGCGGCAGTCATGAGATCGAACGGAGTGAAAGCCGTGTCGGGCTCGGAAACACGTACCCGGCGGACCGGCAATCCAATTTCTTCTGCGGCGATCTGCGCCAGCGCCGTTTTGGCCCCCTGGCCCATTTCGACCGCGCTGGTTAAAACATTTAAGCTGCCATCGGCGTTGAGCTTGATGCTTGCGGTCGATGTGGTTGGCGTGGCCATGCCCTTTACGATGGCGCTTATGCCTTTCGCTCTAATCTTGTTACCCTCTCTAACTACTAGAGGGCCATCCTTCCAGCCGATCTTTTCAGCTGCCGATGCGATCAACTCGTTATAATGCATCTCCGGCATCGGCTCTCCGGTAGAGAAGCTGTCGCCTTTTTGCAAGACGTTCTTGAGCCTGAACTCGAGTGGATCCATACCCAAGGCGTCGGCGATGATGTCCATCTGGGACTCATGCGCCCAAACTACCTGTGTGATGCCATAACCCCGGAATGCCGCCGTGGGCGCGGTGTTGGTATAGACCCCGTAAGAATCCATGTAGAGATTGGGCACCCGATAGGGCCCCCCAGCAGCGTATCCGCGCGTAATCAAATTCGGCGTCGTATCGCCATAGGCGCCGGAGTTGTAATAACAACGAGCCTCCACTGCGATCAACGTGCCGTCGCGCTTGACCCCGGTCTTGAGCTTGACCTTGCATTCGTGCTGCACGCCAAGGAGAAAAACTTCATTGCGCCGCGCGATAATTTTTACCGGCCGTCCGGCTTTCTTCGACAGCAGAGCCGCCACCGGCTCAAACTTGCAATTGAGCTTGCCGCCGAAGCCGCCTCCAAGGGTAAAAACAATGACGCGCACATCCGCCAATGGTATCTTGAAAATCCCGGCGAGCTGCCGCTGGACCACGTACGGATTTTGACTGCAGGTCCAAACGGTGATCTGCCCGTCGCTCACCTGCGCTACGGCTACGTGAGGCTCCAACGCGACGTGATTCACAGGAGGCGAACTGAACGTGTTGTCGAAGATCTCATCCGATTCCCGAAAGCCCCGAGCGATATCTCCCTTGCGTTGTTTGAACAGATGGACGATGTTGGTTCTGGCCAGCGATCTGGCCGCCACGTCCGGCCGGCCCGGTATGATGCGTCGCGCGCCTTCATGTAAGAGTACGGCATCCGGCTTCAGCGCCTGCTCCGGATCAAAGACGGCCGGCAGCTCTTCGTATTCGACATCGAGCAGATCCAGGGCCTCAGCAGCCGTGTCTTCGTCCACCGCCGCAACTGCCGCGACGGCGTCGCCTACGAAGCGGACCTTGTCCAGTGCCACCGGAGTTTGGTCTTGGATGATGAGACCGAAGTAGGGATCTATACGGTCGCCGATCAGATCATCTCGACTTAGCACGGCAGCCACCCCCGCAAGCCGTTCAGCCCTCGAAGTGTCGACCTTCAGGACTCGGGCGTGCCCATAGGGACTACGCAGGATGCGAGCATGCAGCATGCGCGGCAGCTCGAAATTCAAAGTGTAGTCGATGCCGCTGCTCACCCGCAGTTGTGAGTCGATCATGCTGATGGCTTGTCCTACGGCTATGGTTTTCCTTGTATCAGTTCCGGAGAAGGTGCTGAATCAGTAGATTGTCATGCCGAGCGAGAGGCTGTGTGAAAACTCCGTTCATACTTCGACACGCTCAGCATGAACGGGGTTAGGTACATGGAAATTCGAGTGCTTAGCCGCTCGCCCTGAGACTTGTATGAGGGATGTCGTGATTAACGCCGAGTGCTCCGTAACAGGT
>VBKE01000358.1 GCA_005879605.1 Deltaproteobacteria bacterium
CGAGGGACATTGCGATGAGCGCGGGACCGCTGAATACAACCTCGCGTTGGGAGCAAAGCGAGCGCAAGCAGCGAAAGACTATCTTACGACTCTGGGAGTCGCCGAGCCGCGTCTCTCAACAATTAGCTATGGGCAAGAGCTCCCGGTCTGTAGGGAGCACAACGAAGATTGCTGGCAAAAAAATCGTCACGATCGATTTGTGGTAAAGGGTGGGCCGACGGCATAAGTCGTTGCTTTTCTAGCCAAGAGTACTTCTTGAGGGCGGTGGTCTAATAACAAGAGGCTCGCCGGCGATTGCCGGCGAGCGGCGCCAACTCGATCTTCATGCCGATCCATCGCTTTTTCCGCACGAAGACTTCGCTCCGGTTGATCAAGTAAAGAAACAGCATTAACAGCCTGCACGCGAGGGTTGGGGCTTAACGGCTTCTCACGGCATTCTCGTTGACTGACCTTCGTAGAGAAAAAGAGGATTTGTCTGCTTTCTTACGCCCACGCGCGTGGGTGTAAGGCCTTGTAGTCGCTAACGGCGTCGATCACTGCCAGTCTGCCAAAAGAAAAAGCTCGCTGCAATGCGCTTCGCAGTTCGTCCGGTTTTTCGACTCGAATGCCGAAGCAGCCCTTGCCTTCAGCCACTTTCGCAAAGTTGGTTTCTTTAAACATCCACATTTCGTGCGCCCGCCCGCGCTGCGTGCCGCCGTAAGCCGCATTGAACAGCCGTTGCAGCGCACACTTAGCGCGCAAGGATGCCGGGAAAGGCCATCCCAGCCATAGGCCTTTATCGTTTCAGCAAAGAATTTTGAGCCTTTTATCACGGCATACTCCCATCTGATATGACTGCCGCAACCTAACGCACCAAAACTTCGATTGTCAAATTTCCAGAGAGTAGGGACGCCAATCCGTTCATTTGACATCCCTAGGTGGAGAAAATAGAAAGGAAGCGATTCGGATTTTTGGAGGCATCCATGAGCGAGTGGAGAATGGTTGACGCCGACGGTCATATCCGCGAACTCGAAGAAGAAGTGTTCGAGTACCTTCCTGAGAGCTACAAGAATCGGCGTGAAGCCGTGCTCTATTTTCCGTTGCTCCCACATCACGGTTGGCATCGCCAGGCGCTTGGGAGTCCGCGCTCGGGCTTCTTAATTCCCACGTTGAAGGATTGGCACGGATGAAAGGGCTTCAGCGACCGTCTGAGCTGATCGCGCAAGGAAGAGTTTACTTTCAATGTGGCGAGGAGCTTACCACGCGGAGAGACTTGGAGTTGACGACAAGCTTTGTTGCAAATTGCAGCGATGCCACACCATCTCCGCGTTTGAAAATAATTTTCACGATTGTTCACACTCCGCGACAATGAGATCCAAGAGAGGTAAAAACAATGAGTAACGACAGACCCGTAGGGCTTGTCACAGGCGCCGCTACGGGCATCGGCAGCAGCGTAGCGCTGGCCTTGGCCAAGAATGGCTACGACGTGGTGATCAACTACAGCCGCAGCGAGGAAGCAGCCAAGAAAACGGCCCGAGATGCGGAATCCGCCGGCGCGCGGACCGTGGTCTACCGCTGCGACGTCAGCGACGACGCCGGCGTGCGCGCGATGCTCGAAGCGACGAAACAGCAATTCGGCCGGCTGGATGTGTTGATCAACAATGCCGGCACGACGATCGACGTTGAGCCGAAGAATTTGGAGGGAATGAAGATCGAAGATTGGAACCGCGTATTCGCGGTCAACGTCCTCGGTCTATTTCTCGTCACCCGCGCCGCGGTCCCCCTGTTGCGGCGGTCGCCCAACGGTTGCATCGTCAACACCTGCAGCATTGCCGGTTTGCGCCCCAGCGCGCAGCCATTACCCTATGCCGCCAGTAAAGCCGCCGTCGCCAACCTGACCAAGACCCTCGCCAATGCTCTCGGGCCTGAGATTCGCGTCAACGCGGTCGCTCCGGGCTGGATGGAAGGGGATTGGATGAAACGCACCTTGGCTGAGAATTACGAGGGCCTGATGGCGCGCCGCGCGCGCTACACGCCGCTCAAACGCTGCTGCACCGCCGCCGACGTTGCCGACACGATGTTGAGTCTCATCAACGGCAATCGCTTCGTCACCGGCGAGATCATTATTATCGACGGCGGATTTTCCAGCACGACGTAAGCCGTCTCGCGAAGCGACAATGATAGAGGTTCAATCCGTTCAAATGGTTCAAACGGTTTTATCGGCTTCAACGTTTTGAACGACTTGAACGATTGTTAAAGAGGCCAAGAGGATGCTTGAAGGAGTTGTCCGGTTTCCCCAAGAATTCGCGGCTCGCTATCGCGCGAAGGGTTATTGGGAGGATCGCTCCCTGCGCGATACCTTCGCGGAGATATCTGCCCGATACTCCGATCGCGTGGCGATCATCGACCGCGACCGGGAGGTGACCTATGCCGAGCTCGACGAGCGCGCCACGCGTTTGGCTCTGAACCTGTTGGACGAAGGACTCAGACCGCTCGACCGGGTCGTCGTTCAACTTCCCAACGTCGTCGAGTTTGCTTACTTCTATTTCGCACTCCAGAAAATCGGCTGTATTCCGATCATGGCGCTGCCCACGCACCGCTATCGAGAGATCAGCCAGTTCATCGAGCTTTCCGGCGCGGCGGCGTGTGTCGCTCCCGACCGGGCGCGCGATTTCGACTACACAAAGCTCATTAGAAGGATCCGCGATGCGCATACTAATCTGCGCCTTGGCATCATTTTAGGCGCCGCGCCGAAAGGTTTTCTATCGTTGACCGAGTTGATCGAGCGAAAAAGCGTACGCTCCGCAGACGAGCTCAAGAGTATCACTATCGATCCCGAGGACCCGGCGCTGTTCCAGCTTTCAGGCGGCACCACCGGCGTGCCCAAGCTGATCCCGCGGACTCACAATGATTACGTCTACAATTCCAAAATGGCGGCTTCGGTTACGTCAGTAGGGCCTGATAAGATTCTGCTGGACGTGCTTCCTCTGGCGCACAACCTGCCGCTCGCTTGTCCCGGTTTGCAAGGATTTTTCATGCATGGAGGCAAAGTGGTGCTTGCGAATACCACGCGCGGCGAAGATATCTTCCCGCTCATCGAGCGGCATCGAATAACGCACGTTGCCGTGGTGCCGGCGCTTTTGATCCGCTGGATCAACGACCCGCTGATCAAAAAGTTCGATCTGTCCTCTCTACAAGTGATTCAAAGCGGCGGACAGCGGCTCCAGCCGGAAATCCGCCGCCGCACCGAGGAACTGATCCCGAGCGTCACCGTTCAGGAAAATTTCGGCATGGCCGAAGGCATGTTGATGTTCGTCCGCTTGGACGATGCCGAGGACGTGAAAATGGAAACGGTGGGGCGGCCGATCAGCCCCGACGACGAGGTTCGTCTTGTGGACGACGACGATAATGAAGTCGCCCCTGGAGAAATCGGAGAATTTTTGGCGCGCGGCCCTTACACCTTACGCGGCTATTACGGCGCGCCCGAGTACAACGCCCGCGCCTTCACGACCGACGGTTTCTATCGCTCCGGGGATTTGATGCGACAGCATCCTTCCGGCAACTATATAGTCGAGGGACGCAAAAAGGATCTGATCAATCGTGGCGGTGAAAAAATCAGCGCCGAAGAGGTCGAGAACCTGATCTTGACTCATCCCGCGGTTCAGAACGTGGCCTGCGTGCCGATCCCTGATGCAGTCCTGGGCGAACGCATGTGCGCGTGCGTGATTCTGCGCAAAGGCCGTTCGCTGGCATTACCGGATCTCGTCGCCTTTCTCGCCGAGCAGGAGATCGCCAAACACAAGCTGCCCGAGCGTCTGGAGATCATGGACGACTTTCTGCTCTCGCCATTCGGCAAAGTTTCCAAAAAAGATTTGACGGATCGAATCGCCAACAAGCTTAAAGAAGAAGGCAAACTTTGAGCGCAGACTAACGAACATGATCTGGGCGGTTGGTTGCTAGCGTGTCTCAGAA
>VBKE01000359.1 GCA_005879605.1 Deltaproteobacteria bacterium
GTTTCCCTACGGCGTCAAAGCCAACGCGGCGATGCTCGATACGATCATTGGCTATTCCAACGAGCAAGGGTTTACGCCGCGAAAAATGAAAGTCGACGAGCTGTTCGCCGAAGAGACCCTCGACCTGTAGCCGCGAGACAAGATGTAACAAACCGAAAGCAATTCGCACACGATTTAAGGAGACGGCTTCAGATTAGGAGACAAAGATATCGCGACGCGAGCAAGGAGAAAAAAATGCCCAAACTGACTTTAAGTTTCATTTCCGCTTTTAACGAACGGGTCGATCCCTTGATGAACGGAACCATCAAAGCCGAAGGAATCGAGATCGTCCCAACTTATTCACACCCGTCGGAGACATTTTGGCGGCAACTCAAGTTTCAAGAATTTGAAATCGGCGAAATGTCAATGTCGTCGTATCTCATCGCCCGGGAGCGCGGCTTCGACATTATCGCCTTGCCGGTTTTTCCAAGCCGGCGTCTTTTCCATACCGAGCTTTCATACAACGTAGACTCCGGCGTCAAGCAACCGGGTGATCTTATCGGCAAACGCATCGGCGTAGGCGAATACCAGCAAACGGCGGCGTTATGGCAGCGCGGCATACTCGAACACGACTTCGGCGTGTCGCAATATAAGGTTCACTGGTACATGGAACGAACCGAAGAGCTAAGCCACGGCGGAGCCACCGGCTTCACTCCCCCGCCGGGAATTTCATTTCAGCGCATTCCGCCGGACAAGAGCATGGCGTCGATGCTGGTTAACAACGAATTGGACGCCGCGGCCATCAATAGCCCGTGGAAAAATATGCCCAACGTCATTGGCCGGTCGCATCGCATTCCCGGAGCGGACGGCGATTGGAGCAAAGTTAAACTTCTTTTCCAAGATCGAATGGCGGAAGGCGCCCGCTTTTTCAAGAAGTGGGGATTTCTTCCCGTCAATCACGCCTACACCATTCGCGGTGATGTCTATAAAAAATATCCCTGGGTCGGCTTCAATCTATACACGGGTTTCGTCAAAGCGAAAGAATACTTCAACGGAAAGCTGGTTGATAGCATTCCGACGGGGCTCTTTTTCGGCCGAGAGTATCTGGCCATGACCCAGGAGATGTTCGGCAACGACCCGTATCCCTACGGCGTCAAAGCCAACCGAAAAATGCTCGAGACGCTGATAGATTTTTCTCACGAGCAAGGACTGACTTCCAAGAAAATGAAAGTCGAAGAACTGTTCGTGGAGAGCACGTTGGATCTATGATGCGGGATACGTTGGAGAACCGGAGTATCGGAGCAATCGAGTAATGCGAAACTGGATGGAAGATTCATGTTAGGAATCATTTTGACACTTTTGCTCGCATGGGTGATCGGTTTCGTGAGCTTTGTTCCAATCGCCGCGGCCAAACCCGTAACCTTCGCCTACCAAACTCCAACGTTGAACAGTACCCTACCCTTGATCGTCGGGGTCGATTTCGGCTTCTTCTCGACTGAAGGGTTGGAAGTCAAAACTGTCTTCATCAGAGGCGGGCCCACCGCCATCGCGGCGCTGGTTGGGGGTGACGTCGACTACACCTTGGTCGCCGGCGTGCCGGCGGTGCGCGCGATCATCCAGGGTGCGCCCCTCGTCATTGTTAGCGGCATGCAACCCTACATGGATTACACGCTCATCGGCGCCAAAGGAATCACACAGCTCAACGACCTGAAGGGTAAAATCGTCGGGGTCACCGGCGCCGGCGGCATCGCGGAATATGCCGCCGTCGAGGGGCTTGCCAAAAAAGGATTGGTGCGGGATCGGGATTACAAAATCCTGTACGGCGTCGGCAACAGTCCGGCGCGCGCTCAAGCCTTGGAGGCTGGACGCATCCAGGCTTCCCCTTTTTCGTTTCTCGAAAGGCTGGAGCTGGAGCAAAAAGGCTTTCCCGTGCTCTTCGACATCGGCAAGCTGTTGCCGGGATTTCCGTTCGTTGTGATCGTCTCTAGCAAACGAAAGATCGAAACCGAGCCTGACGGTGTCATTGCTTTGTTGCGGGCGATGAAGCGTGGCCTTGATTTTCTCAAGGCCGACAAGGAAAAAGTGGCTGCGGCCGTTATCAAGAAAGGAACCTTCGGCGATCCGGCGACGGTCCGCAAAACCGTTTATCAGTTTGCCGACCTCTACGCTCTTGCCATTACCAAGGAGGACGTCGACGCCGTCATCAGCGCGGCGCGCATAGAAGCGGAGGCGAAAAAGTTCGGCGGCGCGGAGAAGTTCTTCGCCGGGGCGCTCTTAAACAAGGGGCTGGGACGGGGCCGTTAAGAAGGGTCTCCGGTCTGCACTCCGGTCGAATTGAAAATCACTAGACCGCACGATCGTGGAGAAACCGCTATGAAACAAGAATTGGAATTAACCCTAATGCTCGCCGACTATCACCGAACACGGCCCATACTGGCCGGAGATGTCGCCGCCGATCGAATCAAATTCATTCCTCGTCCGGCGGTTCCCGGCGAGGCCTGCATGCGTCCCGTGTACGAGGAATTCGACATCGCCGAGATGTCGCTCTCCTGGTACACGATGGCGCGCTGCCGTGGCGAACCAGTGATTGCGCTGCCGATTTTTCCACTGCGGATGCAGATCCACCCCTATATCTTTTGCTCTTCTTCATCGGGCATCGATCGGCCGGAGGATTTGAAAGGAAAGAAAATCGGTATGGATCAGTACCGCCTCACGGTCGGCCTGTGGGCGCGCGGGATTCTCCAGGAGTATTACGACGTAAGGCCGGAGGACTGCCTGTGGGTCACAGCCGAGCCGGAGGGCGCGGGATTTCAACCGCCTGCCGGCGTGAAGATCGTCGTTCAAAGCGAAAACACTGAAGCGCTGTTGCTGCGCGGCGAAATCGACGC
>VBKE01000360.1 GCA_005879605.1 Deltaproteobacteria bacterium
TGTTTTCACGAACAATCTTGTCGCTTCCGGACAGCGTGGAATCGTTTCAACTGGGGGCGGCCGAAACAACTGCTCCTTTCAGCTGGAGAGACAAGGTCCCGAAGGAGTGCTGGCGAGATGCTTTGAAAGTTATAAGTTCAATTATAATTGCATCATCGGTGCCGGCGGTTTTCCGAAGGAGAATATTGGGCTGAAGGACCTGAGCGCCGCAGATTTTGCAAGTTTGAGGCAAGGCAAGATTGTAGATCACCATCTCAGGCCGGGAAGCCGCTGCAAGAACGCCGGAACCGAGGGCAAAGATCTGGGAGCTGACGTCGATGAAGTCGAAAAAGCGACCGCGGGAGTGCTGTAGAGCTTAAGTACCCCTGAGAACTCACGCACCAGCTCCCTCTGACTCATGAAACAAGTTTTCTGCAAGGGCCTCAAGCATATCATCGTCGATGAAGTTCCCGATCCGGTCGTGAGCGCGAATCACGTTCTAGTTCGCCCGATTTATTCGCTCATCAGCAGCGGTACCGAGACAGCATGTTGGAATCTGCTCGCAATCTGACGCCCTGCGCAATTGACCTGGATCTGGAGCTTGCTGGGCATGCGCGGGGCAATGCTGCGCTATAGCCAAGACAAACTTCTAGTGACAAAAAGCTTGCCTAGAGGAGTTTCGGCCTTGAGCCACAACTTGGAATCGAAGTACATTTGGTAGAGTGCCCGCATCCAATTCAGGTGCGGGCGGTTCAGTAGGGCGCAATCCGTTGTCCCCAGGGAATAACCAAGTTCTGTGAGTGTGTCCCCCACCAACGCTTCCAGCATCGCAAGATGCTCGGGAGTGTAGCCGTCTTTCCACCGGCCGACTGGATTGAAATTATCTCCGGGACCGCTTTTAAACGAAGTGTTCGGTTCGCTCACTGAGCCGATACCTACTTTCAGGATGCGATCATAGTCGAGATCATGATCAATGAAGCTGGAAACCTTCGCCAGAGTATTCTGCGGATCCGTGACCAGCTCTTCAAAACGCACTTCGATGTAATCGTCACCCAATTTCGCGCCGTCCGCCCTTCCCTTGCGAACCATCCAGTCCCAGTAAAGAGCGGAGACCATTGTGGTGGGAGCGCGGTCCCACCACTTCCGTTGCACGTATCCGAGCTTGGCAGTCGACAACGCAACGTCGCGGCCGTCGCGGATAATATGCACAATCAGGGCATTCGGAATGGTCTCTTTGATCCGCGGGAGATAGAGCAGATGCTCCGGCGTGCAATCGGCCCAGCGGCCCACGTTCTGACTGCGAGCAACTTCGCCCATCACAATTCGCAGAAAATCTCCTCCATTTTTGCACTCGGCGATGACCTTTGCCCTGATAGATTCCGCGTGCAGCCCGGAAACCCGGAACAACTTGCTATTCAGCCAGGCTTCCATCAACTTTTCTTTGTTGCGCCTTACGCTAAGGTCGCCAAACCTCGGCTCCAGCAGATTAATGGCATTCGACTCCGCGCGATATACCGCAACCCCCCCGGCGGAGAGCAGCATGTGATAGAGAAGCGTGGTCCCCGAGCGCACACAGCCAAGGACGAATACCGGGGCGTGTTTTCTTGTGGCGCTTGCCTCAGGCCGCTGGATTGTCAAGTCCTGCGATATCATGCGCTATTGTTAATTAGACATGCATTCAACCGAAGCATTAAGCCGGAGAAACGGCTGCTGTCCGCTCAGGGCCTCCGGGCACGTTCCGTTCTCGCGCAAACACAAACTCGTTATTGCCTAATGCCCAGCCCGATTTATTTACACACAACATCATCTCGAATCCCCGGCGTTTAACGAATTCCGAAACTTCTTCGGGCTTGGCGAACTCATATGGCCATCCCCCAAGCCAATCTATCCAATCCCGCACTACCGACATTCCTCGGTTTTTCTTGTATTCCCGATATCGCGTCAACGGATCCTTGTGGTTCAACAAATCACTGATCAGGCCCCGGGTCACGTTCAGCGGTATGAACACAGCCGGAAGTGCGATTCTGTAAAACTTTCTCTGGTTGTACAGACGTTTGAGCTGGTACCACTGGCGGGACTTTCTGCCCCCATCATTGTAGATTGCGACAAAAAACGTGCCTCCGTCGGCGACCAGCCTTAGAACATTCTCCATCGCTTGCCAGAGATTTCCGGTGTGATGCAAGACGCCCCAACTGTAGACAACGTCGAAAGTACCGAGGTCCGCCAGGTAATCCTTTTCCAATGCATCGCCGCGTTCGATGGTCCAGTGCCCGGCGTGTGGGAAAAACCGGTTTTTCAAGTGACGTGTGCAAGCTACGCTTTCCGGATCATAGTCGAATGAGTGCACACGCTTGGCGCGCATACGTATCGCAGCTAGCGAAAAAAGGCCGCTGCCGGAACCCACATCGACAAAGGATTTCCCCGAGAGATCCGGGACTTGAAGCATTTCGCGCAGCGAGACCTCAGCTGCCCGAATGCGCTCTTCATCGAGTGCGAGGAGAAACCGTTGCCAGTTTCTTCCGAAGCCGAAACGCTCGTCCATCACGATTTCCTCGACGAGGTAAACGTCTCCTCGCCCACGCCGCCAGAGTCAGCTTCCCACGCTTTTTTGTTGTAGGGATCCTTTGCCGGCTCATTCTTCAGGCTCAGCCGTTCAATACTGTCGGCCAGCTTTTTGGTATTGTCCTCCACCTCGATCTCGGGAATCCGGGCCACCATATCGGAATGATGAGTAACCGCCTCTTCCATGAGCGCCAGGAGACCATCTAGATCGCCTTCCTTCCACATTTCCGTTTCACTGGGACGAGCGCCGTTGTCGGCTGCCAACACGGGAATTCTCAGCTTTAGCGATTCGAGCACTGAGGAACAAACACCGTCGGTAACTGGTGTGCGAATGTAGGCCACGGATCGGCTCAGCAGGGTCAGGAAGAGTTCATGCGGGATCGAACCCAGCAGGCAGACGGCTGTTCCCAGATCTTGGCTTCGCAGGAACTCCCTCATCTGATCCAGTTCGCGGTACTGTGGACCAACAAACAGGAAGCCGATCCGGGGGTGATCCTGCCGAAAGCGCCGGATGGCATCAGCCAAAAAATTAAGCGCATACTCTTTACGAAAACAGACATAGCTGAAAAAGATCCCGTCGTGCCGGCGATAGAAATCCTCGACCTGCGCAGACAGCGCAGCCGGTGTGAATTGTACGTAGTGAGTGGAGAAGTGCGGGATGGGAAGCACGAGTTCCGGACGAATTCCTGTCGTCAACAGCGCCTGTTTGACCTTATTGCTGTTGCAATAAATCTTGTGAGGGACGCGAAACAAGAACCAGAATGCCCAAAAGCGAAAGGACTTCCTAGGCGCCGGGAAAAAACTCTGCTGATGTCCACCTCCATACGTCAGCAGCGCCGGCCGGCCGAATAGACGCGCTAGTCCCAGCGCGGTCAGGGCCAAAACATAGCCTTTTCTCGTCTCGCCGTTCACGCGTACATGGACCGCATACCCTCTCGCCACTAGGCCCGTGACTTTCTTCAAGTAATCCCAGCCATCCTGGACGTCAATGTATTCCGGACTACGCACCTTCCGGTTCTCGTTCAGGTTCATGACCTGGCAATCCCAGCCGCGGGCCTCCAATTCTCTGCGCAGACCGACCAGACTCATCGTCCAGCTGCACACGGGCGGAGGCCAGTTGCCGATCTGGAGAATGCGTTTGCGATGGTCAGCTGCCGTCATATGACACTTCTGACGCTCTGAGATTCCGGTTCCCAACGTTTCTCTGCCAGCAACGACTGGTAAAGCTCTTCGTAGCGACGTCGAATCGTTTCCAAATTATGATGAGTGCTGGCATATGCTTTCGCCTGCTGGCCGAAACGTCCCCTCAGCTCTGGGTCAAGCAGCAAGCGTTCCAAGGCGACCGTGAAAGCACGCTCCTCCGGCTGAACCAGAAATCCCGTTTCTCC
>VBKE01000361.1 GCA_005879605.1 Deltaproteobacteria bacterium
GCCGGCCAAGCGCTTCAGTTGATCGAAGGTTGACGCCCATTTGTAGGCCACCGCCAAACCTCTTTCGGCCTCCACGCTGCGCCATCGAGGCCGGGTCCAGCCCGCGTCCAACTGCACGCTGTCGCTGGCGTCAACCACCGGTTGTTTCATGCTGCTGTACTGCTCGTAAAAGATCGCGTTCATGTTTCTGACAAACGGCGTGTCGATGGCGTCCAACCAAATCACCGGCTCGTCGCTGGGGTTCTCGTGATGATGCCACGTTTGCTGCGGCGTCAAAATAAGATCGTTCTCCTCCATATGGAGCTTTTCGCCGTCGACGATGGTGTAAGCCTTTGGGTTTCCCCTTGCCACAAAGCGGAGCGCGCCCATGCTGTGACGATGAGCCCATGCCACCTCACCAGGCCTGAGCATCTGAAGCCCAACGCGCAGCGACAAGGTCGTTCCCTTAGTCGGAATAGCAGGGTTGGTAAAAAGCAGACTGCGCCTGCCTCCTTCTTCCAAGCCTAGAACCTCGCCGGCCTGGCGCATCATGGCGACCATAAAATCCCACTTCCAGATGTGGGGCACACCGCCCGGATCGGGCTGCGGTCGCCGAGGGATCTGCCATTCGCCCACAAGATAAGCGGACTCGAGCTCCTGTTCGAAGCCTTTGAGCTCCTCTGTATCGGCGGCCAGGACATAGGAACCATCTTGAATAATATTGGCCATAGCGTCTCCTCCGCAGACACTCTATATCAATTTGCGATGCAGGTTTTCAAAGCCGGCCAAGCACAAGCGCCGCATAAAACCTACAAGGACCGCGGTAGCATTTTTCGGACGGCGCAACCAGCCGGGTTGGAGCTGTGAATGTTTTGGTCTGGCAAGATAATAGCGCAAATCTGATTGGGCTAGACACTAGAAGATAAAAACTATGCTCTAAAAATCGTGAGTTGACTCAAAAGAGCGAAGCTTAGGGTCGCAATTTTGGCGGCAAAAATGTTGCGATAAGGCCGGAAAACAATCTCCGTCAGAGAAACGGTGATGACACAGAGACATAGCGTGGTCCGACCTATCGGGGGCTCGTTCCTTAGCCCCCTTCGAGTTGGGCCCATCACTTTATCTCCGGCGCTTCAATGATATCTATGATTTCCGCCGCGACAAAGATTCGATTGCGGCGGCGCCCAGTCGCTTCTTTTAGAATCCCCGATTTTATGAGCTTATCGACATTGAGTTGGGCCGCCCGTGGCGTCACGTTCAGGCGTTTGCTGGCGCCGGACACATCGAGGGCAGGAGTCGAGAATAAGTCGTCGACCATTTGCAGTAGCAACGCCGAGGATCGAGCCGACTGCATCTTTTCCCTATAGCGCTGGCGCAAACTTAGCAGCAGGTTCGCGCGTTTTACCGCGTCGCTCGACTGCTCGGCGATACCGCGCAAGAAGTACGCGATCCAAGGCGTCCATGAACCGGACTGACTCACGGCCATAAGCAAGCGGTAGTATTCCTGCCGATGATGCTCGAAGAACGCACTCAAATACAAAAGAGGTTGAGGCAACAATCCTTCGACGCAGAGGAGTAGTGTGATGAGCAGCCGTCCGATGCGACCGTTGCCGTCCAGAAATGGGTGAATCGCTTCAAACTGATAGTGGATCAACGCCAGACGAACCAAGGGCGGAAGGACGGGTGGCTCATGCAAGTACTTTTCAAAGTCACGCAGTGCCTGCGTCATCTCCGCAACCGGTGGAGGAACGAAAGCGGCATCCGCCAACGTGCAACCCAGCGGGCCGATCCAGTTCTGGGAACGCCTGAATTCTCCAGGGGTCATGGTGTCGCCGCGGCCGCCGTGCATCAACCGCTCGTGCATTTCACGTATGAGGCGCAGACTGACCGGGAGGTCTTTCAGCCGCGCGAGACCATGCTCCAAGGCGCTAACGTAGTTCGCCACCTCTTTGACATCCTCGATCGGAGGCTTGGCGGACGGGGCAGCTTCAAAGAAAAGGAGATCAGAAAAACCGGCTTGTGTTCCCTCTATTCTACTTGACAATACCGCCTCGCGGCGGACAAAAGGGGCTATGAGCAAATGCGGGTTTGGCAGGGTTCGAGCCACTCCAGAGAGTTCACTGAGCGAGCGATCCGCTTCCGACAGTGTGTTCGCTAAGTCCCAATCGATCTCCAGCGCGGGCGGCAACGGCTGGGGCACGAACGCCCAGTAGTCCTGCGCGGTCTTGATTGGGCGTCCTGGCGCTTTCTCGGTAAAATCAGAGGGTTGCATGCTTAGAATACTTTAGTTCGATAGCCAGAAAGTTATGATACTTTACGATGAAAAAGTATATTAAGACTGCTGAGGTGTCAAGAAACTTCTCCTCTACAACTCGCCTCTTGGTGTGCAGCGACTCGGCGTACTCCATCAACTGCATTCGCAGTTGGGCACCGAACTGGGAAAAGAAGGGCTGGAAAAAACCTGGCGGTGGGATCAAGAACCTGGAAATTATCCAGGACTGTTACGCGATCTACCGACGCATTAAAAAAGAACTGAAGCTCACCCACGTCGCCGCCCACGTCGGCACCGAAGGCAACGAACTCGCCGACCGCATGGCCATGCTCGCCGTGCAGCGTAAAGAAAAAAAACTGCGTCTGTATCAGGAAACAATGGATATTCCGATGCTGCTCAAGATGCGACCGGGGTGATCAAGAAAACGTTGGGCAGAACGACGCCTATGTTCTATAGCTGAATCTGAATTTCATCCCTGCCATTGTCCCGTTGATTGACCGATGAACGAATGCAAACGTAAAAGACGCAACGCCAAAACCTCGACCCGATCCCAAGCGGTTCACGACCCTCCCCTTGCACCTTGACCCCAGACTGGGTTATTTCCATCTAGTATGGCTGTGAGCGATTTTTCAGAAATCCGCACGACAGCCAGCTCGCGCAATTGTCACAATACAAAGGAGTCAAACGATGGCCATTATTGAACGAACCTATGGGAAAGAGAGCAACGTCGTCATCGACGAAGTCTTGATCTCGTCGGACTCACACGTCATCGAGCCCGCGGGTCTTTGGCAAAAACAACTGCCGAAGGCTTTTCAGGACCGCGCCCCCGATTTTGGCGGGCAAAGGCCCAACGACACGCCCGGCGGCGCCCAGGACAAGAACAAGCGCGTCTCCGAGATGGCCGCCGACGGCGTCAGCGCCGAAGTCCTGTATCCGACCCATGGCTTGAAGTGCTTGAGCCTCGACGATCACGAGTTGGAGGCAGTTTGCGCGCGGGTCTACAACGACTGGCTCATCGACTACTGCAGCGCCGCTCCCGAACGGCTTATCGGTATCGCCATGCTGTCGATGTACGACATCGACGGTGCCGTGAATGAACTGGAGCGCTGCCGCAGAGCCGGCATGCGCGGCTCGGTGATCTGGCAGGTACCGCCAGCAGAGCTGCCGTTTTCCGCATCGCATTACGACAAGTTCTGGGCCACCTCTCAGGATCTCGACATACCGGTCAACTTGCACATCTTGAGCGGGCACGGTTACAGCCGAAGCCGTTCTTTCGGCCTCGGAGATACCGCAACCGGCCTCACTGCAGAAGCAAACAGCGTGAACATGAAACTGTTCC
>VBKE01000362.1 GCA_005879605.1 Deltaproteobacteria bacterium
CGTTCCGATCAGTAGCCCGACGCCGCCGATCGTTCCAAGAACGACGGGCCAGCTCAAAAGCGGATACGGTGCTTGCCAGCCGAGAAAGTGATCGTAGAAGGCGGCCACGCTTGTCGAGACGAAGTCGAATAGGAACCCGTAGAAAACCAAGTGATGGAACCATCGCCGCGATTGCGAGAAAGTCGCGTTCGGATAGTTGCAGCCGACGCCGCCGCCCTTCATGTACGTGAGCCCGAACGCGTCCTGCGTCGCCCGCCAAAGCACGTGGAGATCGATCACGTCGGATAAACCGCCTCGGGTCTCGCGCCAAAAGCGAAACGCGCCATTCAGCAGAATCACCAAACCATAGAGCGCGATGAGTAGTGGCGGCACGGTCATCGCGGCGTAGGGAACGACCCGATAGAAGGTGCCCTCGCCGAGATGAGTCGCCAATAACACATCAGTCCCCATGAAAACGAGCACGAGAAGTAAGATCGTCACGAGCGCGCCGGCGCTGATCAGGCTCACGGCGAGTCCGTTCCGCTTGAACAGCCCCGACAGAATGGCCGGCCAGCTAAAATCGCGGTAAGTGTCCGCGCGCAGCTCGGCCATGAGCTTTGGGAGGTTAACGCCGAACTCATGTGGCGGCGCGTATTGGCAAGCGTAGTAACAGTCGCGGCAATCGAAGCAGAGATTAGCGAGATACGTGAGATCAGCTTTGGTGAAAATCCGGCGCTGCTCCATCGCCGGAAAAACCGCGCAATACCCCTCGCAGTAGCGGCAAGCGTTGCAGACCATCATCTGCCGCGCGCCGTCTTTTAGCAGATCAGGCGCAGGCAAAGCGCGCCGCCTCCCGGCCGGCAATCCTGCCGAAGACCGCACCGATGGTTAACCCGAAGCCGCCGAGGTAGCCTTTGCGGAGAATATTGCCGGCCATTATTTCGCCGGCGGCAAAGATGTTTTTCGCCGCCCGCTCGTCCTGCATGATGACGCGCGCTTGCTCGTCAATTGTCACGCCGAGATAGGTAAACGTAATGCCGGGGCGGAGCGGGTAACCATAGTATGGAGGAGAGTCGATCGGTCGCGCCCAATGGCTCTTCGGCGGATCGATTCCCTCGGTCCGACAATTATCCAGAATGCCGGGATCGAATGCGCCCGGCCGCACGGCTTGGTTGAATTCGCTTACCGCTGTCGCCAGCGCAGATGAATCGAGACCCAGCGCGCTGGCCAACTCCGGAATCGACTCCGCCTCGATCGGCGGAAACACCGACGGCATGAAGCGCGGCAGCGCTTTGGCGTCAACGATCGAATAGGCGATTTGATCCGGTTGCCGCGCAATGAGCCCGCCCCAGATCGCGTAGCGCTTCGGCCAGAAGTCTTCGCCCTCGTCGTAGAAGCGCTTGACTTCTTTATTGACGACGATGCCGAACGGCACGCTGTCGAGGCGCGTCACGATGCCGCCATCGAACTTCGGCGCGCGCGCGTCGAGCGCCACGGCGTGGCAGCCGCGCGGATCGCCGACCGGTTTCGCGCCGTGGTCGAGCAGCTCCTTTAACATCCGTCCCTGGTTGTGCTTGGTGCCGCGGATGATGAAATTGTCGGCGGCATCGCCCCAATACTCCTTCAACCACGGAATATTCGCCTCGAAGCCACCAGATGCAACGACAAGCGCCTTTGCCTGAATCTCACGCCGCCCGCCATTACAACAGGCAGAGAGAAATCCGCCATCACACATTTTCAGCTCGCTGACCTCCGTTTCGTAGGCGATCTCCACTCCGAGTCTGGAAGCGGTTTCGTAATACGCATTCATCATCGCCTTGCCGCCACCCAGCATGAAGAGATTGCTTTTAGCCAAATGCAGAGTCCCGCGGAGCGGCTTCTGCCAGCGGACGCCGTTCGCGGGCATCCAGTCTCCGAGGTCTTCGGAGGCTTGAATCGTCAGGCGGGTGAGAAGCTCGTTCGTCTCCCCTCCCGTTACTTGACGCAAATCCTCCCAAAACTCCTCCTTACTGTAACGGCCGGTGACGTAATTCGTGGCCGCCTCGTGCATGTAGCGGATATCCCGCGTGTGGCGGCTGTTGCCGCCGCGGAAGTCCTTCGTGGCGCTTTCGAGCACGAGCACTCGCGCGCCGGCGCGTCGCGCGGTAATCGCGGCGCAAAGCCCGGCGTTGCCACCACCAATGACGAGCACGTCGAACGGTTGAGTCAGGCCTGCCATTGAATTCGTTTTTTCATTTCTTCGAGTCGACGACTGGATAACCACGAAGGACCTCGCGCGGCTAACGCGCAACCAAAAGAGAACAAGCCCTCACCACGAAGGCACGAAGGACACTTGTAGGGTGCGCTCCGCGCACCAGTCATGATGCTACCGACCCCGCTTCATCGCTTCAGCGATGTAGCCGGATTTTTCGAGCCGCTCCACGAAAGAGTTATCGATCAGATCGGCTGCCTTAAGCTTCGTAAGGCGTGGATTCACTCTCTGAAGGGCATCAATCATATTCTGAACCCCCGCGACCGGAGCAGAGGGAATTTTGGTTTTCGCATGCATTTCCACGGTCGCATCATACATGATCTGAAGGCTTTGAGGTGTCGTGAGTTTCAAACGTCGAGCGAGAACACTCTTGACTGCCTTTTCGTTGGCCGGGTTGGACAGAAACGCCAAGCCATCAATCGTGCCTTTGAGAAATGATTCGATGACTTGCGGGTTCTCTTTTATGTAACGCCGTGAAGCAACGATCACGGTATTCAAATAAGGCGCATCGGTTTTGGTGAGATCGCTCATCACCGTGAGTCCCTTGTCCCTCGCCGCCTGCCCAAATCCAGGCTCTAATGGCGTCGCCTCGATTCTGCCCGTAACCAGGGCAGCCACTCGGTCCGGCTGCGTTCCAACCTGGATGATCGCAACTTTGTCGCGAACCGGGTCGAGCCCAAGACTTTGCAGTGCCACTTCAGCCGCCAGGTGACTACCCGAGCCGAAAGTGCTGATACCGACTCTTTTCCCTTTCAGATCTGCGGGCTGGCGCACCTGGGGTAGAACCCAAAACTGATAAGGGAGAATATGGATGGTTCCCGCCACAATCACGAGATCGGCTCCCGCGCTGACGGCGCCGGCTGTGGGACCGACGCTGGTCGAGGCGAGTTTGGCTTCGCCGGCTAGCAGCGCCTGTGACGTTACGGATCCGCTCCCGGTAAAAACGGAACTAACGTCCAGGCCATGCTTTTTAAAAAATCCCTGATCTTCGCCCAGCCAAACGCTCGTGTGAGTAGATATCAGCCCCGCATACGCGACCAAAAGCTTCTTCGGCGCTTCTTGCGCGAAAGTTGGATAAACAAGATTGCCGAGCAAGGAAACGGTCAAACAGATCGTGAGAAGAATTTTTACAATCTTCGACATGACTGGCCTCCCTTCTGTGAACCCACGGGCCGCAACTTAATCGATAAATAATCCAGCATGGACTTATAGCGCAATCCCTGGGATATTCCCAAGCAAATTTCCGAGAGCCTTCTTGACAGCTTACCGGGATCTTGCCATTGACGACAGAGTGACGCTGTACTAAACGATTCAGGTAAATCGGAATGTCGTTCTTTGTACGCATAAATCACTTAATAACACGAGCTAACAGGAGGGATTAATGGCCCGCGTCACTGGAAGTCATCTAATCTGCAAAGCGCTCAAACTCGAAGGCGTTAAAAATATTTTTGCGTTGGCTGGCGATCACATCCTGCCGATCCTGGACGTAATGGCGGATCAGGATTTCCGCATCATCGATACGCGTCACGAGCAAGCGGCGGTCCACATGGCGGACGCCTGGAATCGAATCACGGAGCAGCCCGGCGTTTGTATGTACACCACGCCGGGTTTCGCCAACGCGATTCCCGGCCTGACCAACGCCATGCACAGCGAAGGCGCGGTGATCTCCATTGCCGGCTGCGCCGACATGCACGATCTGGGCA
>VBKE01000111.1 GCA_005879605.1 Deltaproteobacteria bacterium
TCTCGATCAATAAGCCCGAAAGCCGCGCACTGATGCCGACCTGGAAAAATCAGCCCGGCATGTTGGGAATACGCATGGCGTTTCACCAGGGCCGCACGAAACTCTGGCTGGAGGACGGCACGGCTGATTGGTTTTGGGACGCAACCGAGCGCTACGACGTTCCGGTCATGGCCTTTGCGCCTCAAGCCGTGTTGAAGCTCGGCGAGATCGCCGAACGCCATCCGGGACTGCGCGTGATCATCGATCACATGGGTCTCAGCACAGCGCTTAAGGGCAAACCACTGGATGGCGCCGTAGATAATCTTTGTAAGCTGGCTCATTTGAAAAACGTTGCCGTGAAAGTCTCCGCGTTGCCTTGTTACGTCACCGAGCCGTACCCTTTCCCGACGCTTCACCCGCTCATCCGCCGTGTCGTCGAGGCCTTCGGGCCTGAGCGCTGTTTTTGGGGCACGGATCTGTCCCATCTCCCATGTCCTTACAAGCAGGTGGTGACGCTTTTTACCGAACAGCTCGACTTTCTTTCGGCAACGGACAAAGAGTGGATCATGGGGCGCGGTATCTCCGAGTGGCTGAATTGGCCGCTGCCGAAGTAGAACAACCTAGTGTGGTGTCGCCAAATTCGCAACAAAATTTCGGCGTCATTCCGCCGAGCGGGCGGGCGCACGCGAGAGCCGGAATCCAGGAAAACTCCTTGCATGAAGCAGAAATCGCACCAATCCACTTTTTTATTCGAAACATTCACGTAGAATGTAAGTAACGCTTGGCCCAGCGGCGCTCGTTAAGATTTCCACGCCGAGTGCCTCTTTTGTGAGGCGGTCGGGGAATTTTCAGCATGTTTAACTCGAAGACATTTTCATATTGCATTACCTTCCTCTTTTTTCTTTATCCCGCGCTCACCGGCGCCCAGAACACCGAGCTCCGCTTCGTCGGTTGGAAACCAGAGGCGCCGCAAGTTTGGGATCAAGCGGTTACTGATTTCGAGCGGCAAAATCCGGGAATCAAAATCGTCCGGGAGATCGGTCCCCATTCTTCGACGCAGTTTCATGACCTCCTGACACAGAAATTAAAGAACCGCGACACCCAACTGGACGTTTTCTTCATGGACGTCATATGGCCCGCAGAGTTTGCATCGGCGGGCTGGGCCTTGCCGTTGGATCGTTACTTCACGGCAACGGAACAAGAGAAGTTTCTCAAAGCGCCGGTTTCGGCCAACCGCTATCGGGGTCAAATATTCGGTGTGCCGCTCTTCGTCGATGCCGGGCTTCTCTATTATCGAAAAGACCTTCTAGAAAAATATTCGCTGCCGCCCCCGCGCACCTGGCCCGAATTGGTAGAAGCGGCCAAGACCATGCTTTCCGGCGAGCGAGATCCAAACCTCGTCGGCTTTTCCGGCCAGTTCAAACAATACGAAGGCCTCATCTGTGACATGATGGAATACATTCTTGGCAACGGCGGCGCCCTGTGGGACGAAAAGCGCCTGGTGAGCGCGCTCGATCAACCGCGCGCGGTCGAGGCGGTGCGCTTCGTGCGCGACCGGATTATCGGTGAAATCTCCCATCGGGGCGTCCTCACCTACGAAGAGCCGGAATCTCTTGCGCTCTTCGCTCAGGGACGAGCGATTTTTCACCGCAACTGGCCCTATGCCTGGGCGGTTACCAATGATCCCAAAAATTCGCGAATCGCCGGTAAAGTCGGCATGATGCCGCTGCCGAGCTTTCCCGGCGGCAGAGGCGTCGCGGCGCTGGGCGGGTGGCAGCTTGGCGTCAGCCGTTTTTCCACGAAGCCCGATCTGGCCTGGCGCTTCGTCGCTTTCATGACCAGCAAGGAAATCCAAAAGCGCATCGCTCTATCCACCGGACGCGCGCCGACGCGCCTTTCGCTTTATGACGATCCGGAAATATCGGCCAAAGTTCCGCAACTCAAGGCACTGCTGGAGACATTTAAGCAAGCGGTGCCGCGACCGACGACGCCGGTCTATGTGCCGTTGTCGAATATCATGCAGCGCTATTTCAGCTCGGTCTTAGCCCTGCCCGATACGGATCTTTCGAAGCGCGCAGCCTTGGCCGCGAGAGACATGAACCGCGTGCTGGACCTTTTGCGCGAGGCACCGACGCTATGAAAAGCTCCCACCGGCTGGCGCTTTTATTCCTGCTGCCGAGCTTGATCTTCGTCGGCGTCTTCTCCGTCTATCCGATCTTTGAATCGTTCCGCTTGAGTTTTTATCGGCTCATCCTGACCCTCCCGTGGCTGGGACGGAAGATGGTCGGCTGGGAGAACTACGCCGACCTCTGGAGCGATCCCGTGGCCATGCAGGCTTTGCGCACGACGTTGATATTCGTCGGCGTGACGATTCCGCTCGAGTTGCTGTTTGGGTTGGCCATCGCGCTGGTAATGAACGAAGCGTTTCGCGGCCGGGGCCTTTTGCGCGCCGTGGTTCTCATTCCCTGGGCGATCCCCACGGTGGTTTCCTCCCAGATGTGGCGCTTCATATTTAATGATCGCTACGGATTGTTTAATTTCATCCTTTTCGGTGGCGACGCTTCCCGCTATCTCGCGCCGCTGGCCGATCCTTATCTTGCGATTGTCGCGATCATGGCGGCGGAAATTTGGAAAACCACTCCTTTTGCCGCCTTGATCATCTTGGCGGGATTGCAGGCGATTTCGGATGACCTGTACGATGCGGCGGGCATTGATGGAGCTACGGCATGGCAGAAATTTCGCCACGTCACCTTGCCGCTGGTCCGGCCGGCGCTGCTTTTGGCCCTGCTCTTTCGAACCATCGACGCCCTGCGCGTTTTCGATTTGGTTTTCGTGATGACTCAGGGAGGACCCGCCGATACCACCAATGTGCTGCAATTCTACGGCTACAAAAAGACCTTCGCCGAGGGCATGGTCGGCTACGGCTCTGCCATCGCGGTGGCGGTTTTTTTAATCTCGCTCGTTCTGTCGTTGGCTTATCTGCGAATTCTCAAGACGAGCCGTTTGGAAGGAGCAACAGGATGAAGCGTTCAGCAGCGCTGTTGCTTTGTTCACTCGGCATCGCCGTCTACTGTTTGCTTCCGTTTCTCTGGTTTGTCCTGACTTCGTTCAAGAGTCCGGCGGAGCTCACGGCGATCCCGCCGAAACTCATCCCTTCGTTTCATTGGGGCTTCTATCAATCGGCGCTGGAAAAATACGGGGTCCTCCATTACATCGCCAACAGCGTGATCGTCGCCGGCGCGGCCACCTTGTTCACCATCGCCATCGGCGCGCTCGCGGCTTACGCCATGGCACGTTTCCATTTAGGATGGACGAGATTCTATCTGCTGTTGTTGCTCGCTATCTCGATGTTTCCGCAGATCGCAGTCGCCGGTCCCGTCTGGAGCATTCTCGACCGTTTAGATTGGCTCAATACCTATCAGGGTCTGGTCGCGGCTTACATCGCCTTCTCATTGCCTCTCGCTGTCTGGATTCTCACGACTTTTTTCCTTGAGGTGCCGAGCGAGATCGAAGAGGCGGCGCTCGTCGACGGCTGCAGCCGGCTGCAGGCATTGTACAAAGTGATCCTGCCGCTGGCGGCGCCGGGAATTCTCACCGCAGCACTGTTGGTCTTTATCCATGCGTGGAACGAGTTTTTCTTTGCGCTCATCGTTATGACCGATCCCAACGTCCAGACTCTTCCGGTGGGTATCGCGCTTTTCCCTGGAGAATACACGATGCCCTGGGGTGAGATCGCCGCAGCCTCCACGGTCGCGACTATCCCTTTGATTCTTCTTACGCTCGTCTTTCAGCGGGGGATCGTCCGCGGGTTGTCAGCAGGCGCCGTTAAAGGTTAAAGGAATGTGATCAAACAGTCTCGAATCGAATGATGGAGGTCCTATCGCTTCTCTAGCCGTAAATCGGTTGTCAAAACGTTTCGGCACCACAGAAGTTTTGAGCGACATTTCCTTCGAAGTAACCGACGGGGAATTTTGCATTTTGCTGGGGCCCTCGGGATGCGGCAAATCGACCGTTTTGCGGCTGATCGCCGGGTTAGAGCAGTCTAGCGCCGGAGAGATCCGCATCGGAGCCGAACGCGTCGATCATCTGCCGCCGCGCGAGCGGGATGTCGCCTTCGTGTTTCAAAACTACGCGCTCTATCCGCACATGACGGTCTTTGAAAATCTGGCTTTCTCGTTGCGGCTCCGCCGTGTGGCATCCGGCGAGATTGAACCGAAAGTGAGAGACGCCGCTCGGCTCCTGGAAATCGAAAATCTGCTGGAGCGGCGGCCCCAAGGCTTGAGCGGCGGCCAAAGACAAAGAGTCGCGCTGGGACGCGCCATCGTGAGACAGCCGAAGATTTTTCTTTTTGACGAGCCGCTGTCAAATTTGGATGCGACGCTGCGAGCGAGCATGCGCGTGGAGCTGGCACGGCTGCACCGGCGATTGCGCGCGACCATCGTATACGTGACCCACGACCAGGCGGAAGCATTGACCCTCGGAGAGAAAATCATCGTCCTCTACCAGGGCAACATTCAGCAAATCGGCTCTGCGTCGGAGATTTATCATAAACCCGCTAACCTCATGGTTGCTGGCTTTGTCGGCAGTCCTCAAATGAATTTCCTCGAGGGAAAACTGGACGAAAGCGGCGCTCACTTTGAATGTGGAAATCTGCGCTTGGATCTTTCGAGCGTACTGCAACAAAAGTTGCCGCAATTCGCGGGCAACCCTGTCACCGTCGGCATTCGCGCTGAGGATTTACAGACGGTCGACTCAGGGGCGAGTTGGATGAGCGGCGAGGTGGAAATGGTCGAGGACCTCGGTTCCGACCGATTCGTTCATCTGAAGTGCGACCGCGTGGATCTCATTGCCAGAGCGGGAAGAGAAGCACCATTCCGTGCTGGCGACAACATCGGTCTCAACGTGGCGCCCGGGCAAATCCACTTGTTTCGGGACGGTAAACGGGTTGACCTCTGAACAATCGCGAGCAATGCAACTGCCCAGTGAACGTATGCACCTATCGCTCCGCCGTACGGTTGAGTTTTAAACCCAATCGTAATAACACGACCCTCAGTTGACTCTCACGGAGGATTAAGACGATGAAGATCATTAACCGAGACCTTTCAGCCGCCAAAGATGGCATCCCCGGATATATCGCCCACCCCGACAGAAAAGAACCCGGGCCCGGCGTACTTATCGTTCATCACCACTTCGGCGTCACCGGGCACATGAAATCCACCGTGTGTAACTTCGCCAAACTGGGCTACACCACGATCGTTCCCGATTTGTATAAGCTCTTAGGCATTTCCGACGGTGTCCACGAAGCTCAAAAGAAAACTACTGACGGACAGTTCATGGAGATTCTCAATCAGAGCTGGCGTTATCTGACCAATAGAAATGACGTCGACGGCAAGCGCTGCGCCGTCGTGGGCTACTGCATGGGCGGCCGCATCGGCATTCATTTCGTCGCCGCCACTCCGAGCGTTCGCGCTTTCGTCGGGTATTATCCATCCGTTCGCGACGAACAGCCAGGCCAACTACGGCCCCGCCATCCAAACGACGCCGTGCGGGATTTTAAATGCCCATCGATTATTTTATTCGGCGGCAAAGACCATGTCGCCTCCATCCCCGTGCAGGAGCGCCTGTGGTCGAGCTTCCAGGCTAACGGCCAGCCGGTGGAGTGGCATTTCTTCCCTCACGCAGGCCACGGCTTCGCTCTCGCAGACGGCGACTGCTACGATCCGCGGCTCGCTGCTAGCTCCGGGACTCTTGTGTCAGATTTCTTGGCGAGGGAGCTGGACAATGAATAACACCTCACGCTACCGACTCAAACCAACGAATGAACAGCTCAGCTAAAACTGGTTAGCTAATTCAGAAATTTACCGAACGGCCGGCCGAACGTTGACTCTCCGGCCTGAAGAAATGCGGTTTCTTCGGGCGTAGAGCAATCAGAGGACGACAGCTCTCACGCTACCCACTAGCTGGTTGAAATAGACCGGGACTTTCGTTTCAAAAGTGATCTGCTTGCCGCTGAACGGGTGTTTGAAGGAAATCGATCTGGCGTGAAGTGCTAAACGCGTGTGGGCTCCATCCCTTTTTCCATACTTCTGGTCGCCGACAACAGCATGTCCAATCCCGGCGAGATGCACGCGTATCTGGTGCTTCCTGCCCGTCAACAGATCAACTTCCAGCAAAGCAAAGTCTTTCGTCTGCTTGAGCACTTCATAAGCCGTACGAGATAATTTTCCTTTTGTGGTATCGGATGTGGAGTACACGAAGCGGGCTTTGTTCTCCGCTAGGTATGTAGTAATCGTCTCCGACTTCTTATCGCACTGACCATGAACGACTGCGAGATACTTTTTTTTGGTTTCTTTCCATTGAGCCTGCAAACGGAGCTTAGCCTCTATGCTCTTCGCGAAGATAAGTATCCCTGATGTCTCCCTGTCCAGTCTGTGAACGATGAAAATGCGTTTCCGGGACTTGCTGTAACCTTTACGGATATAGTCGGTGAGAATGAAGTAAGCTGTTCGTGTTTTGTCCGACTCCGTACCCATCGTCAACAAGCCCGCGGGTTTATCCACCACAAGAATATCTCTGTCTTCGTGAAGTAGCACGAGTCCTCTCGGCAGGAGCTTGGTGCTCGGAGTGGAACGTTTTTGCATAGGTAGCATTTCGTCGGACATTGCATCGACGGAGGAGTCTATGAGCAAGAACGGGTTTCCAAAAGCTGAATTGGCTCTCCTTTAGCTCAGATCACACTCTTTTCTTTCAACTCCGCAATCTTCTTCTCGTCGTATCCTAGCGACTTCAAAAATTCTGCGTTGTGCTCGCCGAGTTCCGGCGGTGCTGAGGGATGAGGAATCTTTGTCTCGCTGTACTCCAGAGGAAATTTCACCGTGCGGATCGTCGGTTTGTTCTTCCGTTCGATTTGAATCTCCATGCCCATGTGTTTGATCTGTGGGTCCTGAAAAACCTCCGCCAAATTATAGACGGGCGTATGGGGCACGTCATTCGCTTCGAGTTGTTCCATCCAGTAGGCGCGCGGTTTTTCTCTAAAAAATTCCGCGAAGGTTTTGCTCAGCTCGTCGTAATTTTTCCGGCGGTTCGGCCGCGTGTTGAAGCGCGGGTCTTCGATCAGCTCTGGCTGATCGACGGCTTTGCATAGACCTTCCCAGAATTTTTGGGGCGACGAAAGATGGATGGCGAACGGCAAACCGTCAGAACCGGAGAACGCATAGGTTTGCGACTGCCGTGGACGAGTGTACGGGCCGGGCGGTTGGCCATGCGCCAGTGTTTCGGTCGCAGGCGCGATCAGAAAGGCGAGGATGGAACCGGCCATGGTCGCATCGATCTGCTGACCTTTGCCGGTTTGGGCTCTGGCCACCAACGCCCCCAGCACACCGATAGCGGAAAAGAGACCGCTCAACGAATCGGCATAAGCGGGGCCGATGGGCCGGGGATTTTTGGGATCCATCAATACACTCAGCATCCCGCCCAACCCCTGACCGACGGTGTCATAGGCTGGCCGACTGACGTAGGGACCGGTAGGACCGGTTCCCGTTATGGAGCAATAGACGATCCGCTCGTTAATCGCACGAAGGGTTTCGTAGTCGATGCCTAATTTTTTTGTGACGCCGGGCCGGTAGTTTTCCATGACTACGTCGGCCTCTTTAATCAGCCCGTAAAAGATCTCTTTTCCCTCGGGAGTCTGAAGATTCAAGGTCACGCTCTTCTTGCCGCGGTTGAACGCCCAAAAGTTTGGTTGATCGCCGCCGAGGTCCCAACCACGAAACGGGTCGCCGCCTTTTGGGTTTTCCACCTTTATGACTTCCGCGCCCATGACCGCGAGCAAACACGCGCCGTAGGGTCCGGAAATAAAATTGCCCAATTCCAAAACTCTGATTCCTTCTAAAACGCCTTTCATCCTTCTCTCCTTACTTTTTTATTTTCGTTTTACCGACTGATGGCTATTTCAAGCCTGAGGCTGATCCTCAGCCGAAGGACTGATCCGCCTTGGTCGGAGCCTCTACTCTGGCGGAGGCTTTTGTCTGTTGCTTTTTCTATCACAGATGGACACGCCGTCCCAATTCGGATAGGAATTAGCAAATCTTGGAACGGTAAGAAAGTACTCTATGGCTACGCCGCCGCCCGTCACCGACACACTCGCCCGTTTCGTCGCCGAGACGGATTACTTGAGCATCTCCGAAAGAGCGCTGGCAAATACCGAGATGCACATTCTCGACACGCTCGGTGTAGCGCTAGCTGCGGTATCCACGCCCGTAGCTACGATCGCATTCGATTACTGCACGCGACCCGGCGGAGCGTCCGAAGCGTCCGTCTGGGGCACTCATTTGAAACTTCCCGTTCCGATGGCCGCCTTCGCCAACGGACTCCTGGCTCACGGCCTGGATTACGACGACTGGGACGCCTACATCCACGTGGGTCATCCGACTAGCATGTTAACGGCGGCGGCACTGAGCCTCGGCGAATTCGCAGGCTCATCGGGAAAAGATTTATTGAAGGCTTACGTGCTCGCCATCGAGATCATCACCAAAATCGCCGCTAACGCGCCCAATGTTCAAGACCGCGGTTTCCACAGCACTCCGGTCTTTGGCAGCATTGGCGCCGCGGTCGCAGCCGCCAGTTTGCTGAAGCTCGAACCGGAAAGGATCAAAGCAGCTCTCGGGATTGCTGCCTCGGGCGCGGGCGGCATCCATCGCCAGCAGGGTTCCATGGTGAAACCATTTCACGCCGGCAACGCCGCACGCAACGGCGTCGAGGCTGTGCTCTTGGCCCAGCAGGGCTTCACTGCCGACGCCGCTATCATCGAGGCGCCGAGAGGTTTCTGCGACACCTTTTTCGGACCGGCAACGTGCGACTATGAAAAGATGATCACGGGTCTCGGCAAGCCGTATTTTTTAGAGTCTCCCGGCCTTGGTCTCAAACTTCATCCCTGCAGCGCGCCGCAATTTCTCGCCGCCGACGCCGCTTTGCACTTGAAGCGTGAACACAACATTCGTTTCTCTGATGTCGCGAAAATCGAAGTCAGCATCCCGCCGCTGCGCTATCAGCGTCACTATCATCCAGAGGTCAAAACCGGCTTGCGTGGCAAGTTCGCCATCAATTACGTCGTTGCGCTCTGCATCTTGGACGGGGAATTGGAAATCGAAACCTTCACGGACGCCAAAGCAAACGACCCGCAAGTGCAACAAGCACTCAGCAAGGTTCATGTCATCGTTGATAAAACCATTCCCGAGCCGGGTCCTTATTGCCCGGTGACTGTCGAATTGACGGACGGCACTCGCTTCGCCTACACGGCAAGAATTGCCAAGGGCCATCCTGAAAATCCGATGACGGAGAACGAAGTACTTGATAAATTTCGTAGTAACGCGAAGTCGGTGATCTCGGAGAAACAGTCCAAAGAGCTGATCGCAACGATCCTGAAACTCGAGACGGTCGACAACGTGCGGGCACTGGTGAATCTCCTCATCCCCAAATAAGGCAACCCACCACTCCGGCGGTCATCCTGAGCGCGAGCGAAGGATCTCAAGGAATGAGTAGATTCTTCGGCTGCGCCTCAGAATGACACACCCCTTATTCACAACTAATCCATTGGTGTGGCTCCGAGTCCTATTGGACATCCATTTCCAACTGAGATAAGTCAAATCGTCGAATCGAAGATTTTTTGTTCTGTTCACGGAGGCTCCCCTTGTTCACCGACAGACCGCTAGCTCCGCTTTTCGAAGCGGACCGGCTCGCCATCATTGGCGCCAGCGACCGGAATCATTACGCGGCGAATATTTTCAAAAACCTGCAAAACATGGGGTTCGATGCTTCCCGCATCGTGCCTATTAACCCGGGCCGCTCCGAAGTTTTTGGACTAAAAACATATCCGAGCATTCTCGAAGTCCCGGGTGAAATCCCGCTGGCGGTCATCGCTGTCAACAACAAGGCCGCCGTCTCCGTAGTCGAGCAGGCAGGTAAAAAAGGCGTCAAGGCGGGAGTGATTTTCGCCGACGGCTTCGCCGAGGGCGGCGAAGAGGGGAAGAAGTTACAGCAACAACTCACTCAGGCAGCGAAGGCGGCAGGCCTCAAATTACTCGGCCCCAACTGCATGGGTTTCGTCTCGCTGCGAGCGAAGCTCGGTATATGGGGCGGCGAACTTCCAAAAAATTTGCGCGCAGGTAACATCGGTTGCATTTTTCAGAGCAGCGGCATGATGAATCTGGTTATAAATATGGGAGTGAAGCGTGGCCTCGGCTTTCACGTCTGCGCCAGCGGCGGCAACGAGATCATCCTCAACTCCGCCGACTATCTAGCGTATCAGGCGGAGTGTCCGGAGATCGAGGTCATCGCGACCTATTTTGAAGCCGCTCCCAAAGAGCCGGAACGCTTCGGCGTGGCGCTGGATCGCGCCATCGCCAATGGCAAGAGCGTTCTCATTCTCCGCGCCGGCAGGACCGAGCGCGCGAAACGCAACGTCATCGCCCATACGGGCCAACTCGCGGGCGCAGCCGCCGCATGGGACGGATTTTTCGAACAGCACGGCGCGGTGATCGTCAACGATCTCGACGACCTGATTGACACAACGGCGCTATTCGCCGGCGCAAAATTACGGCCGGACAAACATGATCGGGGCGTGGGCCTCATTACCATTTCCGGCGGCGACTGCACGTTGCTTTGCGACATCGCCGATCAGGAAGGAGTCGCCGTGCCGGAACTCAGTCCTGAGACGCAGAAAGTCATGGTTGAAAGCCTGGACAAGCCGACACTGTTAGGAAATCCTCTCGATGTGGAAGACCTGCAACGGATCAATGCGGAAGGCTTCGACCGCTGCCTGGAAAAATGTTTCCAGGAGCCGAAGATCGATATGGTGGGCGTGCGACTCAATTTGCCCGAGACGATCACTCCAGCGTCGGAGAAACTTTATCAGAGGCTTGCCGACTTGAGCGCGGCTAACGACAAGCGAGTTTTCGTCCTGACTCGCGCCACGGAACCGATCGCAGACGTCTGGCACGAGCGCCTTAACAGCCTGGGGCTTACGTTTACAGGCGATTACCGCAAGTCGATACGCGCTTTGAGCCGGCTGCGAACAAACGAACGCGATCGGGCTAGCGGCCGATTCAATCCAGTGACTCGGACGGAATCTGCGCCAGCTCGCCCGCAACTTGGAAGCGGCGTTTTGTCCTACGAGGCAACGGAGAAGCTGCTTCAAGCTTATGGTATCGCATTGGCGCCGGCGGTGATGACGCGGTCAGCAGGCGAAGCGGTACAAGCGGCGGATAAGCTTGGCTATCCATGCGTCCTCAAAGTTACGTCGGTGGACATCCCCCATAAAACCGAATTTGCCGCTCTTCGACTAGGTTTGGAAAACCGCTCTGCCGTCGAACAAGCGTACGACGAAATGATGTCTCGCGTACGCGAAGCCAAACCGGAAGCAAACATCGAAGGCGTGTTGGTGCAGAAGCAGATCAAGGGCGTCGAATCCTTGCTCGGTATCTCACGCGACGATCAGCTCGGGCCGACGTTGGTGATGGGACTGGGTGGTGTGTTTGTCGAGATTCTCGCCGACGTGGCGATTCGGATCCCGCCGATCAGCGCAAACGAAGCGCGACGAGCGTTAGAGAGCTTGAAAGGACAAAAGGTATTTTCCGGCGTTCGTGGGGCTCCGCCGGCTGACCTCGACACTCTCGCCGAGACGGCTGCGCGTCTTTCATGGCTGGCTTACGACTTGGGCGACGATATCGCCGAGATGGATTTGAATCCCGTCGTCGTGTTGCCGAAGGGTCAAGGCGCCTTCGCGGTGGATGCTTTGCTGGTGATGCGTTAGGCCGAGGTGGACAGGTAGTGGTTCAGTTTGGTCAAGATCTCTCACTTCGTTCGAGATGACAGATCATTTTACGTGTCATTTCGAGCGCGGCGCGAGAAATCTTTCTTTGACCTAAAGTACGGTGTGTTCTAACTGAACCACTACCGGTGGACATCTTTTCTTGATTGGAGTAATCGTTTTTGAGCATCAAATGATATCAGGAGCTCTCGACGGAACAGTTTGTATCGACATCAGCGGCCATGTCGCCGGTCCCTATGCGGGCAGCTTGCTCGGTGATCTTGGTTGCGAGGTCATCAAAGTCGAGTTGCCGAGCGGCGGCGATACGCATCGCGGCCGTAATCCGCAGTACCAAGGTTACGGCCCGAGCTTCCGCGCTTTGAACCGTAACAAGAAGAGCATCACGCTGAATCTACGAGAGAAGAAAGCTAGAGAGATCCTGCTGAAACTCTTGGAGACGGCGGACATCCTGATCGAAAATTTCCGCCCGCCGACGAGGAAACGGCTTGGTCTCGACTACGAAGAGCTGTCGAAGCTGAATCCCAAACTGATCCACTGCTCCATTTCCGGCTACGGCCAAAGCGGCCCCTATCGCGACAAGCCGGGCTTCGACACCATCGGCCAGGCGCTGAGCGGCATGTTGAGCTTGGTTACGGACTTCGACGACCCCAAGGTCGCCGGCTTTTCTATAACGGATCATTCATCAGGCATCTTTGCGGCCCACGGCATTATGGCAGCGCTGCTCGCGCGGCAGAAAACCGGCCGAGGGCAGTTTGTCGATATCTCGCTGCTTCAAGTGAGCCTGGCGTTCATCGAATCCCACGTCGCCGATTACTTGAACGGCGGCGAGGCGGTCTCGCGCGATAATTTTCCGCGGGGCCGGATTTATTGTCTGATTGCGAGCGATCAAAAGCCCCTCGTCATTCATCTCTCCGGTCATCAAGACGCATGGGAGGGATTGCTCAAGGCCGCGGGGCGAACGGATTTGTTGGAGGACGCGCGTTTTGCGACGAGAAAAGACCGCACTGAGCGCCACTGGGAAATCGTCAAGATTTTACAAGAGACATTCAGCAAGCAACCGCGCGACTATTGGTTAAAAAGATTGGACGCCAATAGTATCCCCAACGCTCCCATTAGCACGATCCAGGAAGTCTTCGACGATCCGCAGATCAAACACATGGGCATTCCCAAGCAAATTCATCATCCAAAGATGGGCACGAGCAATTTGGTAGGCAGCCCGATCAATCTTTCGGACACGCCGCCGCAGTTTTTCCGCCCGGCGCTGTTGTTAGGCGAAAACACGGAGGAAATATTGGAGCGATTGGGTTACGACAACGTGGCTGTAAAGGAACTTCGCGCCAGCGGCGTGATATGATGACAACTAACGGTAAACACAGAATCCAAACTATGTCAGGCAGGCCAGTCAAAAATCCCATATGCAAGGCGCGCGAAGATCGACGAGTGGAGGCGTACTCTGGTTGTACGTTGGAACGAGTCGGTCGAGCGCAACGACGCAGAGGGAGTTTTTCACTGGCCTGAAAGGAGAGTTTTATGGATTTTAACGTATCAGCCGATCCACCCAACGTAGTCGAGTTCAGAAAGGAAGTCCGCGCATGGCTGGAAGAGAACATGCGCGGCGCAGAGCATCTGCGCTGGTCCGCTTCCTGGTCCACCCGGGAGAACGATGAGGAATACAAGTTTCGCCGCGGGCTCGCTGAAAAGCTAGGGGCAAAAGGCTGGCTCTTTCCCATCTACCCCAACGAATATGGAGGAGCCGGGCTCACGGTGGATCACCAGATGGTATTGGAAACCGAACTATTCAAATATGGGCTGAACCTGTCGCATGTGTTCTACACCTTGGCGCGTATCGTCGCACCGGTGCTGATCCGGTGGGGAACCGAAGAGCAGAAGCGCGAATTCCTGCCGCCGATCACCCGCGCCGAAATCTGCGTCTGGCAGGTGCTGACGGAGCCTCACGGCGGCAGCGACGTCGCCAATTGCCAAACCAAAGCGATCCGCGATGGCGACGATTATGTCGTCAATGGTCAGAAGGTGA
>VBKE01000363.1 GCA_005879605.1 Deltaproteobacteria bacterium
AGTCAGGCTCGCATGGGTGTGAACGGAGTTGCCCAAGAGATTTGATGCCTGCTAATTCCAAAGTTTCTTTGAGGCGATGGCCGCGCCCTCTGCCAGCGACTTGAGCTTGGCCCATGCGATGCGTGGGTCGATGGTCGGCTCGGCGCGCACGAAGGTGCCGAAGCCGCAGTCCGTGCCCGCGATGACGTTCTCGCGGCCCACGACCTCTGCGTAGCGGACAATGCGCTGCGCGACAAGCTCCGGGTGCTCGACGAAATTGGTCGTCGAGTCAATCACACCTGGAATGATGGCCAAGCCATCAGGGAGATGAAACTCATTGAAGACGACCCACTCATGCTCGTGTCTGGGGTTGGCGCCCTCAAAGGAGAGCGCGCCGACTTTGGCCTTTAGCGCTACCTCGATGATTTCCGCGAGCGGGATATCCAGGTGGTGCGGGCCTTCGTAGTTGCCCCAGCACATGTGCAGGCGCGCCCGATCAGCCGGAATGTCCCGCAAGGCGTGATTGAGGGCCGCCACGTGAAGCTCGGCGATCTTTTTGAACTCCTTTGTGCTCAGGTCGGAAAACCGGTTGTGGCGGCTCATGCACAAGTCGGGGCAGTCCACCTGAAGCACGAAGCCGGCGCGGTGGATGGCGTCGTATTCCTCTTTCAAGGCGTCCGCCAGGGCGTATAAATATTTCTCTTCACTCCCGTAGTATTGATCTTTCATGAAGTGCGGCACCACGCCCGGCGAGGCGGCGGTCATGAATACTTCTTCGGCTTCGACTTCTTTGACACCGGCCTGCAGGTTTTCAATGTCCTTCAGCACGGCGTCCCGATCCTGCCAAGCGATGGGGCCAGTGCACGCGGGGCGCTTGGGGGCGGCTCTTCCCGCGCGCCGGGCGGTGTACTCCGGGAAGTCCCTGGCTTCGCCGGGGAGGGCGGCAGCCGTACTTTCACCCTCAAAGCCGGTCAGGCGGTCTTTCATGTAAGTGGAGTAACCGGGCTTGCCTTGCTCGCCGTCATTGAGGACCGTGACCCCAACCTCAGCCTGCCTCTGCACCACCTCCGCGACCGCAGAGCGGACACGCATGGCAAGGACGTCTTCATCCACCGGCCGCTTCGCCTCCTTGCGCAACACCATGTCCACCAGGTCCAGGGGACGCGGCAGGCTTCCGGTGTGCGTGGTGAGGATGTGATCAGTGCTGCGCTTCATGGCTTTCCTCCATAGATCATCACGCGTGACTCAGCCCATCAGCCTGCCGGCCAGTTCGAGGAGGAGCGTATCGTTGCCGCGTGCGGCGATGAGCGACAATCCGAGCGGGCAACCGTCGAGCTCCGCCAGCGGCAGTGACACTTGCGGCAGCCGCGCCAAGCCGGCGATGCACAGGATAGGCAGCGCTCGGGCGCGCAGGTCGTCGAGCACTTTTGGCGGTGAGTTACGGAGCAACGCGATGCCGGGCGCAGATGGGAGCGCGAGCACAGTTCCTCCCCCAAGCATTTCCACCATGCGGCGCGCGATCTCCTCGCGCCGTGTCCGGGCGCGCGTAATATCTTGGGGATCCACCGTCGCCGCCCAGGCAAAGCGTTCCTTCACCCCCGGGCCGAGCGCAGGCTTTTCCCGCGTAATCCACTCGCGATGACAAGCCCACGCTTCTGCGCCTTGCAGGAAGCGGAAATAATCGATCCATCGCGTGAGCGGCTCGTCACCTACCGTCACAGGCTCGGGCATCCCGACCAGCGCTGCGACCTTGTCGAGCGCGGACCGGAGCGCATGGGCAATCGTTTCTCCAGCGACTTCCAACGCGTCCTGCGCGATGAGCAATCGCGCGGGAGTCGGCGCCGGCGCATCGTCGCAGAGAAGCGTGCGTCCCACGCGTTCGAAGACCCCCGCGTCGCGCGCAAACCAGCCGCAGGTATCGAAGCTCGGCGCGAGCGGCAATACGCCGTCGAGGGGGATGCGCCCGTGGGTGGGTCGCATGCCGAGGATCCCGCAGAAGCTCGCCGGCAGGCGCACCGAGCCGCCGGTGTCGCTGCCGACGGCAAAGTCCACCACGCCGGCGGCGACGGCAGAAGCCGACCCGCTGGACGAGCCGCCGGTGATGCGCCCCGGCGCGTTTACGTTCACCGGCGCGCCGTAGTGCGCATTCTCGCCCGTGAGGCTCCAGGTCAATTCGTCGGTGTGGGTCTTGCCGACGAGATGCGCGCCCGCGTCGAGCAGCCGCTGAACGACCGGCGCCGTCTGCGCCGCGGGACCGTGGGTGCGCAGCCAGTCGGGGCTGCCGAAACCGGTCCTGTGGCCCGCGACGTCGTAGATGTCCTTGACCGCGAACGTGAGCCCCACGAACGGCCCGTGCGACACGCCCTCGATCTCGACCTGAGTATCGCGACAAAAGGCTCCGAGCTGGTCGTTAGCAACGATCTCGTTCACTGAATTAATGGAACGCAGATAAACAAAGATAATTCAACCCGGAAGCACGATTAGCGAGGACTTTTATTCGCAGGGTCAAGTCAGGTCCAGCACAGGGCTCGAAAATCATGCCTGTCATGTTGCGGTAGTCCGATCGATGCACAAGGGGTTCTGAGAATTCTCAACACGTCAAAATGAGAGTCGTTGGAATATATTTCAAATCTCTGGCGAGAAGTAATTGATAACAAACTTCCCCAGCCGAGCCTCTCCGATACCGACGAACTGGCGGTACTCCTTACTGCCGAGCCGCATCGCGCCTTCCATAAGATTCATTCCCACGGAGGCTGCCGCCCGTTTCATCTGGTCGATCAGACAAAAGTTTCCTCTTTTGGAAACGTCTTGGTCATCGAATAAATCTTGAGCGCCAACTGATGCGACAGCTTGAAGACATCCAGATCCTCTACGCTTTTCATTTCGATTCCCTCCCAAAGAACGAGCACGAAACACGAGCACATCCCTTTTTCACGGCATCCTTCCGTACCGCGCAGTTCGTTCCTTCAGCAGAAAACCGATCTTTCGCTTCTTGGGTTTCGGCGCTTACCGGGACGGCAGAACCGCAAAACGGCCCATTCGGGACGGGCGATAAATCTGGAAGTCACGCCGGTCAAGGGTGAAAATTCGGCGCAGCCGCTCTCGCTCGGCAACGCGTACCAACGCAGCATCCGCGAGATCCATCGGCAGATCACGGTATTTGCGCATCAACTCTCTCATACGGGCGACATCGTCAGTCCCGAGCGACAATATCTCGACAGCGCCGGCCTGAGTCATCTCCCAGAGAGCATTTTGGGCTACCCATGAAAAACTCAAGAGATACATGGCCTCGGTCAAAACCGGCCAGACGGTCCCCAGAGGCTCGCTGAAGGTTAAAAACGTCTCTTTGCAGATGCTATGCTCATTGTCATCTTGGTGTATCAGAGCAACCAGAGGGCCGGTATCGACGAGGATCATTGGCGCTTACGGCTACGCTCAACAAGCATTTGGCGAAACTTCTCACCGGTACGCACGGAAAGATCGCGTGGCCCGCCTTTGACACAGCCGATCAGGTGCGCGACCAAGTCGTAAGGACGCTTTTTCCCGGCACCTTGCTCTTCCTGTTTCGCGAGTGCGCCGATCGCGTCTCGAATGACTTCGGACTTAGTCTGGCGTCTCTTACGCGCCAGGCGTCCGATCAACGACTCCGTCCTCGCATCCAGCCGAACACTCAAAGGCATAAGCGTCATCCTCCATGTGATACACAAGTGTACTACAGATCTGTGTGAGGCTCAACTCATCTGTCCTTGGGATGTGTTAGGGAAGACGTGATCGTGATCGGACAACTGCCGTGTACACGTTCCTGGCGGAACTTCCACGTTTTGATAATTCTCAAAACGTCAAAATGATGACCTCAGACCAGATTGAACCGATTTTGTTTCTTGCCGGGGATGACAGCGCTGAAGAGAGTGCAAAACGCAGGGAGTCCAGCGATCTAGACAAAAACAAAGCCATGATCGTGATTCGTGCACGGAAAAAGCCGTGTTCGTGGATCGTGTTCGCGATTCGTGTCTCAGGTAATTTTCAGCCCTAAACCCGGTGGTAGTTCAAAGACAAAAACTGGCTGCAGTTTACTGGATTTGCCGGCTTTGTGGTAAGCGGAATTAAAAGGACAAGGCAAGGGTGAATTACCGTGTTCGTGATTCGTGGGGGATCTTTCACGTTTTGATAGTTGTCAAAACGTCGAAAAGACATTCACTCAAGCTTCGCCCCCTTTTTCTTCGCCGAGGCTTAACTTTCAGTCTCTTTTTGCTGTCGGATCACTGGACACTTTCAGTGCGACGCCGAGAGGCAAGGGACTCTCGCCGATACTCAAGATCGTACCTGATTGTTCCATGTCGTAAGATGAGACCTTCTGTTTTGAAATTCCTTCTTTCGTGGCGGCATCCGCGGTATCGGCTTTGGATGATTTGATCAGGTATTTGACATTGCTTCCGTCTTTCAGCGTGACCGAGAGAACCATCTCTTTTCCTTCTTCCATCGCCAGTGTCTGAAGCGCGGCAATTTGAGTCGCAACGGTGGTTTTCTTCACGGTATACATATACAGCCAGATGAAGGAACCGATAATAGCAACTATAAGCAACCAGGCATACTGGCCGATCCTTTTCTGCCTTGTCACAGCTCGGCTTCTCTGTAGATCAAAGAAACGGCGGTAATCTTCCCTTTCGGCCGCCGATCTCTTTGCAGGATCTTGCTCCGCTGAACTGGGAGGCTGATCGAAGGAAAGCCCAATGCTGTTCAATACCATGCCCACGATCACCAACACTATGGGAATGGCAACTATCAACATAGGATGCATAACTCTCTCCTTGATCAGGCTTTTGATAGCCTTTGGATTTTGGAAGAGGGGAGGATCCGGGACCGAAAATGCACGTCGCCGTGAAACCGGCGCCGAACTTCATGCCACCGTTGCGTTGTGGCCCGACCTTCTACCTCTTACGCGCCATTAGGACGAAGGAAGAATTTACGATGACTATATATAGGTCCGAAAGCGCTCTGGCAAGGGAATCCGTGGTCGGAAAACTACAGTGAGCGTGATCGTGATTCGTAAGAAGTGAGCGGGGAACTTCCCGGTTTCGAGAATTCTCGAAACGTCAAAATGACGACACCCACCAGCTTGAGGTGCCGATTCGGCACCTCAAGCTCGATTTGGATCTCTAGAAATACCGCGTCTATCTGGCTTCGACTGCTACTTGGGAAATCTTTAGCGCGACGCCAAGCGGCAATGGATTATCGCCGGTACTCAAAGCCGTGCCCAATCTCTCCAGCTCCCAGGATGAGACCTTTTCTATCTTGACGTCTTCTTTTGCGGCGGCCGCCAACTTGTCGGCTTGGGGCAATTTGATCAGGTATTTGACATTGTTCCCGTCGCTCAGAGTCACCGAGAGAACCATCTGTTTGCCTTCTTCCGTTGCCACTGTTTGAAGCCCGGCAATTCGACTCGAAAGGCTGGTCTTAGTCACGGTATCCGCATACAGCCAGATAAAAGCGGCGATAAAGGCGACGATCAACAACCAGCCATACGCGCCCACCCTTTTCTGCCTTTTCATAGACTGGCTTCTCTGCAGTTCAAAAAACTTGCGGTAAGATTCCTTTTCCGCCGCCAGCCTCTTCCCTGGATCTTGTTCCTGTGAACTTGGAGGGTAAGCGAAGGATAGTCCAAAACTATTCAATATCATGCCCAGGATCACCAACCCTACGGGTATAGCGATCAATATTAGAGGATTCATAAGACTCTCCTTTTTCAGGCTCTTGGATGGCCTGTGGATATTGGAAGAGGGAGGGGGGTCAGAACCGGGAATACGTTCGCTGTGAAACCGGAGCCGAAGTCCATGCCACCGTTGAGTGTGGCCTGGCCTTCTACCTCTTGCGCGCCATTACAGCTCTCGAAAATGCAATAACATAGATTCGTCATCCTTTTAGGGATTAACGTAGCCTGACTCGGGAGGGATTGCTGTCTAATAGTGGACAGTTTTGAAAAGAATTATCGCGAAAAAAAGAGCTGATCGCGTGAAGCGCAGCGTGGGAAAACGTTGGTTTCGGGCCTGAATAATTGACTCATCGGTATGGCCGATTAACGGGGCAGCAAATTGGCCGAGGGGAACGTGTCTTGTCAAACTTTCACGTTTTGAGAATTCTCAAAACATCAAAATGACGGTCATTCTAGCTTCGCCGAGGCGTCTACCACTTTTTCCAGCATCCTCAGAAGTCCCTTCATTTCCGACTTATGCTTGAGCCAATACCGAGTCTCTTTGCCAGAAGTATCGTATCGCACTACATCCGCCGCTCGCAGCTTCCCCAGATGAATACTGATTGTGGAAACCTGGCGCCCGATCAGTTTGGCCAGTTTGCTTGGCGTCAACGCCGCGACTCCCGATAGCGCTTCTCATCCCGGCGCATGTAAGACGACATGCCTGCTCGTGTCAAGCCATATTTGCATGTTTTGATAATTCTCAAAACGTCAAAATGAAGCTTTGCGGAGGCCTCCTCATTCTTTTTTGAGAACTTCCACGTTTCGAGA
>VBKE01000364.1:0-384 GCA_005879605.1 Deltaproteobacteria bacterium
CCTTCATTATATACCTCACTATAAGACGCAACTCGGAAGGACGGGGTGCGCGGGCACGCAAGCCAAACAGCATGAGCGCATTGCCGTCGGATTAATTGAGAAGTTGTTCCTTTTAGGAGAGAGGTAATGACTGAATGGGCCGTGCCAGCATTCCCTTTCAAAGCTCGGAGGCGGCGGTGGCCAAACAATGCCTTAACTCTTGAGCTGTAGCCTTTATATGCTCTCGGATGTACGTGTCATGATTTCCCGGGAGTTTGTGAATTTTCAGCCCCTTCAGTGCCAGTTGACCCCAACCCAAAGTATGATCCCGGGTGTAATATTCCTCGTTGACAAGAATGTGAATCCGGCCTTCGTACGGCTTCGGGCTATGCCAACGCAGTACGC
>VBKE01000364.1:397-4601 GCA_005879605.1 Deltaproteobacteria bacterium
ACTGCTTGGGCCCGGCTACGTTTAGTTTCCATGGGCCGCATAGGATGAGGGCTTGACCTGAAGGCGTTCCTAACCTTCTCGAATATGTAGGGTATCCTATCTCGATAGTCGAGCGCGCACCAATGCTTCCAATGAAAAGGTATCCTCTGTATGTAATAGTTATCCAATACAGGTTCGAACAACCGGCTTACAGGTTCGAACAACCGGCTCACGCGATAACCCAGGTATATCCTCTTAGTCGGACGTTGAGTGTCCATCAAAGCCAGCAACGCTATTCTCTCCCCCCTTTCCTGGAGTTGGCGGGCCACCTCGTGGGCCGCAACGCCTCCGAAGCACTCCCCAACCAGAAAATACGGGCCGTGCGGCTGAAATTTCCGGATTGCTTCTATGTAATCTGCCGCCATCTCCTCCACTCCGCTGTGAGGTTCCGACTTCCCGTCCGCGCCCCGTGCCCGCAGCCCATGGAAAGAATAATCCGTACCAACATGGCGAGCCAGACAGGCATAAATGAAGAACTCGGGCTCGCTACCACCTCCCCCTGGAAAAAAGAATACCCGTGTCTTGCCTCGACCAGACTGGAGCTCGACAAGATATAGAACTGGTCAATTGAGCAACCGTTGGAGCTTCAAAAAGAACACGGACGGCCAAATCCAATCCAAAGGTTCGGTTCAAACGGGAAATAAGACTCGCTCCCGCTAACGAATGACCTCCGAGATCGAAGAAGTTATCGTGGATGCCGATGGGACGAACATCCAGAATCTCTTCCCAAAGTTCCACCAGCTTCTCCTCGATGGAACTTCGGGGCGCGGCATAGGCGACATCGAGCTGAGGTCTGGAACTATCTGGAACAGGTAGGGCGCTCCGATCCAACTTGCCATTGGGCGTGAGCGGCATCCCGTCGAGCATCACAAAGGACGATGGAACCATGTAGTCGGCCAGCTTTTCGAGCAAAAAACCGCGCAGCTCGCTCACGGTGGGGGCCGAGTGACTCTGAGCAGTGAAGTACGCAACCAAATAGGACTCCCCTAAACGGTTCTGCTTTGCCACCACGACTGCTTCTCGAACGTCCGGATGGCTAAGAAGGCGTTTCTCAACCTCTGCAGTCTCGACTCCGTAGCCGCGAACCTTTACTCGGAAGTCCTTACGTCCTTTGTATAGCAGGCAGCCGTCGGGGCGCATTAAACCCAAATCGCCGGTCAGGTAGAGGCGCTCTTGGCCACCGCTCGGATCAGGTTTGAATTTAGTCTTGGTGAGGTCCGGCCTGCGCCAATAGCCCTCAGCGAGATAACGGCTTCGGACGACTATCTGGCCGACTTCGTTGTAACCTACCTGCTTGCCCTCATCATCCAGCAATAGGACTTCGGCCCCCTCTAAAGCATACCCCAACGGAACTTCATTGCCGGTAATCTCGGTGTCGCGGTTGATCGCGTATTCCATGAGCGGTCCAGTTTCACTTGAAGACAACCCATTGGCTAAGAGGCAAGTCGGAGGAAAATGTTTTTTGTACAGGTCAACATCGGTCTTGTAAACCGCCTCGCTCCTCAATCGGAGCAAACGCAGATCGGGAAATCCCTCCTCGCCCGTCAGAGCTTCGCAAAGCTTGCGGAACAGAGGAGAGGCGATCTGGCAGACCGAAATCCGCTCTTCGAGCAACCAATGGGCCAGGCGATTCACTCCCATTTCTTTGACGTCTAAGGGGAGAAGCGCCGCACCATTCAGCAAGGTAACAAATATATTCGTAACCGCATTCGCAGTACCGGAAGATAGGGCGGCAATCCTGTCCTGCGCACACACGTGATCGGCGTATATTCTACGCATAACAGATTGCAGCTTGTTCAGATGATTCCAAGCCACGCCCTTGGGCCGGCCTGTCGAGCCCGAGGTATAGACGATATGCGAAAGGGCTTGCGAAGGAATTTCGAGCTCAAGGTCCTCAGCGAAAACCCGATCACTGATCGATTCGAACGCCATGACCCGGCAACCATTGTCTGCCGATTCTCGGGCAAAGGTAATATTTTGCTCGTCGGCCAACAAAAACTGAACTTGAGAATCTTCCAAAATAACTGCGATGCGGTCTTTCGGGAACGATGAATCGAGAAGCACGAAAAACTTTCCGGCCTTTAAAACTCCCAGCACAGCGGCAATCTGCGCGACGCCCGTGGCGAAGAAAAGCCCTATGGGCTCCGGGTCACTGGCCCGCTGGGTGAGGATCGCGCGGGCCACACGATTGCTCATGGCATTGAGCTCAGCGTAGGTTACGGCAACTTCTCCCATTTTTACTGCGACGTGATGAGGGTATCGGTGCACAATCTTCTCAAATCGCTCTATGAGAGTCTGCTCGAGCTGTTCTGGTCCGAAAGAAACAAACTCATTGCTTGGCTTATCATGCGGATTTTGAACTGGCTTGCTGTACATAGAGCCACTCATTCAAATTTCAACTAACTTCAGTTTAACCTCAACCAATAGTTCAGCGAGGCAAGTCGCCATATCAAATCAGTTTGGGCATTACTGCCCCTTTTGAATCTTTCGATCAGATCCTTAGTTCTGTCGGGATTCAACATCCTTAACCGATCAAAATCGAACGGTGACTCTACCAGGTACCTCAAGGGACCGCGCAAAAAGGCAGTCATCTCTCCTCCACTAAAAGTTTGTTTATCGGTTCTTTCGGCGATAGATTTGGGCAAAAAGGCTTCCAATGAAGCCCGTAGAATGTATTTCGTTTGCCCCAGGAACAAGAGGTCCTCGTCCTTTAGCGAATGTACAAATTCAATCAGCCGATGATCTAAGAAGGGTACCCTGCTTTCAATCGAAAATGCCATGGAAATCCGATCCTGGTAATGCAGCATCCTGGGTAAAGTCGTAGTAAACAGTATGTGATATAAATAGTTTTTTAATCGAGAACCGCGAAATTTCCTCAGATTGAGTTCAAAACGGCCGTCGAAACCCAAGGACGAACCGCGGTCAAGATACTCAGCAGCGTACAATTGCCGCTCTCCTCGAAGGGCCGAGAGCAGGCTCATCTGAGCCATCTCGCGCCGCCCAAGACCTCGTCGACTCGCATAACAGCGTAGGGCCTCTAATGCGCTGACGACTCGCAGTTTCCTGAGATATCCTCCAATCAGCCTGTCGAAACTAGGGAGATAGCCGGCAAGGTACTCATCGGAGCCTTGGCCGTCCAGCATTACTTTCATTCCATTTTGAGCGGCAACTTTCATTATAAAGTAGTAAGAAATAGCCGACGAGCTATGGAGCGGCAGGTCGTTCGAACTGATCACGTGATCAAAACACGCCGCAAGCTCATCGTCACAAGGAGAACAATAAACTGGATCTATGTTGGGATAAGCCGCTGTCACCTCGCGGACCCAGGCCCGCTCATCCATCTGACCTTTGCCTTTATAGTAGATGGTAAAAGTCCTGAACGGCACTCCGGCGTAATCCTTGCCGATAACCGAAGCGATGGCGGAGCTGTCCAGCCCTCCGCTTAGACTACCGCCGACTTCGACGTCGCTCCTCATGTGCAATTTCATGCTGTCCCGAAAAAGTTCCAGGAATCGACGCTTTTTATCTTCAAACGTTCCACAAAATTTCTTGGAAGGATCGATGTCCCAATACTCCGACAGAGAAATCTTACCGTTTTTAAAAATCAAATTGGTCCGCGCCGGCAGAATTTTAAGACACTCGAAATAAGTCTCATCCTGGTACGACGCCATGGGAAGAAATAAACCGCGGCTGATTTGACCGTAGTTAAATTTACTGTCGAACAGAGGCGAAAATTTCAGGGGCTTGTACTCGGAGCCGAAATAAAACTTATCACTCGCGTGGATAAAGTAAAAAGGCTTAATCCCGAACCGGTCCCGAGAGCAGAATAACTCTCTTCTTGTCTTGTCCCAGATCGCAAAAGCCCACATCCCGACGAATCGCTTCACACACTCGCCGCCCCATTCCTTGTAGGCCGCGAGAACCACCTCGGTATCTGATTTGGTTCTGAACCGGTAGCCCTTTTTGATCAGATCGTCTTTAATTTCCAGGTAATTGTAAACCTCCCCGTTATAGACGATCATCAAGTCGTCGAATTCCATTGGCTGGTTCGCGTCATCACTGAGATCGATGATGCTTAAACGGTTGTGCCCCAACAGTACAGGCATATCGATCCACTGAGAAGAATTATCGGGCCCTCGGTGCCGGATCGATTCCAGCATCTTTG
>VBKE01000365.1 GCA_005879605.1 Deltaproteobacteria bacterium
CCGCGCCGGTGAGGTCGAGATCCATATTGATGGCTCCGCGGATATTCTGTGGTGCCGAAGGGCGTACTGCGCGAAAGATCTGTGTCAGGTCCATGGCCTTGACGTTCGTGGTGGCGGCAAAGCGGGGAGTGCTCTCCCGCATGTCATAGTTGCCCTTTGCCGTAAGCGAACCGCCGAAGGCGCTAACGCTCATGCTTTCGATAGTTGCGACGCGATTGACGAAAGACGTAGAGGTTTGAAGGTTCGTATAATCCCCGTCCGCAATCGTCCCCTCTGGAGAACTGAGATTGCCTCGATACGTCAAGGCACCGTCTTTCATCAAGACGGTTCCCTCGCTCGTTACGTTTTTAACAACTTCCGGTTTCTTCCGTTCCGCAGCACCAGCCCGTAGGTCGGCAAGATTAAGCTCCGGCGAAGAGAGTCTATAGGTAAGGTTCAGAGGTGTAAAACTTGCCACCTTTGCCGCCAGACGAACTTGTGATTTTCCGATGCGAAAAGCGGTCTCCGGCAGCTCGGCGGTCTTTCCGGTAAAGTTGATCTTGGCGTTTACATCTGAAATCGGTTGCGGCAGTTGCGGAATTCGGGCGCTGACACCAGCCAGATTCAGCGCGCCGTTGATCTGCGGCAAAACATCCTTGCCGAGAGTGCCCGAGAAGTGGGTCTTGCCACCGATAGCGCCAGCGAGCTCGAGGCCTTGAGGATAGCGCTGCTTTAATCCTGGAACGGTCTTTTCCAAATTGGCGAGTGGTACCGTGTCGAGATCCAGGTCTCCTTCGAGCGGCAGGTTATTCGACTCGGCCTTTGCTCCCAACGGTCCCACACGCGCTTTCACTTTGAGATTTTGTTTTTCGGCGCCGAACACGGCTGCCGACAGATCGACTCCGACGGGACGCTCAAAGCTAATATCATTGAGTTTAAGATCAATCTGGTTAGCGCGAAAATCGATGCCCTGGCTCCTGTCCATATACTGGATCTGTCCATTCTCTACGTCTACCAATGATACGAGCAAAGCTGGAGGCGGTTTACCCTTCTCCCCTTGCTCCTTCTTTTTCTTCTCTTCGTCGGCTTCTTGCTTTTCTTTCTGCCCGCCTATGGTAGAAAAGTTGAACTGCCCTTGCTGATCCTTGATAATGTTGATTACCGGCTGGTGCAGGATCACCTTACTGACCTCGATTTCCTTTCTAAAGAGAGGAAGCAACTTCATATTCACCTGAAGGTCCTCGGCGCGAACGAAAGGTTCCTTAGCAAAAGCCGGATCATCGGCCACGGAAAACTGCTTGAGACGGGCGCCGACGCCACCCCACAAGCTCACTCCGATGTCCCCGACTGTGACGTCTCTCCCTACAGCTTCTTTGACTTGGGCAAGAATGTATTGCTTGTTGCGATCGATCAGACCGTTGAGACTAACAAGGGCGACGCCTGCAACGATAACAAGAATGAGCAAAACGACGACGCCACCTATGATCCATTTTCGCATAGCGTTTCCTCTTTAGGCGGATTTCTCCTCGGGTTGTTTCCTGATTGCGGAGAGACGATTTCTTTAAAGCTTATCGGGACTCAAGCGATCGGGAAAACTCGTTTCTCCAAGTTGGTAGCGCCGCAACTAGCATGCCATTTTGCCCACCCGACACTAACGGTTTCATTTTAGGTAAAGTTTCGGTGAGCAGTACAGCATGTCCCTACGCTGAAGGGATCACCCGACACATCGATAAAAGCTTGAATGAAAATCCCAACATGCATTGATTAAACAGGTCCTCAGTGGTTGTCGGTATTTCGCCGGCAGCAGCTGCAAACATTCAATATCCGATCGTCCGGCTGAGTCTCATTTTTGCAACACTAGGATCTCTACTTTTATTTTTTGCGTATTTATAGGACAGCGCGCGACGTGATCAGCTGGGTCACATCGCGATAGGATTGTTCCTGGCATTTTTCTTGCGGCTTGCTCTAATTCAATGGGCACGCTCCTCACCAAGATTAGAACTGCTATTTACCAGGCGACTGTCGTCGCCAATGCGAGATATCGCGGCGATGTGCTGAATCTTCAGGCGATGGGCTTGACATACTCGACGTTGCTTTCGCTGGTCCCTTTTCTTGCCGTGATGTTTTCCGTGCTGAAAGCGTTTGGGGTGCAGAATGGGCTGGAACCTTTTCTGGCGCAGTTGCTCCAGCCGCTCGGGAACGAAGCATCACAGGTGACGACCAGCATCATGAAATTTGTCGAAAACATCCAGGTCGGCATACTGGGTGCGGCCGGGGTGGCCATGTTGTTTTATACGGTCGTCACGCTCGTCGCCAAGATTGAAGACGCATTGAATCAGATCTGGCGCCTGCCTCACTCTCGCACCTGGGGTCAGAGAATCACGGCCTATTTGAGCGTGATCTTGGTCGGGCCCGTTATGGTTTTTACCGCTTTGACCCTCACCGCCTCGGCTCAAAGTTACTGGCTGGTGGAGCGACTGTTTGCGATAGGACTTGTGAGCTACCTGTTTACCTTGACCACCGCCGTCATGCCGTTTGTCCTGCTTTGCGCCACCTTCACATTTCTTTACAAGTTCATTCCCTACACGAAGGTCCGGCTCAGTTCGGCGCTGATCGGCGGCGCCGCTGCCGGCATACTATGGCAGCTCGTCGGGACGGCATTCGCCGCGTTCGTGGCCAACTCCGCCCGCTACGCCGCAGTCTATTCGAGCTTTGCCATCATGATTGTTTTTCTTATCTGGTTGTATACCGGATGGCTGATTTTCTTAATCGGCGCCGAGGTCACCTATTTTCATCAACATCCTTCCGCGTTCATATACGAAGCGCTAACCGGCGGGAGAGGTTATCGATTTCAGGAGTGGTTGGCTCTTTCGACCTTGGTCGAGATTGCGCGGCGCCATTTCTCCGATGAACCTCCCTGGGAGCAAACGGAGCTGGCCGCCCGTTTCGGGGTGTCGAGTTTAGGGAATCTCATTGACGAATTTGTCAGGGCCGGAATTTTGCTCAGGTCCGCAGAGCCTGAGGGAGTTGCATTGGCGAAGCCACCCGAAAGCGTTCTCGTAAAAGAGATTCTCGACATCGTCGGCGGCTCAACTACGCCAGAGGTAAAGAACGCGGGACCGATCGGGGACGTTTTGCTGCGCCGTGATCAAGCCGTCCAAAAGGCCTTGGAAGGGACCACACTGAAGTCCTTGGTCCAAGAAAATCCCCCAACGGTCCTGCAGTTTCCTTACCCGGGATCAGCTACTCAGTCGAGCCGAGCGATCCCGCAGCAACCGTCCAAAGGCGATTAATTGGCTCGCCCGATTCCGCTTTCAGGACTTAGCGGATTTAAAAGGTTCCTTTAAAACAACTTTCACGCCCGAGATGGTTCCGGTTACGGCATCGCGCACCTGTTGCACCGCCTGCGAGCTGATCTCTCCAGCCGCCTTGAGCGCGCCAGTCGCCGCAGCCGAGGCCGCCTCTGTGGTGTCTAAACTGATCTCCTTTGCTCCAGCGATCGCGCCTTGCACCGCGCCCTTCGCC
>VBKE01000112.1 GCA_005879605.1 Deltaproteobacteria bacterium
CCTTCGCCCTGGTAGAGATAAAGAGAAAGCTTACCCTCCCTTTTGGCGCCCTGGACCGTCTTCTCCCATTCCGATTGCCAATCCGCCTTGACGCCGGCGGGTCGGACGGCTTGCGGCAGCAACAAGACGATTGCGAATAATCCTGGGAGCAACAATTTGAACATCTTTGCGTTCACTCGATATGGGCCACGCGCTCAAGTTACTTTGACGCTACGGTCTCGCCGATCAGAAGCACGCCAGAAGGCACAGTCTCGAAGCATTTCTGGATGATTTGCGACGGTTATCGTCACTCCAGTTATATAGGAACCAACTCAGAATGATCACATCAGCCCCAGAAGAATAGGTCAAGAACCTGAGAATTGGTAAAAAAGGCGGAAATAAACGGACAGTTTATGGGAATTTATTTACCGTCGCGATGAACGATGGCTTTGTCAGAATCGTGAACTATTTCCCATAAAGTTTTGTCACAAAAGAAGAGGCTTCGATCCTTTCCAGAAAAGAATGATCGATAAATTCTTCTGCACGATGAGACTTGGCCTCAGGCGAAGGAGAAAATTGCAGCACGCCTTGCACGGACTCGCGCAGCACGTAGGGCACCCGCTGTTGGAAAGCGGGAAGAAAAGTCTCATAGGTGCCCTTTAACGCCTCAGGGTCTTGAACGGCGGTGTACTTCGCGATCGCTTTCTGGGCCAGCTCCGGCTCTTCGCGCACCATTTTGATCGCTTCGATATAAGCCTTGAGGAAAACTTCTATCGTCTCCGGACTGCTCTTCGCAAAATCTCGGTTAACTCCAATCGCAGCATGGATGTAGGGAAGTTTGAGAGCCCCCATGTTGATCAACTCGCGGAAGCCCAGCCCTTTCGCTCTAAGAGTTGTGGGGGCAGAAAGCGTTGTCGCCTCAACGATCCCTTTTTCTAAGGCGCCCAACTGCGCTACGGGACCACCTAGGTAGACCGCTTTAACATCCTTTCCCAGCATAAGACCAAACTGCCGCAAGGCTACAGCCGTCCCAAGTTCGATCGAGCCGCCTTTGGCATCGACCGCCACGGTTTTTCCCTTGAGATCCTCCGGACGGGCGATCTCGGAACGAGAATAGAGGGAAAAAATCAGGTGGTTGGAAACGCTTGCCACATAGATCAATCCGCCTCCGCGGATCGCGGCTTCTACCAGGGCGCCACCCAGCGCCGCGATGGGAGCCGTGCCTGCCACGAGCATTTGCGCCGCTGCAGGACCGGTCCCGCGCAGCAGCAGCAATTCTTTGACGTTCAGTCCGTATTTTCTAAAGAGCCCCTGCTCCTGAGCGACGAACAGAGGCATAAAGACGCCGCTCGGCGAAGCGTAGCCGATAGAGATCTCCTCTTTTTTCGCTTGCACAAGTGTCTGGCTCTCCGCTCGTGGCGCGACAAAAACAAGCAGCAGCCCAAAAAGAATACTGCGGCTCAGTCGAAGACCAAGCATAGTCTACCTCCTCCTACGGCCGGCGCTTGAAGACTCCAACCCGATCCGAGAGAACCGGCAAATCATTTATCCTGTCGATTTTCAGTCAGCCGCTCCGCGAGGTCCGGCCTAATAGTTCAAGCAACGCCTGCTTGTTTACCTTGTTCTCGCGGCGAGGAAGCTCCGTAAGAACTTCGAGCCTCTCGGGCCACTTATAAGGTGCGACCTGCCGCCTCTTGAAAATCTATCATCTCATTCCATCTTAACCGTTGCCCTTCTCTTTTTCTCTAAACCGCTCCTCTGACGCATTGTCAATCTTGAAGGTGTTTTTTCTAAATGAATGCCCAACCAAGGCTCACCCAAGCGGCCCCTAAATCTTTCCCCTCCAAAGAACGCTTCCCTCCCTCGTGCCAATACGATCCGACCTCACTGAATCCGGCGGCTTTCAACCAAGAAAGCTTTTTTAGGCGAGGAATAGATCCGGAGGCGGGTTTCCAACTATAGCCGATGAACGTCGAAAACAACGAACAGTCCGTCCTAACAAAGACTCTTTCCATGATAAGGTACTATGTCAGCTATGGAGAGTATCGAAGTTCTGGTGCTGCCGCAGGTCCCGGACGAGGTGCTGCACCGAATTCAGAACATCGACCGTCGGGTCAAGATCATTGACGCCAGGGGTTGGTTCGACATAGAGCTTCGCGCCACCTGGCCGCAGTGGACCGTGGAGCGGTATCTCGGGGCCAGGACGTATCCCGCGACCAGCCTCGAAGAGCGCAACCGCGTTCTGGCCTCGGCGCAGATCGTGCTCACGGGCTGGCCGCCACTGAAGGATTTAAGGGCGCGCACGCCGCGCTTGAAATGGGTCCATGAGCTTCCCGCGGGAGCGAGCAATTTCCTGGACACCGATCTTTGGGGGTCCGATGTTTTGGTGACCACCTCGCGCGGGCTCACCAACAGGCGCCCCATGGCCGAGTTTGTCTTGGCGAGCTTTCTCCACTTCGCTCGTGGCCTTCACTTGAGCTACCGGGATCAAAAGCGCCGCCGTTTTGATCATCGAACCTACGATCCCGTATTAATCCGGGACAAGACGGTCTGCGTTGTCGGCGCGGGCGGGATTGGCCAGGAGGTGGCAAAGCTCTGTGCGGCGGCCGGAATGCGCGTAGTCGGCACACGCCGGCACGTCGCTTCGGCGACACCACTTCCGCCCGGCTTCGCACGCTTAGAATCCTCCGACCTTCTGTTAGACTTGCTCGGCCAGAGCGAGTTCGTAGCCATTTGTTGCCCCTGGACGAAAGAGACTACGCATCTAATCGGCCGAGCGGCTTTTGCAGCGATGAAATCAGAAACGGTTCTGGTCAACATCGCGCGCGGTGAGATTATCGACGAAGAAGCTCTGCTGCAGGCTTTGGCCGACGGGCGGCTTCGCGGCGTTGCGCTGGACGTCTACGAGGGGGAGTTCGAGCACCCTCCCGATTCGCGCCTGTGGAACGATGAGCGCGTTGTCATCACGCCGCATGTATCGGCGGCAACGGATGTATCCGAGCACCGCGGGGTGAATTTGTTCTGTGAAAATCTGACTCGTTATCTGGAAGGCGTGCCGTTGGAAAATGTCATAGACTGGGAGCGTGGATACTAAGCCGGAACGTTCGAGTACCGTTCAAATGGCCTTCTCATCTTTATTGCGGTCAGCAGCGGGATGAGGCTGATTCCCAGGGCAAACAAATAGGTCACGTTCATAGACGCGACAAAAACTTGAGTATCCGTGGGGTCGGGTGACCTCTCCGGATTCCCTGAATAAAATCGGAAGGCCAAGGTCAGAAAGATCCCGCTCAGCGAGATGCCGAGCATTTGTCCCAAGCCGAAGATGGCATTGATAATGCCTATAGCGATGCCCCAATGTTCTTTAGGCAGTGAGCTCACCATAACCGCCTGTGATGGCGTATTAAAAAACGCCGATCCGATGCCCATCAGCGCGAGCAAGATGGTGGGCAAGAGCCAATGGGAATCCGGCCGCAGGTTAGCGCCGATTAAAAAAGCGATCATCAGGAACAGCACGCCCATGATCAAAAGAAAGCGGGCGCCGATTCGATCGGTCACGGCGCCGCTCACAGGCGAGAGCACCATGCTGAGTAGCGATGGCGCGAGAAAGATAATCCCCATGAACGTTGGCGAGAGCTTTAACACGTCCTGCAGATAAAAAGGCGTGACAAACATGGTGAGCCCTTGAGTGATACAGCACATGAGCAGGCCAAGGGAGCCGTAGCCAAAAGCGGGGAGCGAGAAAAAAGACAGATCGATCATGGGGCTTCGGGCCGTCTTCTCGTGGGAAATAAATCCCCAAAGCGTCCCGATAAAAACCAAACCCAACAGTGCCTGGCTCCCTGCACCTAAGACCTGCGCGATTTTTTGATCCAGGAGCATGGTGACGAGAATCGTCAATCCAAGGAAGAGCAAGGCTCCCCGATAATCAATGGACTCCTGGCGGGCAGCGGACGGCGCAACGGCGCGCCCGGTCATGTAGCAAAGCGCCATTCCCACCAGGCTCGGCAGCAACAATAAAAAGAAGATTCCGCGCCAGTGAATCCAGTCAATGATGAGACCGCCGAGGGGCGGACCGACAAAAAAACCAAACTGATGTGACATAGTCATCAGTCCCTGGGCCTTTCCCTCGGATCCCACAGGCATGGCCTTAAAGGCCAAGGTACGGCCGGAAGACTGAATCATCGCACCGCCAACGCCTTGCACGAATCGAAACAGGATCAATTGAAAGACGTCCTGTGAGAGCCCGCAGAGCAGCGAGCCAACGGCCATCACGGCCATGCCAAAGCCGTAGATCTTGTGATGGCCGTGGATGTCGCCCAGGCGACCGCACACCACGCCCAACCCGATCCCGGCCATCTGATAAACTATGAGGGCCCAAGAAATCCCGAGAATGTCGGTTCCCAAAGCTGCCGCCAGCGTAGGCACGGAGATCACAAATACCCGGGTGGAAATTCCCGCTATGGAAATCCCTATTACAGAATTGATAAGGGTAAGTCTGCGTAGCCTGTCATGCATCTGAAGTTGATTTTGCAAATTCAATGTCGTGAGCTCCTCATCCTACCAGGATTTTAACGAGACCATTTTTTCGGAACTGTTTCAGTGGGTTCGAAGCCACCGACGATGGCAATCCGCGCATCATGAAACGCACGAGATCCAGAGCAGGCACCTTTCGGGCCCGGTCGGCGATCGTGAATTTCCTACGGCCCGATTCGCTAATGTACGGTCATTAAGCATCTAGTCAAAAATAATTTCTACCTTATGCCAGATCCAATAGACGCGTTGAATCTGGTCCGCGCATCAAATAACTTAACTAAAGAGCGCTAACAAAATTCATCCCGGCAAATCATAATCGGAAGATTGTAATGAATGTCGACTACGTCCAGGCACGGGAACGGATGGTGCAGGAACAGCTTGTGAGCAGGGGGATAAATGATCCTCAAGTGCTTCGGGCGATGACTAAGATACCACGTCACTTGTTCCTTGAAAAGGAATTGTGGGACTGCGCGTACGAAGATCATCCACTGCCCATTGAGGCGGACCAGACAATTTCGCAACCTTATATAGTGGCGCTGATGGTTGAGGCGCTTGAACTCAGAGGAGGGGAAAGGGTGCTTGAAGTGGGAACCGGCTCGGGTTACGTGGCGGCAGTCCTGGGCGAAGTATGCGCCGAGGTCTTTTCTGTTGAGGTGGTGGAAGGGCTTGCCTTGAAAGCCCGCATCCTTTTAAGCAGCCTGGGCTACCGCAACGTGTCGGTGCTCGTGGGTGACGGAACCCTCGGCTGCGAGGAACATGCTCCTTATGATGCAGTTGTCATTTCTGCTGCAGCGCCGTGTATTCCGCGCCCGCTGATTGAACAGTTAAAGATACCCGGCTATCTCGTATTCCCGATGGGCGAGAAAGAGCTTCAAACTCTGGTGCGGATTCGTAAAGATAGTGCAGGAATTCGAGAAGAATATTTGGGCGACTGTCACTTCGTAAAACTAAGGGGAAGGTATGGGTGGGAAGATTAGGGCGGTTAGTATGCAGCAAACGTATGGCTGACCGGAATTATCGCGCACGGCATTTAGCCCCGCGGGACGTGAAGAGCGAAAGGAAAGCGATCCGTCATCTGTGTGTTGATCGTCAAGATACCAGGCTGAACAAAGGCGCAAAGGGGAAACTATAGAAACTGCATTGATAGTTTCCCCTCCGCATTACGGCAAGACGGTTTAAACTTAGGCGAGTTCGATTGCGCTCTCGTTCTTACGAATTAGAGCCGCCTTCTTACCGCGTCCGCTGCATCCTGAGTTTTCTCGCCGCCACGCTCGATGTCCCTTCCTAGGCCATGAACCGTGTTGCAAGCGACCGAACCGAGAATACCGGCAAGCGAACCAACTATGATCAGTGCTGAAAAGACCTTTTTTAGCTTATCCATAAAGACTGCCTCCTTCATGTAGAACCTTATCCTAGAGAGCCAACTACAAAGGGTATCCAGCTTTCACCTTCGCCTAGTCGTCGAATCGATCATCGAATCGGTCGCGCCTATTGTAGTTGTAAATGTCATAGACCGCCCCGGCCGTGCCGCCGACCCCGGCTCCGATGGCCGCGCTTTTTCCAACACTAGAACCCGTCGCCGCGCCGATTCCCGCACCCGCCGCCCCGCCAACTGTAGCGCCAGTCAAAGTTCCGCAGCCCGCCACTCCCAAAGTCATTAGCGAGAGACCGAAAAGCCAAATTCCTAATTCTCTTTTTAGTCGTGTAGCCATTGGCAACCTCCTTTTTTGGAAGAAAGGTGCAAATTTCGTTCCTCAAAGAAAAACCGAAGTTGCGTTATGAGAAGATTCGAGTATGGGACACACTGCGGTCAGGCCGTCCTATTGCTGAGAATGTTGACCTCATGAGCCCATCGGAAGAGTTAAAAGTCACGTGGTAAATGGCGCAATCAAAATTCTACATCAGTGTTTCGGGATTAGGGTAGGCGCCTTGGTTTTCTCTGCATAGACTAGGCGCCATACATTGAGCGAGGTACCGCTAAAGCAACGTGTAAGAGACGCTGCTAATATTCTCTTGCAGAAATGCAGCGATCTCCTCAGCTTTATTAATCGTGGTTCCTTCGGGCAAGTCGAAGCCCAAAAAACCGTTTCCCAACACTTTTAAATTTCGCTCGAAAGGTTCAAGGCAGATCCAAAAGTCCCCACTGACAGATTTCTTTACCCTAAAAACCACGCGTGTTCGCTCGGTCATTGACCTTGCCTCCTTTTGTTGGTTGGGTCACAGTATTTTTGTTTGCGAGTTACCAGGGCCACGCTTAGGGATCATCGCCCGCCACGTTATTCCTGCTCCAACCGAGATTACGACCAGACCGTATCGGTTCTGTTACCGGACGAAATCGCCACGAACGGACCTCGCACCTGGCGCATGGCATATCCTAATTTACTTTTTCATCAGGGGTGCTGTGCCTGTTCCGACATGCTGTCCGATCCGCCGCTTGGTGTCCTGCTCAAAAGGTTCGTTGGTCTGGCCGAGTGACCAACTCTCCGGAACTCGGTTGCGGCGTTTTGATTTTTTCCTTTTCGCGCTCTTCTGGCTGTGGGGCCGCGCCTGTTTTTCTTCGAGGGCATAAAGACCTCCTAAAAAAACGATAACAAACACAGCGACCCTTTCAATGCATAGTTCGCTTCCTTTTACTATCGCGTGGCGTTGGCGTCTCGATGTCGCTACGCTTGAGCAAGTAGTCCAGGCCGCCGACCCGATACCAGCGATAGCCGTAAGCCTCGAGCAGCAAGTGATGCCTTCCATCTTCCCGAGCTCGGCTGTGGTCTTCGGTCAGCAGATTTACAAGCACGCAGGCTTCATTACCTTGCAATCCGGTGGAAAACGCCACCTCCTTGGATATCGCAGCTAAATTATGGACGAACAAGACCGAGTTGTTGCGCCAGTCATAGCGGATTGCCAGCACCGCTGGGTCTCGAATCGGGAGCACTTCAAAGTCGCCCCAGCCGACCTCCCGGAACTTCCTTGCGCATGCGGATGATGCGCTCAGTCCAGTTGAGCAGCGAATTGGGATCGCGCCGCTGCTCGGCGGCATTAACGTGCTGATAGCCGTAGGGCCCCTCGCTGATTACCGGCAGGATAGGCTTGGCCGATTTCGTGAATCCCGCATGAGGTTCCGTCGACCACTGCATTGGCGTGCGGGCGCAATTGCGCTCCGGCAGCTTGAGGTCATCCCCCATGCCGATCTCGTCGCCATAACGAACGACCGGCGTTCCGGGCAAGCTGAACATCAGACTGTAGGCGAGCTCGATGCGGCGCCGGTCCCCGTTGAGCATGGGCGCGAGCCGGCGTCTGATGCCACGCTCATAGAGCTGCATCTCCTTCTCGGGTCCAAAGCATTCGAACACGCGCTGGCGTTGCTCCTCGGTCAAGCGGCCGAGATCAAGCTCGTCGTGATTGCGCAAGAACAAACCCCATTGTGCGGTCGCGGGCCGCGGTTTGGTGGCTTTGAGCGCTTGCACAAGCGGCCGGCAATCCGAGGCCGCTAATGCGTAAAACAAATTCTGATTGACCTGAAAATTGAACATCATGTGCATGCGATCGCCGTCTTCGCCAAAATATTCCATGTCGGTTTCGGGCAGAACGTTGGCTTCGGCGAGAATGATCGAATCGCCCGCGCGCCACTGCAGGAATTCGCGCAGCGAACGAAGCATGTCGTATTGCTCGACGGGCTTTTTGACTTGCGGGCCTTTTGTTGAGATTACGAACGGCACGGCTTCCATCCGGAATCCCACTACACCTTGCTGAATCCAAAAGCCCATGATCTTCAGGATTTCCGCCTGGACGTGCGGGTTCGAGGTGTTAAGATCGGGTTGGAAGTCGTAGAAGCGGTGGAAATACCACGCGCGCGCCTCCTTATCATAGGACCACGTCGATTTCTGTACGCCCGGAAATACCATTCCCTTCTTTGCATGACTCGGCTTCTTATCTGACCATACATACCAATCGCGATATTTCGAATTGGGATCGCGGCGTGCCTCTTGAAACCACGGATGCTGGTCGGACGTGTGATTGACCACGAGATCCATAATGACACGAATGCCTCGCTGCTTGGCTCCGTGGGTGAACTCGACGAAATCGCCAAGGGTGCCGTGGCGCGTATTCACGCCGTAGTAGTCGGAAATGTCGTATCCGTCGTCGCGATATGGGGAGGGCTGAAACGGCATCAGCCAAATCGCGGTAACGCCAAGTCCGTGCAAGTAGTCCAGGCGGCGCATAAGCCCCTGGAAGTCACCGATCCCATCTCCGTTCGCATCCATGAAGGTGCCGACCGAAAGACAGTAGATCACCGCGTTCTTATACCAAAGGTCATTGATCATTTAGGCGTCAGTTGTATATGAGCTAATGTTGGCGTGTATATTGGTCGCTGGCGAATCTTCCGCCTCCAGGTGCGGTGATAAAGTATGATCTGTGTCCGAGCGGACATACCCCTACTGTTCCTCCTTCAGCTTTTTCTTGCGCAACAGTGTCTCGACCACAGTGCCGGTAGTTGGACACTCGAACACTTCCTGATCTCCATGTGTCATACTTCTATTTTAGCGACTTATTACTCGAATCAAATGAGGGAGCAATTAACGGTTGTCAGCCAAGTGACAGAGCTCTGTAAACGTAATTGTGACAAAAATTCGTCAAAGGGGATCACTTTCGGCACAAAAGTATCCAATAAAATTTGGGAGATCTTTCGAGAAGTGACGCGTGCGCGACGAGATTAGAACTAAGATGACTTACAGGGAATTGAGGAGAACAGGCTTATTTCTTGCCGGCTTTCTTCGCCGCCCAGTAAGCCTTCAATTTGGCCGACAACTTCGCTTTAGTTGCCCGACTAATTGTCTTGGTCTTGGCCTTCGCAGCGGGTTTAACCGAAGGCGTTGCTCGATTAGCTCGGCGACGGTTCGCCCATCTTGCTCTTTGAGCAGCGGAAATTTTCTTTCTCGCAGCAGCGCTCATCGGTCGGTTTTTCTTTGGCGCAGCTCTAGATTTGGTTGACACACCGAGGATACCGCGGAGCTCTTTGTTCAGAGCCTCGATTTGTTCCTTAATCGCGGCAGCCCGTTTGAGTTGGTTAACTGTGAGGTCGAGTGGATTCATGACGCCAGTAAACATTCAAAGCTGGTGGAAATCAAGCGCTCGTCAGACTAAGTGGTTGCCGGATTTGTTATTACTCTCCCTAAGCGATTTGGAACCCGATGAAAAAGATCGCTTGCCGATTGTTGCCACGTTGAATGATATGGCGAGGAAAGGGACGAGCGGCGTCGTCGATGAGTTATCCTGGTTGCATCGATATTCGAACGGAAAGCTAATCCGTAATGATTTTGCCGGGACAGAACTGGGCTACCATTCCAATGAAATAATTCCATGTGAATGCCTGGCACTAGATCACCGGGTAACGAATGGGTGGATTATTTTCAGAATCAATTTCTCAAGTGATGGCATTGTACGCGACAACGACGCTTCCATCGCAATTCGTCGCTCGCGGGTCTTACCGCCACTCTCTACTTTCCCTCAACAGTCCGCGCCCTATGAGCGTTCGCTCAATCTTTGCCTGATAGAGCTTCATCAACTGAGCCCCCACAAGAACACCTTCAATAACCCCAAGACCATGAGCTATCGCCTGTAAGGTGGCCATCCCTTCTGGTCTACTTTGCGCGCGCAGCTGGAACACCGAGTTGTTCGGCGTGCTGATCTTCACCCTTTGTACGTCATTTAACTCATGATGACGGGAATGAATTTTCCTCGCCTGTCGCCAGGTTCCGTCGGGAACGATGAGTTGGATAGGCCTCCGGTCTTGCGCCACCAGTTCCTTATCCAATTCGACTGCATCGTCCGAGGGGTAAAACAGAAACGTCCGATACTGAGGGGTTAAGAGATCTTTCAGGTCGAGCATTTCTCTTCCTTCACCTCGTATCCGCATTTCGCTATTCACCAATGCTCTGAGCGCGAGCAGACCTGTATTGCTGCTTCGTGTCATCTCTCTGCGATGAATGACCAGACAAATCTTAGTGTTTAATTCAATTCTCGGCATCGCGTCACACAGACACAGCGTCCGCGACGCCGCACACATCGGACATGGATCTTTTATTTGTCGGGTAAGCGTCAATGCTAGATTCCCTTGATAAAAAAAACCGCCCTGCCAACCGAAATGGCCTCAACCCTACCAATCAAAAGGAAACCGCGAAAGACTTCCCATATCGACATGAGGCGGGATTAATCTTGGCGCAACTATGTACCTATTATAACTCCAGATCTGGCCCCATATCTAACGTATCTAACAGATTGCAAATAACCTAAGCTTTGTTCTAAAAATTTTCCCCAAGAGGATGTTAGTGGATGGGCCCGAAAAACGGGGTCGGGAATCTTCTCTTGCCGGCCGCTGCATCGACGAAGACAGCTCTGAAATCATTTCAGCGCTTAAGCAGAGTGCTGTCGTTAAATCTTCAAGGCCGACGTCGGCGTAGCAATGCCTCGGGGAATTCAGGTAACCCCTTGACTGTGCCTACTGGCGCAATATGATCGAGTTCTATGAAGAAAGCCGAGTTCGTTTTGCCGACACAAAGAATCAAAACCAGGAGGTGCCAAATGAAGCGTTACTTAACAGCTACCGTTTCTCTCTTTTTACTATTGGCCGGGCTTGCGGGGGGTGCTCACGCTGCCCAAGGATGGGAAATGCTAGGCCGGCAAGAGGTGGATTTTAAAAATGACCACGATCGGATTGATGTGGGGCGAAAAGAAGGGAGATTTAAGCAGCTAGAGATCAGGGTAGAAGGCGCCCCGGTCGAAATAAACAAAATGGTTGTAACGTTCGGCAATAACGAAACTTTCAGTCCGGAGCTACGTCACCGGTTCGAGGAGAAATCGACCAGCCGTGTGATCGACCTTCCTGGTGACCGTCGAACGATTAAGAGGATTGATTTCAATTATCGGAGCATCAATCGTCGCGAAGGGAAAGCGACCGTCGCCGTATATGCGCGTTAAAAACTAAGCCGATCCGTTCAGAGCCTTGGTTGATGCGCGCGTTAAGGCGGCTTAGGCTCGTCCTATTGAAGCGCAACAAGGATAAAAGGGAAGGCTCGGGTCAGGATCGTTCATCGTTGACCGCACCCGAGCCTAAGCCATGTACAAACTGGATCGTTTTGGTTTTCTAGTGCCGCCCCAGAAAAAACGATGCCTATGCTGAACTCAAAAAATGAGTCAGTGCCGAAACCAAATAAGAGGCAAACTACAAAGTTAAGACCGGGCAGATGCGAGTTTTACGGTCAAGAAGAATCAGCGCGACTAATCGAGATGGCTGAGATCCAAGCCGCCGATATATTCAATTGAGCGACCGATATTCTCCTCCAATAGCTTGGAAACGCTTTCGCAAAAAGAAAGATCGCTAAGCAGCAGACAACCCAAATACATGCTGCCTTCGTATTCTATCCACAGAAAACATCTGTGGACTATTGGATGACCATCAACCATCCTCACTTGCTTGAGGATGCCGACTTCACCTCTCGGTTGCCTATCTTGTTTACTCCCGCCGATCCACACCCACGTCGGAGGCCAGCTGGAAAGTTGTCGGTAGGACATGAGCGGATGATTTCGCAGTTCCATGGCCACCTTCAGAGCTGGTGGAGATATGTTTATTTTTGTTTCCCTCCAGACTTTTCCCAAAGATGCTGCCTTTTGGAAGTCCTTTTCGTGGATAAGCCGAGTCACGACTTTCAGGCGAGCAAAGTATGTGCCGATCACGATTTTCCTGTTCTTTTTAAGAGCAGGACAGAGCACTCGTCGGATAAAACCGGACAGAGGCGACCAAGTTGTAGGAATGGAATACATTCAGTTGTATCGAGGGCGAGGCCTTGCCTAACCCGCCCGGGCGACCTAACAGCGTTTACCACCACTGAGATTTTACCCATCACGCTTCGCTCTCACCGGTCCCAAACTGAATTTCTAGCTTGCAGGGGCTTCTAGAACGAGCGCGCCGGAGACCTCGATGCATCTCCTCATCTTCACCTTCACGTTTGATTTATTCTCCCCTCAGCCGTAAAAATTCTCTCATTTAATTTGGACACTGCTCGCAATGGACGATGCGTTCCCAGGTGATTTTCCGGAGCCACGATCCCCGGCAGGACGTATTTTCCCTTAGCATCGATGGGCTGCCGCGCCTCGAGCGATTCGGTTCCCCAAGCCAGAGCGGTAATCTTCCCGTCCTTGGCGTCTTTTCCACTACACCAGGGGTCGATGCTCTTGAGCGCAAGTCCGATTTCGTCTTTACTTGGGATGTTCGAACGGAGCTATCAACTAATCAGTTATCGAGAAGGCAAGGGCTCAGTCGCAGAAACTCTCAAATCGATGGCATGAAGAAATGATTCCGATCTCGTTACCTAGCCAAGGCAACTATTATGTTCGGTAGGTACGATGGTAAGCCTTTAATTTTTTGGTTTTGGGTTCGGGATTCTGTCGGGGTTTCATTCCGCTCCACCAAGCTTACCACCAAGTGGAATGCCCTAGGTAGAACAGTTTTTGCCGAGTCATTACATGACAACTATGAACAGTAATGCACAGAATGAACGCGGATGTCCGGATTGGCCAATGCTAACAGCTAAAAATGCTAAGTTTGGATAAAGTGACGTAGATGACGCTTCCTGATTGTGGCATATTTAATATATGCCTACGCGAGAACGCAGACGCAAAAAAGTCGAGAGCCGGAACGCTTCGGACGTGGCGGAATGGTCTGTAGGGCAGCCTCTCAGTTTTCCTCCGAAGGAAACAGAAAGGAATATCCTTGCCCGCAAAATCATGGAGACGGCAATACGACAGCCAATCGCAAAAACTCGAAGGTCACGAAGCGGCAAGCGGGTCAAAAAATAGTTTAGGAGGTTCGCGGAACAGCACCAGGGTGTCTCGTGACGTCATTCTGCTCAACTGAGCTTCGGTTTTCAGAAATTCGATTAGCGCACAGCAGTTAGATTACTGTGAGCCAACAGGATTGAAGCGGGAGCAGTTATGAAATCCAGAAGTCTAACAAAAGTGGTGGGCAAAATTTGCCCCTGTTGTGGTCAGGTAGGATTGGTTCTCTATGAAACAGAAATCAGGATCGTCTATGAATGTCCAGATAGACATCAGTACGAAACCCGAAAGTGGCGACGGGAAAAATCCGAAGCTAAAAGTGCATTTCTACCCTCTGGCTCATCACAAGCTAAGGCCTAATTCTCTGATTCTGGCTCAGGCTTTAT
>VBKE01000366.1 GCA_005879605.1 Deltaproteobacteria bacterium
GGCTATGTTGCGATGGCGAGTACAGCGGCAGGAGTCGGGGGAAGCTCGCAATTCTACATCAATGTGAACGACAATAGCGGTAGTCTCGACGGGAAGTATGCTGTGTTTGGGAAGGTGATTGTTGGAATGGATGCTGCGAATGCATTGGCGAATTTACCCACTACCAACCAGTATCCAAACGCTCTTAATCAACCGGCCGACCCTTCCCATGCAATGCTGATAAGCGTCACAATTTCGAACTCTCAATGAGAGAGTGACACGCCCAAACTCTCAATTGTTGTTGAAACCCCCGTAGAATATGCAAACACACCTAACGTAGATCGGCTAGGGGAAGGAGATCTAGTCGTGCTGCTAGATCCAATTTCTCCATGAGTAAGGCTTTCTTCGAAGAGGCGTGTTGCTTCGTAGGCTGCTCGGGGAGCACTCTTATGAGAGACGACACATTGACTAGTGATGTCTTAGGAATTGACTGCCATTCAGACTATTGAACGGGCGACCCGGTTAGCCGTCGATTTTGTTAGGAAATACTGTTCGTTCGTCTATCCGATCGCAGCTAGAAAGGAGACTTCTAGGTGGGTAGTAGATTTGGACATTTCGTACTTCAGACCCAGCTATGTTAGAGTGAAAATCGTCGCCGAAACAGGAAATCTTCAAGATTTCGCAGTAACCCTCGGACCTCTCTTGTAGCAAAGTCGACGCCTCATCTATCTTTGTGTAGAGATTTCAATCATAGCTGAAACTCGTGACTTCAGGCATCAATCAAGACGATTTCTAGGAATTGCAAGCGCAGATAGACGAATTTCTGCGAGAGGCTGACTTCGCTGCTCGCTTTGATTTATTCAAGACATTCCTGGTCATGATCGCGCGCTAGGATTGACATTTTCTTATATCTGCAAAGAAGCAGATTGTCAGGTTAGGCGATTGCGGAAATTCTGGCCGAATTGTGCAGTGTGGCAGAAATCAATTTCTTCACGCTTGTGGGATTCATGGGAAAGCGTTTTAACCCTATTACCGTAAAAATGTCAGCTACGCGGTTTCAGATATGGCTGACAAGAGAGCAGTACTGATCGTCGTCGACGGAATGGGCGATAGACCACTCATCGACCACGACTACAAGACACCCCTAGAATACGCAAACACTCCCAACATGGACCGACTCGCAAAGGGCGGCCTAGTGGGTTTACTAGATCCGATTTCTCCAGGCGTAAGACCCGGTAGCGACGTTGCGAATCTAGCACTCTTCGGCTATGACCCGGCCAAATACTACACCGGTCGAGGACCACTCGAGGCGCTCGGCGCTGGCATAGACTTGGGACCCAACGACATTGCTTTCAGAGTCAACTTCGCAACTGTAGACGACGACTTCCGTGTCGAGGATAGACGCGCGGGAAGAATCCGCAAGGGTGCGTCGAAACTCGCAAAATCTGTCAGCGAGATCAAGGTCGAAAGCGTTCCAGGAATCAGGACGATCTTCAAACCAACCGTCGACCACAGAGCAGTACTAGTTCTCAGAGGAGAGAAACTGTCGAAGAATGTGACAGATACTGATCCTCTGGAAGAAGGGTTGAAACTCGTTATATCCAGAGCTACCGACGGCTCGGAGGAGGCGAAGAGGACGTCGGCCGCCGTAAACGAGTTTGTGAAGAGATCACATGAGGCTCTGAGAGAGCATCCTCTCAATCAGGAACGCGCAAATGATGGCGAGAAACCTGCGAATATCATATTGACAAGAGGCGCGGGGACGCGTCCTTCGCTACCAAGCTTCAAGTCAATGTTCGATCTTCGAGGAGCATGTATCTCCGGAACAGCCCTAGTGAAGGGTATAGCGAGTGCCGCGAGCATCGACGTGATCGACGTTAGAGGAGCTACAGGGAGCATTAAGACGGACTACGAGGCAAAGGCGAAGGCCGTAATCGAGGGAGCCAAGGACAAGAACTTCGTAGTCGTACACGTCAAAGCCCCAGACATCGCCGGCCACGACGCTGACTTCAAGGGCAAAGTCCGAGCCCTCGAGGAGGTCGACACCCTAGTGGGACACGTTATCGATGAGGTAGATATCGGAGCCAACTATGTCGCACTCACATCCGACCACGCGACACCCGTTGGATACGGATTCCACACCGGCGATCCCGTCCCAGTAGTAATCGGAGGACCAGACGTTCCAGCGAGCAGGGTTCTCAAACTCAGCGAGGCGAGCGCCAGCCGCGGAAACCTCGGACGAATACGTGGTTTAGACCTGATGCCCATCCTCACCGACCTGATGGGACGAAGCAGACTGTACGGGTCCTAGACTCCTCACCCGAACTAGTGAATGGCCGTCGTCTAACATTCAGGTCAGGCGCGTTAAATGGCCAATCGGAACCTCTTAGTCTTCGATTCATGCGGGCCTAGACGGCGGATTCAGATGCCTGCGCCCAGAGGTTAGAGCAATTACCTGCTCGTCTTTCTTTTCTTTGGCCGATGTCTGGGAGGGCCTTGCGCTTTCGGCGTTTTTCGAGTTGAGTGCTTCTCATATTTTGGCTGGTAAAGTTCGACCTCTAGGTTTCCCGGCATGCGGAAGTGGGTTAGCAGTCCCCATCCTTCATCAGTGATGCCTGAAGAAAATTCGACCCCACGTGATTTCAAAGCCTCAACAGTCTGGCGAATGTCGTCGCAGTAGAAAGAGATCGAGTGGAACGACTTGTTAGAAGGATGAACCCCCAGATCGGCCTCTGGCAAGTCGAAGATAAGCCAGCCTTCGCCTATGTCATTATGCACAAGACCCAGTTTTTCACGAATGAACGCCCGTACTTCCTCCGGATTCGGCGTGTAGAACAAGCCATGCATTCCCTTGATCATTTGACTCTCTCTTTAGAATCAGGAACTATTCTCCTAGGTGCTTAAGCCTAGTCATGCCGGTGTCCTATATCACGATCAGTTTCACGCTTTTCATCTTCTCTTCCCTCTGAAAAGCCTTCGTCATGCTCGCAACCTTCTTCCCCTCACCCTCAACCAGGAATAATTCTACGCAGTTTCCATGGCTGATCTTGTTATGGATGTGCGTCTTCACAATATCTTCAAATTCGTGCTTCAATTTCGTAATTGGCGCTTCGTTCGACTCGTCATGAGTGACTACAACGACCGCGTTCACGCGGCCTAGCAGAGAATCTTTCTCCTTCCTATCATCAATCAAGAGTCGTATTGCGGCTCTAACCAGCTCTGATCTTCCCGTGAAGCCACCTGTGTCTTGGATCCGGTCGAGCTCCTTGATTATCTGATCAGGAAATGACAGGCTCACTATTGCCATACGATCATCCCTATCAGGCTTCGGTTAAAACAGTGCATCTCATTAGCTGGGGTTCCATCGCCGCCCTCATTGGCTTCCACCAAACTATTGTGGAGCCCCCTTGTTCGTGCGGGAAATCGTGGCACTCTTGAATTTGTTCAGCCCAACAACAATTGCGAATATCGAGAGTCCGACAACAACAATCGTTGCTCCTGCAGCCGAATATATTACTAGAGACAACAAAAGCCCGAGAACGACGCTTATGAGTCCGAAGATGGGGGATAGTATCACCGTCTGCTTGAACGATCTCGCTATCTGAATGCTGGTCAGGGCAGGTAGAACAAGCAAAGCTGAGATGACGAGGACCCCGACTATTGGAATCGAGGCTATCACAGCGATACCTGCAACTATGCTTATCATGTAATCGAAAATCCAGGTCCTTATCCCCGATGCTCTCGCTTGGATCTCGTCAAAAGTTGTGTAGACGAGTTCCTTGTAGAATACGAAGACTAAAGCTAGGGTAGCTGCTAGGACTCCGAGCGCCACGTAAATTTGGTCTAGGTTGACAAGCAGTATGTCACCGAAGAGCAGTGTTTCTATGTTGAACCCGAACCCCCGCGAAATGCTAAGCAGCATGATACCCGACGCGAGGCCGAGCTGGAGGAACAGAGCGACGGCCGCGTCCCCCGAAATCTTTGTTGATCGGATCGCCTTAGTTATTCCGACAGAACCAAGAACGACCACAATAGTTCCGGCCCATATAGGCGCGATGTCGACGAAGTATGCGATGTTAAGGAAATAGCCAAGCGACAATCCGCCAAACGCGGTGTGAGAGAGACCATCGCCAATCAGTGACAGTCTCTTGAGCACGATGAAAATGCTGAGTATCGAGCTGAGGATCCCGATAATGACTCCCATTACAAACGCATACTGGACAAAGCGTGCAGCGAGAAGTGAAAGGAATAGATCAAGGGTGGTGGGTATGATGCATCAACTCCACGGGATAACCATAGACGTTCGAGATTACAGGACTAGAGGCAAATTCAGAAGTCGATCCGCAGAAAAATAGTGAGGTGTTGATGCATGCGACTCTGTTTGCTAGCTTCGTCACTGTCGCGATATCGTGGGACGACAGAATGATGGTAATTCCCATGTCGCGGTTGAGCTTTTCGAGCATCGTGTAGAACTCGTTTTTGGATTGAGCGTCCACGCCGCTAGTTGGTTCGTCTAGTATCAGCAGCTTCGGATCCCCCACTACGGCCTTGGCGACGAAAACCCGCTGTTGCTGGCCTCCAGAAAGCTGGCCTATCTTTCGATCTTTCAGGTCACTGATTGCCAATGTTTGTAGGACTTGTCCGACCTTTTCACGATCCTTCCGGTGGAGTCGGTGAACCATGCCGACCTGAGGGATCCGCCCCATTAGAACAATTTCAAAAACAGTTGCCGGGAAATTGACATCCATGGCTTGGGCTTTCTGTGGAACATACCCCACACGCCTAAGGTTTTCAGGCGAGACCGGATCGCCAAATAGCCTCACCGTCCCACGGGTTGGCTTGATCAGTCCGAGGACGACGCTCAGAAGTGTGGATTTTCCAGCCCCATTAGGTCCTATTAGGCCGATAAGGTCTTTATCGAAAATCTCTAGATTGATCTTATCTAGGGCAACGACTCCGTTGGGATACTGGACGGCGACATCGGACAGCGCGACTGTCGCGTTCCTCTGGAGACTAGCATCCGACAGTGTCTAACGCCAACGTAATATTGTTGAGGTCCTCGTACATCAGGTCAATGTAGGTCTTTCCAGCGGCCTGTTCGGCTATTGTCAATCCCTCAATAGGGTCCATGTGGACTAAAGTAGCGTGAGTGTTCGCTGCGATCGCTTGTGGAATAGCTGGGTTCTCTAGCGATTCGTAACCCACGTAGCATAACTTGTAGGACTGAATCGCGCTGGTGACATTCTGTATGTCCTGAGCGGTTGGAGAGTCTTCGAATGGTCCAAAGACTGGAATCTGTGTGAGGTTGTACCGTTGCGCGAAGTACGCGAATGCTGTGTGGAATGTGACGAAGTACCGAGTCTTGATGACGTGGAAGTTTGTGGCGTTCATGATTGCCGAGTTGAGATAATCTAGTTGTTGGTCGTAGGACTTGGTGTTTGCAGTGAAGGCGTCATTGTTAGACGGGTAGGCCCTAATCAGGCCCTGAAGAATATTGTTTACTTGTTGTTTCGCGATTACTGGGTCCAACCAGATGTGGGGATCGACGACTCTCCCGTCGGCCTGCCATTCTGGAGGAACGTTGATCGTCGTTATTCCTTGGCTTGAGTCTACCAGAATCAGGTTCGAGTTGTGCGCCGCTGTAGCTATCTGACTGATCCATGGTTCTAGCCCTGCGCCGCTGTAAATCAGTACTCTTGCGGAGGCTACCTGCTGGATGGAACAGGCGTCGGGTGTGAAGTCGTGGACGTCAACTGTCATAGGGACCAGCAAGGATATGCCAGTCGTGTCGGCGACTATGTGTCGTGCAAAATCATAGACTGGAAAGAACGTTGCGAGAACTGGAGCGCTAGGCTGACAGTTTGACTGGCTAG
>VBKE01000113.1 GCA_005879605.1 Deltaproteobacteria bacterium
GACTCAGTGTCAGTGCGGTCCGCAGTATCTGTCCGCCGCCTTCGTTGTGTGAACCGTCAATGGTGATCATCTCTTCAGCCCTTTACACAAACCACTTGGCGAAGCGTGTGTACGATCTCAACCAAATCCTTTTGCGCGTTCATTACATCATCGATCGGCTTATACGCGCCCGGTGTTTCGTCAATCACGTCGGCATCCTTGCGGCACTCGACCCCGGCTGTTGCCTTCGCGTGATCTTCTAGCGTGAAACGTCGCTTCGCCTCGGCCCGGGACATTGCCCGGCCTGCGCCGTGGCTGCAGCTATGGAAACTCTCGTCGTTGCCAAGCCCGCGTACGATATACGATCGCGCGCCCATGCTGCCGGGAATGATGCCCATGTCGCCTTTACCCGCGCGTACGGCGCCTTTGCGCGTCACGAAAACTTTCTCTCCATAATGTTCTTCAACGGCCACATAGTTGTGATGGCAGTTCACCACTTCTTCGGTGATTTCAAACTCAGGCAATTCCCCGGTAGCCTTGAGCGCGCGGATAAGGTTCTCCATCATGAGCGTGCGGTTGGTCATCGCGAAGTCCTGCGCCCAATGAACCGCTTTGATGTAATCGTTAAAGTGGTCGGTCCCTTCCGGCAGATAGGCCAAATCCTTGTCCGGAAGGTTGATCATCCATTTGCGCATATCTTGCCTCGCCAGTTCGATGAAAAAAGTTCCGATCCGATTTCCCACGCCCCTCGATCCACTATGCAGCATGAACCAAACGCTGTCGTTCGTGTCGAGGCAAATTTCGATGAAGTGGTTTCCCGTCCCTAGGGTGCCAAGATGGTTCACGTCATTCCCTCGGCCCAGCCTCGGGTGCTTTGACTGGATCAGGTCATAGCGCGGCTTCAAGCGCTCCCATTCCGATAAATGGTGTTCCGGAATGTCGTGCCAAGCGCCGCGGTCGGTTTTTTTACCGTTGTCCGTCCGCCCATGTGGCACTGCCTTTTCGATCGCCGTGCGAAGCGATTTCAAATTGTCCGGCAAATGATTCGCCGTGAGCGTGGTTTGCACCGCGATCATGCCGCAACCGATGTCCACGCCGACGGCCGCAGGGATAATTGCGCCCTTTGTGGGAATCACGCTTCCTACTGTAGCGCCGATTCCCCAATGCACATCGGGCATTGCGGCGACCCACTTGTAAATAAATGTCATAGAAGCAACGTTGCGGAGTTGCTTTTCCGCTCCCGCTTCGATTGCGACGCCCTTTGTCCACGCTTTGATCGGTACACCTGTTTCAGGTTGGATTACGTTATAGGTTGAGTCGGTCATGATGAAATCTCCTTTTCTAAACGGCGGCGACAAAGGGTGAAGAAACGTTTTGCTCGATGCTCTGTCCTGAGCTAGCGCGGTCACCCGCGCTCCGGGACTTGCACCCGGAGACCATCAAGTTCATGTAGTTCCTCCGGCATTCGCCGCCTGGGAATCGTAGCATAAGTTGTCTATCTGAAATACCTTCTGCTCATCTTTCACACCGATGCGGCGACAAAAGTTGGGGAAACATTGCTCTACCGCTGAGCTATGACCCCGTATGGCGGAGCCACCGGGATTCGAACCCGGGACCCATGTAGTTCCTCCGGCATTCGCCACATCGTTATTAAAAGCGATGGCGACAACATTTTGTGAGACGACGCCCTCAGTTTCCTGAGTTGGGGTTCGACCCCCGAGGCAACCGTGTAGTCCCACATGCATTCGCCATCGTGGTGTCATGTTTACGCTTCTCATGGTTTCAGCCGGGGCCGACGAGGAATTATCGAGACCTGACATTTGGCGCATGTAGTCCCGAGTGCATTCGGCCCCGGCGGTTGATGACTAATTCAAAGTTACAGCCTCAATTTCGCCGATCCAGTGATCTTGTTGCAGCGAGGCGGTCTGAAACTGCGCGATCACATCGAACACGGCGTCGGAGAATCCGCCTACGTTAAGGATGTCGGCCCGCTCCTTCGCCTGAGTGGTGCCGTAAGGCTGAACGTCAATACACACCAACTTCGCATTAGCGTTCCGGCTCTTGAACCGCTGCCATTCTGTCATGGTCACAGTCCCACGAGCTTGCCCGGTGTCCACCCAAGACTCGTTATCCGAGATGAAAATCACCAGATCGCCAGCGGCCTTTCGTGCGTTCAACAATGCCAATGGCGCGCTGCAATTGGTTCCACCCCCGCCAATGGCAGCGAGCTTCGCGGCGTTCGTCATGATACTGTCGCGCGGATTCAACGTGACGTTCATGACGTTTTGCTCGAACGGAAGCACTTCAGCGGAGCCGTTTTTACGAACCATCGCCGCCGCGACCAGCGCTGCCACATCAATACACCGTACAGCGCTGGTCGCTCCCTTTCGGTACCCGGTGACGGGCGCCGACATCGAGCCGGATACGTCCGGACAAACATAGATCTTGCCAGTGAGCGCCGGTACGTTCCGAATCGCAATTTCCATCGCATCCTGCAACGCTTCCCGAACCTCGCCCGGGATTGCGCTATCGGCCATCGCGTATGCCGCCATGAGTTGATAAGGGAACACTCTTGCCTTGCTAATCGCTTCCGGATTCCGCAGCCGATTCGCAATCGCCTGCACGAGATGCGGTCGAGTAAACACGCCATGCCGCGCAAAGGTGTTCAGGTTCATCCGGGTCGTTTGCCAGGAGGCGCGCGCCGCGATCTTCGCCCAGGCCTCTTCGCTCAGATTCAAAGCCGTCAGCTTCAAAAATGGAACGTCTGGAACCTCCGGCGATTCACCTTTCTTGAAGGCCTCATACTGCCGGACCACCGCAGGCAAGCACTCTGCGTCATGCGGACGGTCCAGCAAGTAACCGTAGAAAGCCTCTTGCCCAATTGTCTTCGGCTTCGGGTGGACCATCTTGATGACATCTTCGAGCGACGGGTCCTGCCCGATGGCGGCGCGGAAAAGATCCGCTTCATCCTGCCGGTCAAACTAGCTCTGCACCAGCCGCTTCGGAGCAGATCCCAGCGATTTTCGTCCCACAGCGCCGGAACGCATGATCTGCACGAAGTTTCTGAGCATCTTCACGTTGTCGATCACACGGTGGAAGATCGCCGCCAACAGCGCGAAGTCACGCGTGGACAGCGCAGCGCAGAGCAGTGCCGGCATATCTTTCATAAAACCCTTCTCCCGGCAGTACACGGCAGTCTTAGCGATAAATTCCGGCTCGACGACAGCGCACAACGCCATGACTTGGTCGAACTGATCCTTACCCGATGCATAGAACGTCGAGTTCAGACAGCCAGTCGCAGCGTATTGGGCCAGTTTGTGTTTGGCCGAGAATGCATAAGCGGGAGCCTGTTCCTCGTTAATTGCATCCGTTGGCGGAATCAGCTTGCCAACCAGTGATGTGAAGAGGTTCTTGTTTGCCATCGGAGCCATCTCCTTCTCATTAGCTCGTCTGTGCTCCGGATAGAGCATGCTCGGTGCCAAGAACGAAAGACCCTTGGGCACGCGACAAAACTAACTAATTTTGAATGAGAAAGAGGCGAAATCCGCCGGGGTGGAATAGCTGGATAATTTAGGGAAATTAGAATATAAGCTAGGTTTGTAGCTCAATAGATATGAATGAAAAACGAGTCGTAGTGATCGGGCTTCTGGGAACTACCTTGGACACAGGGCGCGGCCCGGAGCGATGGGAAAGATGGCGGCCCACCGTTTCGCTTTGCCAACAAGAAACTTTGGTCGTGGATCGACTGGAATTGCTGCACGATCTGAAATTCACTTCCTTGGCGCAAGTCATCACGGAAGACGTTCGCTCTATCTCACCGGAGACAACAGTGCGTCCGCATGTCGTGTCATTCGAGAATCCCTGGGACCTGGAAAAAGTGTATGGATCGCTCTACCAGTTTGCCAGGCAATATCCTTTCGATGTCGATCAGGAGGAATATCTGATCCACATCACGGTCGGCACGCACATCGCGCAAATTTGTCTATTTCTCCTCACCGAGGCGCGCTACTTTCCCGCGAAGCTGATTCAGACTTCGCCGCCCAACCGCCAACGTTCACGCGCAAACGGCACGTACGAAATCATCGATCTCGACCTCTCCAAGTACGACAAATTGGCATCGCGCTTTCAGCAGGAACATAAGGAAGCGCTGTCCTTTCTCAAGTCGGGGATCCCAACCCGGAATCAAGAGTTCAATCAATTGGTCGAGCGGATCGAGCAGGTCGCCGTTCGCTCGCGCGATCCGGTTCTCCTGATGGGACCGACCGGCGCTGGAAAGTCCCGGCTGGCGAAGCGGATCTACGAGCTCAAAAAAAACCGGCATCAGATTAAGGGATCATTCGTTGAGGTAAACTGCGCGACCCTCCGCGGTGAGAATGCTATGTCGACACTTTTCGGGCATATAAAAGGGGCGTTCACCGGCGCCCATCGCGATCGCCCGGGTCTCCTGCTGACCGCAAGTGAAGGAGTTTTGTTTCTCGATGAGATCGGCACCTTGGGTTTGGACGAACAAGCCATGTTACTGCGCGCACTAGAAGAAAAAAGCTTTCTACCGTTGGGCGCCGATAGTGAGGCGCACAGCGACTTCCAGCTCATCGCCGGAACCAACTGTGACCTGCAGCAAAGAGTGGCAGAACGCACCTTTCGCGAAGATCTGCTCGCGCGGATCAATCTATGGACCTTCCATCTCCCTGGCTTGCGGCAACGGGCCGAAGATATTGAGCCCAATCTCCAGTATGAATTGGATCAGTTCGCGCAGCGCATGGGAACGCAAGTGACGTTCAACAAGGAGGCGCGCGAACGCTTCCTCCACTTTGCGATGTCGTCCGATGGAAAGTGGAGCGGCAACTTCAGAGATCTCAATGCTGCTGTCGTCCGCATGGCCACCTTGGCGATTGGCGGACGCATTTCGGTCGAGATTGTCGACGAAGAGATTGGCCGGCTCCGGCGCGGGTGGCAGAGCTCGACACAGATGGGGGAGGACGAGAATATTCGGCAGATTCTGGGAGAAAAACGTTGGGAAGAATTGGATCTCTTCGATCGCATTCAGCTACGTGGCGTCATCCAAATTTGCCGCGACTGTAGAAGTCTCTCGGATGCAGGGCGCAAGCTTTTCGGAACTTCGAGAGATCGGAAAACCACCACGAACGATGCCGATCGGCTACGCAAATACTTAGCGCGATTCGACCTCGATTGGCAGCGGGTGACGGATCATTAACGACTTCTTCTAAAATCTATTGTGAGACGACTCCCCTGAGAATCGACTCACTTTGACGGATACCGTCTCGCCATCTCGTTGAAGAAGTTCTCTTTGTCCAGTTCCTGAAGAAAGCTGCCGTCGACAAACTGCTCAGGTTCGGCCCTCTTCGCCTGCGGCATCTGCGGCGCCAGCATGTCGAGGATGAACTGAATGCCTTTGAGAGTGAAGAAAGGCTTTTTAGGAATCGTCTTCACGTAATTCTCGTAAGAGGCTTCGAGCACCTCGGGATCGTTGGTGCGCATGTATTTGGCGAAGACTTTCTGGGATGCTTGTTTGTTCGCGTGGATAAAATGGATACCCTCGATGTATCCTTTCAGCGCAGCTTTCACGATCTCGCGATTGGTCTTGATGTAGGCGCGTGATGTGGCGAGGCCGTTACCCTGGACTTCGACTCCTAAGTCTGCAATCTGGAGAAGGTCCGTAAAACCCATTTTTCTTGCAACCGGGGCGGACGACAAATTGAAGAGTGTTGCATCGATTTTTCCGGCGACCATGGCGCCGAGGCGTTCGGCATCCGGACCTCCCGGGAGGAGCGCTACATCTTTGTTGGGTTCCAGGTTGAGATGCTTAAGAAGGATAAGCGCCGCGTAGTGTGTGTTGGATCCGAATCCGCTGATGCCCAACTTTTTTCCCTTTAACTGTTCCAACCGGCTGATATCGGGGCGGACAAAGACGAGAAAATAGTACCTAGTCTCTATGGCCGCTACGAGCACCAAGTTGTAGCCCGACAGGTTGGCTTGAATAACCGTGCCGACGTTGACGATGGGCGGCTCGCCCGCGGCCAAAGCTTGAGTCGCAACTTGTCCTCCGCGCAGAAAGATGGGATCGACATCCAAACCATACTTTTTGAACAAGCCTTCTTCTTTGGCAACCCAGATATGGCTCTGGGTGAAAGCCAAGGAAGGATAACCGAGGCTGATTTTTTTTAGCTCCTGAGCGGCATCGTTGGCGCACAATGATATTAGGAGGCAAATAGTCAATAAATTTTTGAACACGCTTACCCTCCATTGAATCGTTTGTATCGCCGGCTCACGAGAACATAGCAGAGATTCGAAGTTTTTGACCAGCATCGTGAGCGGATGAAACCGGTTACTCGCTGTCACACCAAACGCTGACTGGCGGAGTAACAGTAAGCTAGCGTCTGCCGTTCATGGTTTGACGGGGCTCACCACGAGCGGATTTCCTTGTCCGTTCGCCCTGAGCTTGTCGAAGGGCATTCTCCATCGCACGAGCGAGTCAACTTGTTACCGCCCACTAGAGCGGCGTTAATCACTTCTTGTCGGAACATTCACGCCGGAGTATAAGGGCCTCAAAAGGAGGAACTTATGGAATTTGCCAATCTCAATGACACCATGAACACGGCGAAAAACGACAACAAGAGATTTGTCCCGCTGTTTGGCAACGAGGTCTTTCGCTCCTGGATCATTTATTTCCGTTCCGGCGAGCACACGGACATGCACTATCACATGTCCCCCGAAACATTCTTGGTGCTCCAAGGGAAAGCCTCGGTTAAAGGATTGAAAGGCGAGGAGCGAATCATCGAAAAAAATGAAATCGTCTTTTTCGACGCCAAAGATTATTACCAGATTACGAACGTCGGAAGCGAACCTCTAGTGCTCGTGGGCAATCGTTCCGAGGGGTTCGGCGGCCCGCATGTGACGAAAGAAGACGAGCGATAGGGGCGGGTTTGAAATCCGCCGCTACTCTCTTGAACAACGGCACCACGTCCGATGCGGTTCTCAAATTGCTGGTGGATCAAACTCTCGCGGAGACCAAGTCCAAAAGTTCCGTCTCTTTGGACATGGTTCGCGATTGGAGCTTCGCGGAGCGGGCAAAACGCGAGTTAGAGCAAAACCGGTAGAGGTTTGGCTGAAGATGGCGACAAGTCATGATCGAGCACGGAAGTTTATGATCTCTGTTAAGCCTCAACTCATTTCGATGGATATTTCTTCGCCATCTCGTTGAAGAAACCCTCCTTTTCGAGTTCCTGAAGAAAACTGAGATCGACAAACTGTTCCGGCTTGGCATTCTTCGCCTGCGGCATCTGGGGCGCCAGCGCGTCCAAGAGAAACTGGAGTCCCTTCATGGTTGGATAGGGTTTCTTGGGCGTCGTTTTTACGTACACCTGATAGGACTGTTCGAGCACTTCGGGATCGTCAGTCCGCATATATTTGGCAAAGATTGTCTCAGTCGCCGGCTTGTTATTGAAAATAAAGTGTATGGCTTCGACGTATCCTTTGAGCGCACTCTTTACGGTATCTCGATTGCTTTTGATGTACGCGCGCGTAGTGGCAAGACCGTTCCCCTGAACTTCAACGCCCAGGTCTGGAAGATAGACAAGCTCAATAAAACCCATCCTCTTCGCCACGGGGACCGTGGACGAATTGAAAACCGAGGCGTCGATCTTTCCCGCAGAGAGAGCGGCGACTCGCTCGGCGTCAGGACCGCCGGGCACGAGGGTCATGTCTTTGTTGGGATCGAGATTTAGATGTTTGGCAACGATCAGCGCCGCGAAGTGCGTCGCGGCTCCATAGCCGCTGATGCCTAATCTTTTTCCCTTCAACTGCTCCAAGCGAGTGATTCCGGGACGGGCGAATATCGTGGAATCATAGAAACGTTCCACTCCCGCAACCAGCGCAAGGTCAAAGCCCGACAAGTTTGCCTGTACGACCTGGCCGATGCTCATGATCGGCGGATCGCCCGCGGCCAACGCCTGAATCGCCAGCTGTCCGCCGCGCAGAAAAATCGGTTCGACGTCGAGTCCATACTTTCGAAATAGCCCCTGGTCCTTAGCCACCCAGATATGGCCCTGCCTGAAGCCCAGGGACGGATAGCCTATCCGGACTTTCTTGAGTTCTTGGGCCGCCGTGGCCGTCGCATGAGCGAAAAAGATAACGAAACAAAGAGTCAACCTTCTCTTGGACATGATTCTATCCCCCTCCCGGTGAAGCCCGCATGTGTGGTTGCGTATTCGATCCGACGTCCTCTATGCCATACCTCGCGGCCGTCGCGTAGGGTTTTGACGTAATCCGCCCCTGTCCTGATCGCCATAATGAAACACCTCGCTGCCGAGCAGTGGTCAACGCTCGATTCTTACAGCTCACGAACTTATAACTACATTCAATTCTGCCTGGCAACAGCAGAAATCGTGGACAAAATGGAGTGTTGGAGTATTGGAGTGATGGGGTTGGGCTGACCCATCCTTTTCATTGATTCCCGTCGTTTCATGAGCTATGCAAAATAAATGAGGAAAGTTCGCCGTCGTTTTGTCACTCGCAAATCTCCCATCCATGGTCGCGGGGTTTTCGCGCTCACCTCCATCCCGAAACACACTCGAATCGTTGAATATAAGGGGGAGCGGATTTCACAGGAGGAAGCCGACGAACGCTATTCCGAAGCGCATGAGAACTCCCCGCACACCATGCTCTTCGAGGTTAACGATCGGCTTGTTATCGATGCCACTCACAAAGGCAACTCGGCACGCTGGATCAATCACTCATGCGCGCCGAACTGCGAGATCGAGGACGAAAACGAGCGCATTTTTATCGAGAGCCGGCGCGACATCCGCCCGGGCGAAGAGCTCACCTACGATTACAATCTCCAGCTCGGAGAGCCGCACACGGCCGCAGCCAAGCGCTTTCACGCGTGCTTTTGCGGAGCGCGCCGTTGCCGCGGCACGATGGTCGGCACTCGGGAGTGAGGTGTATTGATAGACGGTGGAAAAACTCTCCGTTCACCCTTGCTTCGACAAGTCTGTCCTGAGCGAAGCCGAAGGGTCGGCTGGTTCAGCAAGATCGGCAAAGAAGATCGTCTTCACTTCTTATAGATGGCCACCCGCAGATCTTTCCCCCGCCCGCCTTCCGGGCAGGCGCTGATGCCGACCAAACAATCCATCTCAGCGCGTAGATCGATCATGTCGCCGCCGGGCCTGGGCCGAATCATCGCGTAGCGCATGCTGCCGGTCTTGGCATTGATCACCATGGTCTGAAAGATGTTCAGCGGACTAGGAACGTCTTCTTTGGGAACGCCGTAGGGCTTCAGCGCTTTGGCGAGGTTCTCCCAGCAGCCATGTTTCGGCGCCGCGCCTTTTTTTCTCCCCAACCTCTTCCACACGCCGCCGTAAATTTTGAAAATCTGATTACCCCACTTCTTGTAAAAAGACGTGCTGCACATTCCTTTTTCCATGTCGTGGGTTCCTCTGTAGGTATCTGCAACGATGGTCATCATCACGTTATTGAACTTGGAGATCAGCAGATCGCCCGTGGTCACGTAGATTTTCCCCTGATCGACCTTGGTTCGCGCTTGATCGAAGCGCTCTTTCACGTTGCGCAAATTGAATACGACGAAATCGGCCGTGGATTCGCCTATGACCCGAATGACCTGACCTTTTTTCACCGGGAAAGTCTTTCCCGTGTTGCTCTTGATGACGGACTCGCTGATAATCGTCACGCTATCCTCCAAGAGTCAGTTTCTAAACGTCACCATTACCCGAATGCGCCGATTAAAAGCAAGACAAAGCAGCTGTTCCAAGCGATTCTTGCGAAGTAGGAAAAGGGGTAGGAGATATGATATAGACTACGCAACTTTCGCTAGCGGTGTCGAGTGAAGCAGGCTTGTTGACCTGGAGAAAGCCATCTGAAATGTTGGAACCCATGACGGCAACTGAAACGCGCGCCCAAAATCAGCCACAGGACAAGCCCGTCATCCAGGTTGACGACGTTTCGAAACTTTTTCGAACCCCCAGCGAAGGAACCATCGGCGCGCTCCAGGACGTAAGTTTGACGATTCCGTATGGCGAGTTCATTACAGTGGTGGGACCCAGCGGTTGCGGCAAATCCACGTTGCTCAAGCTGGTCGCGGGATTTTCTCTGCCGTCGTCTGGACGGATTTTATATCAGGGCGAAGAAGTACGCGGACTCAACACGAAAGTGGGTTACGTGCCCCAGGAAAGTAAACTCTTTCCATGGCTGACGGTCGAGGAAAACGTCGGCTTCGGCTTGGATTCCAAACGCTATCCGCGAGAAAAACGCGACCATCAAGTGCGTCACTTTATCAATCTTGCCGGCTTGGCGGGCTTTGAAAAATATTATCCCGCGCAGCTTTCGGGCGGGATGAGCAAGCGGGCTTCGATCATCCGCGCGCTCGCCTATGAGCCGCCGGTGATCCTGATGGACGAGCCGTTTGGTCCCCTGGACGCCCAGACCCGGATGGTGCTGCAGGATGAGCTCTTGAAAATTTGGGAACAAAAGCGTCAGACCATTGTCTTCGTGACTCATGATCTGGTAGAAGCGGTCGCGTTGGCTGACCGGGTCGTAGTGATGACGCACCGTCCCGGCAAGATCAAAGACGTTATCAATGTCCCCATGAGCCGGCCGCGCAATATCTTTGAAATTCACCGGCAAGAGGGATTCGACGAAGCCTACGGCCGACTGTGGAATATTTTCCGCCACGAGCTCAACATCAAGCATTAACATCGACACGATGACCCGCGACATGAGCCAGGAGCAAACAAGACCCGACGCCTCGCTTGCCGCTGCGCCGGCAAGCGGTCTCTTCTTGAAGCGCGGCGTGTGGGTGGCGTTTCTCCGCGTCGCCATTATCGGCGGATTTTTGCTGTCATGGGAGATTGCCTCTGGAAACTGGATCGAGCCGTTTCTCATCAGCAGCCCGAGTCGCATCTTGGCTTCGATGATTGCCGGCTTCCGGTCCGGCGACTTGATCCAGCATTCCTGGGTCACGCTTCAAGAAATCGCGATCGGATTCCCCGCCGGCGTGATTTTAGGGATCGCGCTCGGATACGCGTTTGGCCGCAGCCAGCTCCTGGCCGAAATCTTCGAGCCCATTATTATCGCGCTGAACGGCATTCCGCGAACGGCCCTGGCGCCGCTGTTCATTGTCTGGCTCGGCATCGGCATCTGGTCCAAGGTCGGCGTCGTCTTTCTGTTGACTTTTTTTCTAAACTTCTTCAACACCTATGCGGGCATGCGACAGTTGGATCAGGAATACGTCGATCTGGCGCGGCTCATGGGCGCACGGGGCTGGAAGCTCACTTTCAAAGTCATTCTGCCGGCGATTTCGCCATATGTTTTTACCGGCATCAGAACCAGCATTCCTTTTTCCGTCATCGGCGCCATTGTCGGAGAATTCGTCGCGGCGACCGAAGGGGTCGGCTATTTCATTCGCCAAGCAGCCGGGCTCTTTCGAACAGCGGACGTGTTTGTCGGCATCATCGTTCTCATGCTAATGGTCATCGCGATGGATAAGGTGGCGGAGTTGATTGAGCGAAGAGCGCTTCAGTGGCAAGCGCACAGCGAACATGTAACGATCCAAGGCTGAAAATTTCGGATTGCCGATTTCCGATTGAACCCTAACCCCAAAACGTGTACTGAGCGTAGTCGAAGTATCGAAAATCCAAAATCGGCAGGGGAGGTCTGATGAAAACCCGTAAGTTCGCGATTGTGTTGATTGCAGGTTTCGCCCTCTTGTTTGTCGGCCGCTCGCAAGCCCGAGCGCAGCAGAAGGAATTGCCCGAAGTCAGCCTCATGACGGCCGTGCCGAACCTTGCCTTTAGCGCGATCTGGGTCGCCGAGCAACTCAAATACTTCGAAGCGGAAGGCGTGCGGGTCAAGATTACGCCTGCCCCTAGCGGTTCCGTTTGTCTGAACGCTGTCGTTGGCCGTTCGGTCAACTTTTGCGCCTCCACTTCCGAAGGGCTCGTCGTGGCGCGGGTCGAAGGAGCGCCGGCGATGGCGATCCAGGCGCATAACCGGGCGATGACCCTCAGCGTGGTGCTGCGAAAAGCGATTGTCGACAAACTCGGTCTCACGCGCGAAAGCCCCATCGAGGCGCGGCTCAAAGCTTTGACGCAGTTGGGAACCCTCGGCGCCACCGGCGCGGGAGCGGCCTCCGAACAGATCATCCGCTTCCTGGTGGCCAAAGCCGGCGGCGATCCGACGAAGCTCAAGTTTGTTTACATCGGCGCGCCCGAGCTGCCGGCGGCGCTGATGAACAACGTAATCGATGCCTACGCGCTTTCACCTCCTTCGGCGGAAGTCACTGAGCCCAGCGGGAAGGGTTACGTGCTGATTCCGTTGGGCAAGGGCGAGGTCCCGGAATTGACCGATTATCATTATGAGGTCCTGATGGTTCGTCCCGACTATGTGGAGGCCAATCCGAAGATCGCCACGGCCGTGGCGCGCGCCATCTCGCGCGGCGGCGCTTTATTCCATTCAAAGCCCGAAGCCGCAAAATCGGCGCTCCGCGCCCACCGTTTGTTCACGCCCGAGAAACTCGACAACGCGGTGTTTGAGTTGTCCTACTCGACGGTCGTGAACGCCATGCCCGCCTGGGGAGATATGAACTCTAAGGGATGGCAGAAGGTCATCAACTTCGCGAGCGGCGCGGGGATCATCAAAGACCCGTCGAAGACCCCGTCGGCGAATGAAGGCGTTCTCTGGACGAACAAATACGTGGGGAAACCGTAGCCGCGAGGCGGTAGCGAGTCTCGTGTTGTGGGTTTCGAGTTGGGGAGGGGAACCCGAGACTCGAAACTGCTAACTCGAAACCGCGGAGCATGATTTTCCGCGGCGCAGCGCTTATCCGTATCCCATCGCCGACAGGAACTGTTTAAGCGAGTGAAATTGAAAGTAGGGATTACTCTGCTTCTGTTGCCCAATCGTCGAGGTAGGCTGGTCTGAGTAATTGTGGCCGGGAAAAAGCACGGTGTCATCCGGCAACGCCATCAGCTTCTGCGTCAGACTGTAATACATCTGCTCGGGATTGCTTCCAGGTAAATCCACTCGCCCGCACGAGCCGATAAAAAGCGTATCGCCGGAGACGATTCGGTTGTCGATCAAAAAACATTGAGACCCCGGTGTATGTCCCGGCGTATGTAGCAATTGGATCTCGACGCCACCCACGTCGATCTTGTCGCCACTTTCGGCCTTGATGATGTCAGACGGTGAGAGCGCCTTGAGAAACTCCGCCTCGGCTTTGTGCACCACGACTTTTGCTTTGCATTTGCCGAGGAGTTCCGTTACTCCCTCGATCTCCATACCTGCGAAGCGACCGCCCACATGATCCGGATGCGTGTGAGTGACAAGAGCGTGAGTGATCTCAACCTCGTCCTTTGTCGCAATGCGAAGGATCTCGTCGATGCCCCACGCGCCGTCCACCACCGCAACTTTGCGTGTCTCTGTCGAGCCGATGAGATAGACAAAGTTCTGCATCGGACCCATTTCGATCTGTTTGAAGTAGAGCCGGCCGTTCATGTAACTAAATTAGAAGTCAGAGATCAGAAGTCAGAAGTCGATGGGAGTCTGGAGTCCGACCTCTGACTTCTGACTTCCGTTCCTCAGCGAGTTTTTGCCGCCAGCGACTTATAGCTCACGCCCTCGCCGTTGTCCTGGCTGACGGGCAAGCCCAAACTTGCCCAGCCCGGCGCGATGACCGTCCCCATGGGATCGCGCATTCCGCCGAATCCACCGACCATATTTGAGACGTCTTGATAGCCCGCCTGTTGAAGTAATCCTGCCGCGGCCTTGGAGCGCGGACCCGCCTGACAGCCAACGACGATCTTTTTGTCTTTGGGGAAATGGCTCTCCACAACTTTCACGAAATCCGCGTTCATGACCATGCCACGTCCCGGGTCCGGAAAGGCAACCGGAA
>VBKE01000114.1 GCA_005879605.1 Deltaproteobacteria bacterium
TATGACCGAAGCCCCGAGGCGATTCAGCGAGTCGTGGACAAGGGCGCGGTGGGCTCACGCTCGCTGGCGGATTTCGTGCAACAACTGTCTCAGCCGCGGGCGGCTTGGCTCATGGTGCCGTCGGGTGACCCGGTTGATCAGACCATCGAGCAGCTCCTGCCGCAGTTAGCCAAAGGCGACGTGATCATCGATGGCGGCAATTCGTATTACAAAGACTCCATTCGCCGGGCGGAGAAACTGAAACAGCAGGGCATTTATTTCGTCGATGCCGGAACAAGCGGCGGCATCTGGGGTCTTAAAGTCGGCTACTGCATGATGCTCGGCGGCGAAAAACAAGTCGTCGAGCGGCTCGACCCGATTTTCAAAACACTGGCACCCAAAGATGGCTACCTTCACGTCGGTCCCAGCGGCGCCGGTCATTTCGTAAAGATGATTCACAATGGCATCGAGTACGGCATGCTGCAGGCCTACGGTGAAGGCTTTGAGCTGCTCAAAGCCTCGGGCTTCGATCTCGACCTCGGCAAGATCGCCCATTTATGGGATCAGGGCAGCGTGGTGCGCTCGTGGCTGCTCGAACTCGCGGAAAGCGCGTTCAACAAAGATCCCGAGCTGGCTTCGATCAAGGGATATGTCGAAGACTCGGGGGAGGGGCGCTGGACGGTTTTGGAAGCCGTCGAGCGCGACGTCCCCGCTTCGGTGCTGACGCTTTCGCTGTTCGCCCGCTTCGCTTCACGCCAGGAAGATTCCTTCTCGGCCAAAGTAATCGCCGCGCTCCGCAACGAGTTCGGTGGCCACGCGGTAAAAAAGGAGTAGTGCCCTATGTCGGTTGATCCGCATGTCTATGGTGCCGGTGGGTTGGGTCAAGGCAAGCGTCCGCACGGTTGTGTGCTCACCATTTTCGGCGCTTCCGGCGATCTGACCAGGCGGAAGCTGATTCCGGCCCTTTATAACCTGGCGCTGGAGCGCCGTCTGCCGGAGCGCTTCGCCGTCATCGGCTACGCGCGCAGCGAGATGACCCACGAAGTCTTTCGCAGCAAGATGCGCGAGGCGGTGAGCCAATTTTCCCGCACCGGATTGAAGGACGAATCCGTGTGGAACGATTTCGCGGCCAACCTCTATTTTATTCCCGGCAGCTACGATGAATCCAACGGCTACAGACAGCTGCAGGATTTTGTCGGCGGCTTCGATCGCGGCAGCCGGGTGCCGCCGATTCGGGTCTTCTATCTGGCTTTGCCACCGGATCTCTACGCCCCCGTGATCGAGCAGCTCGCCGCGATCGGTCTGGCAGCTAAAGAAAACGCCCGCGACGGCCGGACGCGGGTGGTCATCGAAAAGCCCTTCGGCACCGATCTGGAGACCGCGCGCGAGCTCAATCGGCGCGTACATGAAGTCCTCGACGAAAATCAGGTCTACCGCATCGATCACTACCTCGGCAAAGAAACCGTGCAGAACATCATGGTTTTCCGTTTCGCCAACGCGGTGTTCGAGCCGATCTGGAACCGGCGCTACGTCGATCACGTCCAGATCACCGCGGCCGAAAGCGTCGGGGTAGAAAACCGCGGTGGCTATTACGAAGATGCGGGAGTTGTGCGCGACATGTTTCAGAATCATCTCCTGCAACTGTTTTGCCTTACGGCCATGGAGCCGCCGGTGGCGTTCTCGGCGGACGCCGTGCGCGACGAGAAAGGCAAATTGCTCCGTTCGGTCCGGCCGATTTTTGTCGATGACGTCGCGCGGATCGCGGTCCGCGGCCAATACGGTCCGGGAAAATTCGCCGGCAACGAAGTCAAGGGTTACCGACAAGAGCCTGGAGTCGCGAACGGTTCGAACACCGAAACATACGCTGCGATCAAGCTCTTTATCGACAACTGGCGCTGGGAGGGAGTTCCGTTCTACCTGCGGTCGGGCAAGCGCATGGCGAAGCGCGTCAGCGAGATCGCCATTCAGTTCAAGCGCCCGCCGCTGCTGCTCTTTCGTTCCTGCGCGGTGGATGACGTCAACCCCAACGTGCTGGTGGTCCGGATTCAGCCCGACGAGGGGATTTCGCTGACGTTTGAAGTCAAACCCCCCGGGCCGGATATCTGCGTGAGTCCGCTGAGCCTCGATTTTAATTACGAAGAAGGCTTCGGCAGCGCTCCGCCGGAGGCGTATGAGACGCTGCTAGAAGATTGCATCGAAGGGGATTCGACCCTGTTTACGCGCCATGACTGGGTGGAATCGGCATGGTCTCTGATGGACCCCATTATCCAGGCTTGGCGCCGCACGGCACCCAAAGATTTTCCCAATTACGAGGCGGGAAGTTGGGGACCCAAGGAGGCGGACGAATTCATGCAACGTGACGGCCGACGTTGGCGCCGACCGTGATTCGGTTTCGCTTCGGACCAGAGCGTGACGAGCGCAAAAGTGGCTGACAAAAACCTCATCCTTGCTGGCGACATCGGCGGGACCAAGACCCATCTGGCGCTTTTTTCGTGCCGTGAAGGGAAACTCCGTGCCGAGGCCCGGGAACTCTTTCCGAGCAAGAAATTTCCCGGACTGGAGCCCATGCTGGAAAAATTTCTCGCCAATCGCAAAGCGAGCATTGAGGGCGCCTGTTTCGGCATTGCCGGTCCCGTGGTGGATGGACAGGTGAAGACGACCAATTTGCCGTGGCTGGTCGATGCCAAAAAACTAGCGACGACCTTGAAGTTCAAAGCAGTTTCATTGCTGAACGATCTTGAAGCCGCCGCCTACGGGATTTTCACGCTCGAACCGGCTGAAGTTATTAGCCTCAATGAAGGTTCGATCCGGCGACCCGGCAACAAAACGCTGATCGCGGCGGGAACGGGCCTCGGAGAAGCCTATCTTTACGACGATGGCCGAGACTATCATCCGTCGGCGTCGGAAGGTGGCCACGCCGACTTCGCCCCGCGCAATGACACGGAGATTGGTTTGTTGCGGTATCTGCTGAAAAAATTCGGCCATGCAAGTTATGAACGGGTGCTTTCGGGCCCCGGGCTTTTCAACATCTATGATTTTTTCAGAGAAGACGGAGGGCTGGAGGAGCCCGGCTGGCTCAAAGAAAAAATCGCCGCGGCGGTTGACGCCAGCGCCGTGATCACGCAATCGGCCCTGTCCGGCGACAGTGAAATCTGCGTCAAAGCGTTGGATCTGTTCGCTTCGGTTTACGGCGCTGAGGCGGGCAATCTGGCGCTCAGGGGCAAGGCGGTTGGCGGTGTCTACGTCGGCGGCGGCATCGCGCCAAAAATTCTCGACAAGCTCAAGGGTGGAGCCTTCATGCGCGCCTTCGTCGATAAGGGGCGCTATGCCGACTTTCTTTCCGCCATTCCGGTAAAGGTCGTGTTGAATCAAGAGACCGCCCTGCAAGGCGCGGCCTACTACGCTGCGTTTCGTTCTCATGGCTGATGCGGAGATCGTCGTTTGCCGCGACCTCGCGGATCTCAGTCATCGGGCTGCGGAATACTTTGCGTGCCGCCCGATCATCCGGAGAGTAATTATCGAATGGTCCAAGAAAGTCTGCTGTCAAAGGTCGATATCGCGGCTGAGAACGTGCATCGCAGGTAACTTTAACTCCAGTGAGAGCTTAGGAAGATTCGCGGCCTGTCAATGATTCTCCAGGAGAGGCAACATTCCAAGAAGTAGCGATCATTCTTCGAACCGGAGGATCGAGTGAAAAGAATTATCATGCTCTTGCTGCCGGGTTTTGCCATCGGCTTGCTCGTTCAAACGAGGATCACAGCGATTTAGGCCAATTTTTCTTTGATGAAGGAGCTGACGATGGATATCGAAAGAATTATCAGTCCCCACGTTGCCGAACCGCCGCCAGGACGATGGTCCAACGCTCTCCGTGTCGGCGACATGTTGTTTGTCTCCGGCACGGTTTCCCGCGCTCCGGATGGAGTCACGATCGAAGGGCGCAACGAGTACGAACAGGCGAAAATCATCTTCGGGAAAATTCGTCATCTCGTCGAGGCGGCCGGCGGAGCCATGTCGGACGTCGTAAAGGTGACTATCTACGTCGTCAACATTAAACAGAACACCGAAGTATGGCGCGCGCGCCAGGAGTTTTTCACCGGTGATTTTCCTTGCTCGACGCTGGTCGAGGTCCGAAGCCTCGCGACGCCGGAAATCCTGGTCGAGATCGAGGCCATTGCATGCATCGGCGCGGGAAAACGTTAGAGGCAATTGCCGTGTAACATAAGCCAGTGTGCTAATTGCGAAAGGGCGAAAGGCTCCCCGATCTGCGGGTTCACCTTCAACTGACGTTCCGGCAAATCGTCGAAGCCGGACAGCTGCCCATAACTGGGGAAGGGGCTTTTATATCAGCTGCCCGTAGGATAAATATAAATTAGTCTCTCTTGCTTTTCCTCGGACCTGAATTTTGAATAGCTCTCTCGCGTTAATAGTCGTTCGCGGGTAAGCCGCATGAGCCACGGCGGTTGAACCGGATGGGCCGCATATGAAAAGGCTAACGCTCTACAGCTCCAGCCGATCGTCGATGACCGGGCGGGTAACCCCGACCAACCATCCGGACCAAAGTCCCGATCAGGCGCACGGAAGTCCTTCCGCTCAAGTCGCCAGTCGACAACCCCGCTTTTCGTGGCAAAACTTCTACACGCGCCATGAACGGCTCCTGTGGGTCGCAGCCGCTGGGCTATTTTCGCTGCTCCTGCTGTTTATCTATGCGGCGATCACGCCTTCGACACGCCAGATCACCCAGGAAGATATCCGCGCCGCGGTGCTTCACACCCTGGAGACCAACACCCTTCCGTCGCCCGCGGCGAAGGCGTACGAAGTCATTCGACCGTCCATTGTTCGCGTGCGTGGGTTGGAACCTGACGAGGACGGCGAGGACAGAGAGAAGAGCGTCGGCACCGGGGTCGTCATCGTCGACAAAGGCATCATCCTTACCAATCTCCACGTTGTGCTCAGCGCCAAGCGGGTGCAAGTGGTGTTCGCCGACGGGCTCCAGTCCGATGCCACGATCACCGGCGTGCGGCCGGAGCACGATTTGGCCGTGCTTCAGGCGCAGACGATTCCCGACGATCTTTTCGCGGCAACCATGCGATCCACCTCGGACCTCAAACTGGGCGACCAAGTCTTCGCCGTGGGCTTTCCGTTCGGCATCGGTCCTTCAGTGACGGCGGGAGTGGTGTCCGGTTTGCGGCGCGAATTCCGTTCCCCGGAAGGGAAGCGCCTGCTGACGAATCTCATCCAGTTCGACGCCGCGGTTAATCCCGGAAGCTCCGGCGGGCCGCTGGTGACCGCAGAGGGCGAGGTCGTCGGCATCGTTACCGCTATTCTGAACCCGACAGAGCAGGGTTTCTTCGTGGGCATTGGGTTTGCGGTTCCCATCGAGAATGCAGCCGCCGCCGTGGGAGTGCCGCCGTTCTAATGATTATTCATGCTTCGAATAGTAGTTACGACAGAGTTTCGGTCGAGCGGCAGGGTGGTAGCAACCGCAGTTCAAAACGTTCAAGCTGTTCAAGCCGCTTAAGCCCCCACCCCGGATCAAAGTCCGGGGCAGGCTCTATTTCCTCCACCGCGACGCGGGGGAGGATGCAGGAGGGGGTTTGAACGAGTGGAACTTTTTGAACGACTGGAACCCTAACTGGCGCAAACAATTCCATGGACAACAGAGAAACCAGCCCCAGTGAAATTGCTTCACTCATGGAGCGCATCCTCTACGAGGTGAAGAAGGTCATCGTCGGGCAGGATCATTTCCTGGAGCGTGTGCTGGTGGCCGTGCTGGCGCAGGGACACCTGCTCGTCGAGGGCGTCCCGGGGCTCGCCAAGACCCTTACTGTCAAGACGCTCGCCAGAACCATCCGCGGGTCGTTCAAGAGAATTCAATTCACGCCTGATCTCGTCCCGGCGGATCTGGTGGGAACGCGCATCTACAATCAGAAGACCGGCGACTTCACCACCTCATTGGGTCCCGTCTTCACCAATCTTCTGCTTGCCGATGAGATCAACCGGGCTCCGGCGAAAGTGCAAAGCGCGTTGCTCGAGGTCATGCAGGAACACCAGGTCACGATCGCCGGGGAGAGCCACCAGGTCCCCGAGCCGTTCCTGGTGATGGCCACGCAGAATCCCATCGAGACGGAGGGAACGTACCCGCTGCCGGAGGCGCAGGTGGACCGCTTCATGATGAAGGTGCTGGTCGGCTATCCAACCGAGGAAGAGGAGTTCGTCATCGTCGATAGGGTCACTGGCCTTCCGAACGATGTCGTCGCCATGGCGACGACCGAGCAACTGAGCGCGCTTCAGCGCGAGTGCCAGAGCGTATATGTAGATCCGTCGCTCAAGCAATACGCGGTGCGGCTTGCCTCGGCTACGCGGGATCCGGATCGCTACGGTGTCGCTGACCTAGCGAAGTACGTATCATTCGGTGCAAGCCCTCGCGCCTCGATCCATCTGATCGAGGGCGCGCGGGCGCTGGCGTTCCTGCGTGGACGCACCTACGTCTTGCCCGCGGACGTGACGGATCTGGTGCCTGATGTATTTCGGCACCGGCTCGTGCTGACGTATGAGGCTCTCGCCGAGGAAATGACGGCAGATCAACTGATTCAACGGATCATGCAGCACATAGCGGCTCCCGATAAGCCGCTGGAGACCCATGTCAAAGCGGAGGCGGGTAGGCACAGGGGCCTACCCCTACAGGCAGGGTAGAGGCGGCTGCCAAAACAACGACAACGTAGCGGCAACCCCCGTGGTTGCCCGCGATTGAGCGCAACGAAGCCTATGAATCTCTTTCAGCGGCCTGCACGTACATCTGCGGCCGAAGCCATATTGCGGCGATTGGAGTGGACCGTCATTCGCCGGCTGGACGGGCTGCTTCATGGCGATTACCAGACTTTGTTTCGCGGTTTCGGCCTGGATCTGGCCGATCTGCGCGAGTACCAGTATCACGACGATGTCCGTTACATCGATTGGAACGTCACCGCGCGTCTCCTGACACCCTATGTCAGGGTGTACAATGAAGATCGAGAAGTTACGGCGTGGTTCCTGCTGGACCTGAGCCCATCGGTGGATTTCGGCTCCCATGTCAAGAAGCGTTTCGTGACGACCGAATTCGTCACCGTGCTGGCGCGGCTATTGACCCGTCACGGCAATCGCGTCGGAGCGCTGTTCTATGGTGACAGTGTAGATACGGTGATTCCGGCGCGGAGCGGCCGGCGCCATGCGCTCCACATCCTCCACAGAATGCTTTCGCGGCCCGAGCGTTCCCGTTCGGCCGCGACGAACCTGCGCGATTTTCTGCAGACTGCTTTTCGGGTCATGCAAAGACGATCCCTCGTTTTCGTCGTCTCCGATTTCATTAGCACGCCGGGCTGGGCCGAGCCGCTGGCCCATCTTGCGCAGCGCCATGAGATCGTGGCGGTGCGGCTCTACGATCCGTTGGAGATGGAATTGCCCGACCTGGGGCTTCTCCTCATGCGGGACGCCGAGACCGGAGAACAGTTATTCGTCGACACCCACGATCGCGCTTTCAGGAAGCGCTTCGCGGCTGCGGCCGCGCGGCGTGAGAAGGAGCTTCGGTCGGCTTTCCGCCGGGCGGGCGTGGACGCGCTGGAGTTGTCCACCCACGATGATCTCGTCGATGCCATTCTGCGGTTCGCCGATCTGCGCAAGCGGCGCAGCCAGTTGGCGGCGGGCGGAAGCCTGCCACAGCACCTGAGAGGAAGCCATGAAGTTTCTATGGCCTGAGATGCTCTGGCTTCTCCTGATGGTGCCGGCGCTCGTTGCCGCATACTTTTTCCTGCTCCGCCGGAAGAAGGAGGACGCGCTTCGGTATGCCAGCTTGAGCATGGTGAAAGAGGCGATGGGCGCGGGCCAGAGATTCCGCCGTCACATTCCACCGCTGCTTTTCCTGGTTGCGCTCATCGCGATGATCGTCGCGATTGCCCGCCCCGCCGCCGTTGTCACCTTGCCGTCCCAACACCAAACCATCATCCTCGCTATGGACGTCTCCGGCAGCATGCGCGCCACGGACGTGGAGCCGAATCGAATTTCCGCGGCGCAGGCTGCCGCCAAGGCCTTTGTCGCCGAGCAGCCCTCGAGCGTACTTATCGGCGTAGTGTCCTTCGCCGCAACGGCGTCGGTCGTGCAGCCGCCCACCCACAATCGCGAGGACATCCTCGCGGCGATCGATCGCTTCCAGCTGCAACGCGGCACCGCGATTGGCAGCGGCATCATCGTCTCCCTTGCGACGATTTTCCCGGAGGCAGGCATCGATGTGAGCTCGTTGATTTACGGGCGTGATGCCGCGCGAGGCGTCCCGCTCGATCAGGCTCTCAAACCGGAGAAACCAACGTTCAAGCCGGTGCCGCCCGGCTCCTACACATCCGCCGCCATCATTTTGCTCTCGGACGGCCAGAGGACCACCGGTCCCGACTCCATCGAGGCGGCCCGCATGGCCGCCGACCGCGGCGTGCGTGTCTTCACTGTGGGCATCGGCACGACAAGCGGAGAGAACCTCGGCTTTGAAGGCTGGTCCATGCGTGTGCGCCTCGATGAGGAGACGCTCAAAGCGATCGCCAACATGACCCGCGGCGAGTATTTTTACGCGGGCACCGCAAGGGATCTAAAAAAGGTCTACGAGTCCCTGAACGCCCGGCTGGTGTTGGAGAAAAAGGACATGGAAATCAGCGCTCTGTTTTCCGCAGCGGCGGCCGTTACTGCGCTGGTTTCGGCGTTGCTGTCACTCCTGTGGTTCAACCGGATCCTCTAGCCGCGCACCAGCTGCGCCAGTTGCCTTAATACCAAGCTGAAGCGAAAGCGGCTGAGTACGTGGGATCTGCACTGCGCTTCGTCAACGACAAACAAGATCCTCACTGTTGAGGCAATGAAATGTATGAGCTTGGCCCTGAAGCTTTTCTCATTTCCGGCTGGTCCTAGTTTGACCGGCGCCTGCCGAAAGGGTAGTCTTTAATCGACCAGAATTGTGGTCTATCAGAGGAAGCAGAGCGATGTCTAAGACAATGCCGATTTCAGAAGTTAAAACACGGTTGCCGGAACTCGTGTCCGGAGTCGCGGAACGAGAAGAAGAGATCGTTGTTACACGCAATGGAAAACCCGCTGCGGTCTTGGTGAATTACAACGAATATGAACGCTTAAAAGATAGCCTGGAGGTCTTGAGCGACCCGGATTTAATGAAGCAAATCCGTCGGAGCAAAAGCTTTTATGCAAAGGGTAAGCAAGGAATGTCTTTCGAAGCCGTCTTTGGCGAACCTCTTCATGCGCGCAAGCAGCGGAAACGGTAATGGCCGTCTACCGGCCCGACATCCCGCCGCACGTCGCGCAATTGATACGCCACTTCCCGCCGGAGTTGAAACGCAGCGTCAAGCAGGCCGTACGTTCTTTAAGTTCAAACCCATTCTCCGGCGAGCCACTGCTTCGCGAGTTAGCTGGTCTGTGGAAATACAAAGTCAGACGATTTCGCCTCATCTATGAAGTCGATCGCAAAGCACGGCTCATCAGGATCTTCGCGATAGGTCACCGGCGAGAGGTTTACGAAGAATTGGCTGATCGACTCCGCGACGCCAGACGACGTGAATAGAGTGACCACCGGAAACAAAGTCGAGTCGTAAAAGCCTGAGCATGGGTCCGCCCGCAACGGACCATCAATTACTTCGCGCAAGATACGCCTTGGCCAGATCGAGTTCTGGCCGTGAATCCCCCTTGCCGGCGAGCTCGATCAACCGCGCGAAGTAGCGTTTCGCCTTGGCGCTATCGCCCGCTTGCGCTGCCGCTTGGCCCGCGCCGTAGAGACCGCGGAAACGGCTCGGATCATGTTTCTCGGAAGCTTCGAACTCCTTCAGCGCTTCAGCCGGCCGTTTCATTTCGAGCAGCATCTCGCCGAGCAGTTCGCGAGCGGGCACGATGCGGCCGGGAGTGACCGCGCTCTTCTCGCTTTTTTCCTCCACCTCCGCAGCGGAGCGCATCAGCGTCAGCGCTTCGTCACGGTTGCCTTTTGCGTACGCGGTCCACGCGGCGGCGCTCAGGCGCTCCACTTCCACTTCGGTTGCCCAGTAATCGTTCTTGGCGTTCTTTAGCGTGTTCACGATGCGGCCGAGTTCCTGCACATCCTTCTCGGCAGCAACCGCGTCGCCGCTGCGTGCACCGCCTAGAGCGCGGGCAAAGTATGTCATCGCCTCGGTGTACGGAAATTGGCTCGACCGCGGCTGAAGTTGCATCGCATCTTTCCAAGCCCCTCGCTCGATCGTGTACCGGGCGGGGATCGCCGCAAATGCATAGGGTCCGCCCTGAGCGGAGCCGAGAACCGTGACACGTTTAGCTTCCTCGACGACGAGTCTCGCTTCCTTGTCACGGGCGAGCTGCATGTACGCGTAAACCATGTAGTCCATGGCATGCAGGCCGGAGCCAGGCTCGTTGGCCGCCTTGGACGCCGCAGCCGAACGCCGGTTGGTTGCAACCGAGTCTTCCCACGCCCCGACGCGCGTGAAGATGTGCGAGGGCATGTGCAGCGCGTGCGGCGCCGAAGGCGCGATCTCGGCGTAGCGTTTTGCCGCCGTCAGGCCCTTCTCGGCAATCGGGGGATAGTCGTAGCTGTGAATGAGATAGTGCGCCACGCCCGGATGCTCGGGGTGTTTCACGAACTGGGCCTCGAGGATCTGGGCAGCTTTCAAGGCCGCCGAAAAGGTCTTGTCGGTCGGCTGCTGCGTGGCGGTCAGATAGATCGCGTAGAAAATCTGCGCCTCATCATCGTCGGAGAAGCGCCTGGCCACGATCTCGAAGGCGTTGGCGAGGGACTTCATGCGCGCGCCGTGAGAACGCTGATTGAACTGGTCATAGTATTCCGCGACTGCCTCGATGTAGAATCGCTCGCGCTCGGTTTTGGGGCCGATTGCGCGCCCGCGCGCAATGGCTTCCTTGGCTTTTTGCGCTTCTTCCGGCGTTGGTCCGACGCCGAAGGTATTTCCAATCAAAATAGCGGCGATGCCCCATGTGGCGATCGCGCAATTAGGATCGTCCTCTAGCACCTCCCGAAACGCCTTCTCACCTTCCTGCCACGAGAACGAGTGCAGCAGTGCCACCGCGCGCTCGAAGCGCGGCTGCACCTTGGAATCGCACGAGGTCGGGAACACGACCTTGCCGAGCTGCTCGCGCGAAGTATCGCGGTCTGTGCGGGATTCTTGCTGTGCCAGTGAAACTTCCGCCCGCAACAGCAAAGCGATGGCTGCAACAGCGATAAGACGATGTTTTTTCATGACTTTCTCCTTTCCTCGTTCCGAGGTGGCGAGTTCAATAAACCTATAAAATAAAAGAGCCGGGCTGGGAGACTCAATGATGTGACAGGATCAAACGACCCAGCGTTAGATTGTCACTCTAAAGAAGCGGCTCAACATAGAGCGAATTGAGCGAAGATGTCAACCGTATAAATCTAAGACACTCTTAAAGGCTGATGTGATGTTGCGAGATTTGATCCCTGGGCTCCGCGACTCACTCCTGTGAGTCAACCGGATCCTATAGCCGCGCACAAACCGCGGCGATCTTGCATCGGCGATTCTAATGGCGTTGAGGACCGTTCCGGTCAATGAGCGGATGCTTACAACACCTGGCGCTGTAATTGCGGAAATACCTTGGAGACTTTCGTGAGAAGATAATCACCGTACGTGCCCCGAAATTCGTGCACGCTGGCACGATCCCAGCGCTCATCTTTATTGTCCCTCAATTCTTCATCGATCTTTATCGGCTTCACTTCCGCGTGAAAGTTTGGATCGAAGAAGAATGCAAACGATAAACGATTATGCCCGGCCAGATTCCGCACGCGGTGAGGCGTGGAAAGATAATGCCCTGCCGTCATGCGGTCGAGCATGTCTCCTATGTTGCACACAAACGAGTTAGGTAATGGAGGAGCGGGTACCCAACGGGACTTTATCTTCACTTCTAACCCTCCCAACATATCCTGCCGCAGGATAGTGAGCAGCCCATAGTCGGTGTGCTCTCCAACTCCCTGGCTTTTTTCAAAGCCCGGTAGTGCAGGAGCTGGTGGATAGTTGAAGATTCGGAACAATATTAGCGGATCGGACGTGTAACGGTCAGCGAAGTAAGACTCTTCCAAACCGAGGCTGAGCGCTATCCCGGCCATGAGGCGGTGTCCGAGCCGTGTCATTGCTGTCATATAATCCAGCACGATCTCTCGGAATTGCAACATATCGGGCGGAAAAAGGTTAGGGCCATGCATCGGGGTGCCCGCCTTCACAAGCGGGTGATCAGGTTCAAGCTCAGCTCCAAAATAGATTCCTTCCTTGAGGTCGGGCTTGCCAGATGTCAGCTCACCCGCGATGGGAAAGTATCCGCGCCAGGCCCTACCTCCGCGCGACATGCTTATTTGCAGCTTTGCCCCAAGATCTTGCGCGAAGAAATCTCTGCTAAGCTCCTCCAGCCGCCGCTGAAGATATTCATCGACCCCATGTCCGACGACGTAAAAGAACCCCCATTCGCGGCATGCTTGTCCCATCTTAGCTGCGACATCGCGCCGCGCTTCTGTCCCGACGACAAGGGGATTTACGTCGATAACAGGGATGCCCGAATGGTGATTTGTGCCGATCTTGTTCATACCGCGAGAACCTGTAACTCGCCGCCGATTAGTAGCATAACACGGTCACCGAATGCCAAAAACTCCTTGTCACGTCAAACTCTGCAAGCTTAAATCCCTTCTTCTACCGGACGGTCATCATAAATGACTTGAACAGGTTCAACAGTTTGTACGGCTTATTAATTGAAAACGAAAAATGCTTTGACGTGCGGTTTCAGAGAGCCTGATCTGTATTGATCATATCTGGGCCTTTCTTGACCTTCGACAGCAGTCACTGGAAACTCCACTGCTTCAGGCGAGTTCGAACACGTCTTTTCAAAAGTGTTCGGTCTCGGAGCTTTCTTCTTCTGGTCCTCTCTTTGCTATGTAACGAGGATCAACGTCGAAGATGGGGTCCACCGAAAACCGAAACAGTGAATCTTTCGAGGTCTTATCTTCTTCGCGAGCCCGAAAAGGGAAAACAAAAAGGGGTCATAGGGAACAAAGTTGTAATCCTGGAAATAGGCAAATGATACGGCAAGTCATTCCTCTTTTAGATTTGTGCCCTGCGCGCTCTCGGCTGGCGCAATGTGTATCCGGCGTGAGACGTAGTGATCGGCAAGCGACCAGCGAGTCCAGGCGGGTGGTGTAACGATGCCGATCGTCGAATCAGATCCCTGGCGAACCCAGTATTTCGCCGCCGTTTCTTGTCCCGATAACGTCGTCATCCCCACCGACGATCAACTAGCCTACCAGCTATTCCCCCAGCACCGCTGGATTTACAACAAGCTACTCATATGCGAAACGCAAGGGCTGGAGAATGCGCCGCATGACATCATGCCGCGGCAATTTCCCGTTTTCAGCAAGCCGATCTACAACATGCGCGGCATGGGCAGCGGCAGCAAAATCATTGAATCGCCCGAACAGTTCAGGGCGGCGGTACAGCCCGGACATATGTGGATGCCACTTCTCACCGGCGAACACGTGAGCACCGACGTCGCCGTGATCGACGGCGAGCCGCTATGGTGGCGTCACACCATCGGCAAAACTCTGGAGCAGGGCACGTTCGACCACTGGGTGATTCTGTCGGAAGCGCGGCCCGAGATTGAACGATATTGCGGCGATTGGCTGCGCCGTCACCTCAAAGGTTACACGGGCTGCGTGAATTTTGAGACCATTGGCGCCAAGATCATCGAGGCCCACCTTCGCTTCGCCGACCAGTGGCCCGACCTGTATGGTCCGGGTTGGATCGAGGCGGTTGTCGAGCTCTATGCGGGCGGCAACTGGCGCTTTTGCGACGACTCCCGTCGGACGGGCTACAGCATCACTCTGTTCGGAGCGCATGGTCCGCACTATAAAAAGCCGGACCACGGTGCGGTGAACGAATTTCTCAGCTGGCAAGGCGTTTCCAGCATCCAAATGACCTTCCACGAAGACAAAGCTCCGGAGTTGCACTCGATGCCGCCGGGGGGTTTCAGGCTTGCCATTATCAATTGCTGGAATCCCGAGACCGGATTCAAAGTCCGCGAACGACTCGCCACGATGTTTCAGTCGAGTCTCCACCCGCCAGAAGAACCGCGCACCCCAAAAGCCGAGTTCGAGATCTTAGCCGAACTTTAGTGTGGCGTCTCAGAAGTTCGTCACATACGCCTTTATGCCAACTGCTGGGACGCGCCTCTAGTGTGGTATATCTGAAATTTGTTGCAAATTGCTGCAACATTCCGACCCAAAATCTCCCCTTCCCCTCTTTTTCCAAAGAGGGGTTGAACTAGCACCGGAGAAAATTCCCCCTTCGAAAAAGGGGGGTCAAAAGGGGGATTTAGGTAAGCGCACTCTAGATACCAGCACTAGGTCCTGTCCCAAAATTCACAACAGAATTCAGTCGTCATTCCGGGTAACCCCGGCGAAAGCGGGGGCCGACCCGGAATCCAGGAATTTCAAAGAGTCTGGATAGCGGCTTTCGCCGGTATGACGGCAAAGACCTGAATGACTTATTTAGCGAACTTTGTTTCCAGGATGCTAGCAAGATCCAGTATAATTGGAGGCAGGCGGAGCCTCGATGAAGATCATCAATCGGTTTCCTCATGCTGTCCGGGTGATTGAAAACTGCTGGATCCCGATGTCGGACGGGTGTCGTGTGGCCGCGCGCATCTGGCTGCCGGCCGGCGCGGAGACGACTCCGGTGCCGGCGATCCTGGAATACATTCCGTACCGCAAGCGTGACTTCACGCGGGCGCGCGACGAGCCCATGCACCACTATTTCGCCGGTCATGGGTACGCCGCCGTGCGCGTCGATCTGAGAGGTTCAGGCGATTCGGACGGCCTCTTGCTGGACGAATACTTGAAACAGGAGCACGACGACGGTCTGGAAGTGATCCGCTGGATCGCGCGACAACCGTGGTGCAGCGGCGCTGTCGGTATGATGGGCAAGTCCTGGGGTGGATTCAATTCCTTGCAAGTGGCCGCGCGTCGCCCGCCCGAGCTCAAGGCGATCATCACCGTCTGCTCCACGGACGACCGCTACCCCGACGACGTGCACTACATGGGCGGTTGTCTACTGAACGAAAACCTGACCTGGGGCTCGGTGCTGATGACTTACAACGCCTACCCGCCGGATCCCGAGCTCGTTGGCGAGCGCTGGCGCGCCATGTGGCGCGACCGTCTCGAACACGCAGTATTTTTTCCCGAGGTGTGGCTCGAACATCCCCGGCGCGACGATTATTGGAAGCACGGCTCAGTGTGCGAAAACTACGGTGCCATCACCTGCCCCGTGTATGCCGTCGGCGGCTGGGCCGATGCTTACAGCAACGCGATTCCCCGGTTGTTAGCCGGGCTCAAAGCCCCGCGCAAAGGCCTCATCGGACCTTGGGCTCATCTCTATCCGCACGACGGAGTGCCGGGTCCAGCCATCGGATTCCTGCAAGAGGCGCTGCGCTGGTGGGATCACTGGCTGAAGGATACTGACACGGGCATTATGGCGGAGCCGATGCTGAGCGTGTGGATGCAGGAGAGCGTCCCGCCGAAGCCGTTTTACAAACATCGCCCCGGTCGCTGGGTGGCGGAAAGCCAATGGCCCTCGCCACGTATTACGCACCAACGTCATTGGCTCGATGTGGGTCGGCTGACGAGTGCTCCGACGGTCAAAATCCAACTCGATTTTCGCTCTCCGCAGACAACGGGGCTCGGCGCCGGTGAATGGTGCGGGTTCGGCGCGCCGGGAGAAGCGCCGCTGGATCAGCGCGGTGACGATGGTTGTTCGTTAACGTTCGACTCCGAGCCCTTGCGGGAAAGGATAGAAATCCTGGGCGCCCCCGTGGCGACCTTGGAAGTTGCAGCCGACCAGCCTGTCGCCTTGATTGCCGTCCGTTTGAACGACGTCGCCCGTGGCGGCGCGTCCACCCGCGTGACCTATGGACTGCTGAACCTCACGCATCGCGACGGCCATGAGCAGCCGGAGCAACTAGAGCCGGGCAAGCGCTACCTGATAAGAGTGATGATGAACGATGTCGCTCACGCGTTTGCCGCGGGTCACAAACTGCGCTTGGCCATTTCCACCAGCTACTGGCCCATCGCTTGGCCGGCGCCGCAGCCTGTAACAGTGAGCCTTTTTACCAGTGA
>VBKE01000367.1 GCA_005879605.1 Deltaproteobacteria bacterium
CAAGCCGCCGAAGTAAAGCAACCGGCGGGGTCCAAGAGTCACAAGTTGCCCGCCACCTTGGAAACGACGCAGTGGGGATGGCTTGATCCCAACGAACCTCCCAAGCTCGCGGTGGACTCTGGGGATACCGTCTCGATCGAGACCATGATGCATTCCCATAACAAGATTCAGCCCGGGACCACGATGGAGGAGATCGTTGCGCTCAGGA
>VBKE01000368.1 GCA_005879605.1 Deltaproteobacteria bacterium
AAGAAGTAGCGGGTGCTTTGCGCGCTTGCATTCTTCTTGCTGTGGACCGCGGCCGCTGGGGGCGCTGAGCCCATTTCTGTAGTCACTACCTCGACGGACCTCAAGGCGTTGGTTGAAGCTGTGGGCGGGGAAAGGATCCGGGTTGAGAGTCTGGCCGCTCCCCTCCAGGATCCCCACGCCGTAGAAGTGAAGCCAGGCCAACTGGCCAAGCTCAAAGCTGCCGCTCTGCTCGTTACGATCGGTTTGGACCATGAGCCCTGGCTTAGCCCCGCGCTGCGCACCGTGGGCGACTCGCGCTTTGCCCGCGAGAGCCCGCACTACCTCGATACCTCTAAAGAAATTCAACTGCTCCAGACCGAAACTCCGAGATTGAGAGCGGATAAGGGAGCGCACGTTCACGGTTTCGGTAATACGCACTACTGGCTTGATCCGGAAAATGGCCGGCCTATGACCGCCGCGATCCTACAAGCCTTGATCCGTTTGGCTCCCGCAGATCGTCTCTACTTTGAAGCCAACAGAAAACGATTCCTCGATCAACTGGACGGCCGGCTAAAAGGCTGGTTACAGACCATGGCTCCGCACAAGGGAACCCGAGTGGTCACGGTTCACGAGACCTGGCCCTATTTCGCCCAACGCTTCGGTCTGGTCATTGTCGCTGTCGTGGAGCCGAATCCCGGAGTTCCACCTTCGCTATCGTATCTTTCGAGCCTCATTCAAAAGATGCGAGATTCACGTATCAAGTTGCTGATCGCCGACCCCTACTCGAACGTTTCCGTAACCAACCAAGTGGCAACGCAAAGCGGTGCCACCGCCGTTACACTGATTCCTTCGGTGGGCGGAGATGGGGCGGCCGCGGATTATCTCAGTCTCTTCGACTCCAACGTCAAGCGGCTCTCACAGGCCGCAATGGCGGCGCGGTGAGATATCTTGTACTGGGTCACAGAGTGTAAAAAGCTCCGCTTACATCCCTGGTGCAAGACACTTGGAGCGTTTCGAACGCTTTGAATGGCTTGAACTGCTTGGGTGAACCCCACATATTTGAAATTCTTTCTTGAATTACCGAATCAGGAAAAGATGATTCGCGCAAAGACGCAAAGCGCGCCAAGTTCGAAAAAGATAAGAAGATATTTTCTTAGCGCCTCGGCGTCTTGGCGCGATAAATTTTCTTGAACTGGTTTTGTTCGACCTTTGAAAAGTTAGAATCTAACGATGAGAAGAAAACTCCGGTGACTGAATTTCTCTGGGTACCGTTTTTGGCCTGTTTAGTTCTAACGGGTATCCATGTCTACCTCGGTCTCCATGTTTTGGCGCGGGGCATCATCTTTGTCGACTTGGCGCTGGCGCAGGTAGCCGCTTTGGGAATCACTGTCGCGCTACTGGCCGGACACCCGATCCAAAGCGCGGCCGCCTACTGGTATGCCCTGGCGTTCACTTTGGGTGGCAGTTTCCTTTTTGCCATAAGCCGAACCCACCGAGCTCCCATCCCTCAAGAGGCGATCATCGGAATCGTCTATGCGGTGTCGGCGGCAGTGGCTGTTCTGGTGGTGGATCGAGCGCCCCAAGGGAGCGAGCATATCAAACAGCTTCTCGTAGGAAGCATCCTTACCGTTACCTTGAAGGAGGTCGGAACCCTAGCGCTTCTATATGGAATCGTCGGCGCGATCCACTGGGCTATTCGAAAACCGCTACTGGAAATTTCCTTCGATCCTGCAGCGGCGCTCGGCAAAAGGCGTTGGATAGGCTGGTGGGACTTCCTCTTCTATGCTTCCTTCGGTCTTGTCGTGACCAGCTCCGTGCAAATCGCGGGAGTCCTGCTGGTTTTTTCGTACTTGATCGTCCCCGCTGCGATCTCTGTCCTTGTCGCGCGATCCGTAAGCGCGCGATTAGTTATCGGTTGGGCGTTGGGTTTCACTGTCAGCATTTTCGGTCTTGTTGCCTCCGCCGCTTGGGATCTTCCCACCGGCGCCACTGTGGTGACAACCTTTGGCGTCTTCATGGCGGCGGTCGCTGCCTCGCTCGGTCTTAAAAAACTCATTCACGCGACTCGAGCTAGAGGACTGATCGCTCTTAACGGTGTCGGTATCACCAGCTTCGGCGCTATGAGCCTGGCCGGCCTGTTGCTTCTGGTCTTTCCGCAGATGGATCACCACTGGCTTAACTGGCTCGAAACCGCAGTGCCCTCCATCGAGCTCGCCTTCCTGACCTCCGATGAGCGCGAAACCTATCAGGACAGCCAAGAGGCGGTTCAGAGGGGACTGGGCGAGATCCAGCAACTCCGCGCGATGCAGCAGGAGATACAGTGGGGAACACGGGAGCTGTCCGAAGAGAAGGTGGAGCGCCTCAGACAGTATCTTGCGAGCCGGAGCGAAATTACCGCAGGCGACCAGATGGTGCTCAACCATCTTCGAAACGAGGCAAGAAAACGCCAGCGCGTTTGGTTGGGTATCCCGCTCTTAGGAATCGGCCTCTTCGGCGCTGCCGCTCTGTCCCGGCTCGGATCGAAACAAAGTGAATAGCAAACAAGCGCGGCAGGGGCTACACGACTACTACCGCTTCCACTTCGAAACCCGTCGCTGAGCCTTCCTCGCAAAGCCGGCCGCCGTGAACGGCAAGATAGCGATCACTTAAGGTGCTTGGCAAAAAACGCAATCGTGCGGTCCCAAGCCAGCTTGGCGGCTGTGGGATTGTACTTTGGACCGGTTTCGTTGCCAAAGGCGTGCTCGGCGTCATACCAGTAGGACTCGAAGTTAACCTTGGCCTCTCTGAGCTTGGCCTCGAGCGTCCGAGCGTTTTCGGGATTGAACGAAGCATCTCTCTCGGCAAAGTGGAGTTGGAGCGGTATCGAAATCTTCGTGACGTCCGCGGCCTGTTCCGGCGGGAATCCGTACCAAGAAGATGCCGCGTCGATATCTTTGACGAAAACGGCCGCCAGTACGGTTAATGCGCCGCCCATGCAGAAGCCGACCACCCCGACTTTGGCGCTGGACTGCTTCAAGTACTGCGCCGCGCCGCGAATGTCTTGACTTGCCGCCTGGCCGAAATCGAGGTTAGTCATCAAGTGCTGCGCCTCTGCGGCATCGAGTGTCACCTTACCTTTATAGAGGTCGGGAACCAACGCTCGATAGCCGAGTCCGGCGAGCTTGTCGGCGACTCCCTTGATCTGGTCATTGAGGCCCCACCACTCTTGGATCACCACTACGCCCGGAGCCTTGTCAACCTGAGCTGGGGTCGCCAGGTAGCCGTTACACTCTTTCCCGTCGGGCCGTTTGAAAGTGATCATCTGTCCCATTGCTGCCTCCTTCAAGAGGGTTTTCTACTTGCCTATCAAAGGATTTCGGAATGTCAATGCGCAATGTTGCGCGGTTGTGAACGGCTTTGGAATCTGAGCCTGGTATTTCCCGGTCTAACGGCGGCAGGACCTGATCACGGGTTCTTTGCTAACGCATCGAGTTTCATTATAAAGGAAGATGAATCTTTTTTGCTTGTCAGAGGAACCCGCCGATGTTTAGGTGGAAGGTGAAGCAACTATTTCTTCTAGGCCTGAAATAGACTTATTGCTGCGAATAGTCGTGGAAGTCAGACCCGATCCGTTATCGACCCACAAGCGACGTTCACGCTGGGCGACGGCTTTCAGTCGTAATTCCCCGCCACTGGTCACAATTCAAAATAACTCAACCGTGAGAGGATTGTAGGAGTAGAGCCACGCGTTTCGGTCCGCTCCTTCGTCGCGCTTCGCAAACGACGCGCGAATTTCATCGACGGTGCGGAGATGAAAGAGCGTTCGGTTGGCGGTTGATTGATTGACAATTTTGACCGTCCGGTCGACGCGGTTGCGCTGGTAAAGCTGCAACGCATCGGCAATCGAATCGGCCTGACCCAGCGCTCGCGTCAGCACCGTGCCGTCCTCGATCGCCATACAAGCGCCCTGAGCGAGATAAGGCAATGTCGGGTGCACTGCGTCCCCCAGGAGCGTAGCTCGGCAAGTGCTCCAGTTTCTGATCGCGGGTCGATAGTGCAATGACCAGCGGTAGCATCCCTCCCTATCGGCCGCGTCGATGATCGTCTGAACGTCCGCATGCCAACCTGCAAAATCCGCCTTGAACCTTTCCCAGGCAAACTTAGCCGTCCACGATTCCTCGGAAACTTCATCGGTCTCAACGAGCCCGACGAAGTTCAGCACGGCGCCAGCGCGCAAGTAGTAAGCCACGACGTGCCGCCCGGGCCCCATCCAAACCATCATGACCTGTTCCATGAAATTCTGCGGCAAGCGTTCGACTGGGACAGTAATACGCCAGGCGGCATCGCCCGTGTACGTCGCGGGAATATTTCCGTTGATCTGTTGGCAGATGACGGACTTGAGACCGTCCGCGCCGACCAAAAGGTCACCCTGGACAATCGTGCCGTCGGCAAGGCGCAGCTTAACGCCGTCGCCGCTCTCTTCGAATCCAACGACCCGGCAGTTCAGTCGAATGGCGTCACCTTTGAGCTCCAGCACCTTCGCCGCGAGCAGAGTGTGAACATCAGCGCGGTGAACCTGGTAATACGGCGCACCGTGCAATTTCTCATGATCATCGGACAGCGCAAATCGGTGAATCTCTTCACCGGTGTCATGGAGCCGGAAGACGTAGGCCCCTGGTCGAACGCCCACCTCGGCTAACGCCGCGCCGAGCCCAAGATGGTGCAGCACATGGGTGGCATTGGCGCTTAGCTGGAGACCGGCTCCGATCTCGCTCAGCTCGGATGCCTGCTCGAAGATCGTGACATCATGCCCTGCCTTTAAAAGGCTTGCTCCTGCAGTCAATCCGCCGATTCCGGCTCCGGCAATGACGATCTTATGCCTCGTCACTCGGCGCTCCTAGCGATATTTATTCTTTCCGCCGATAAACTCATGCGCATCGGGTATACAATAACACGCGAGCGCGCCAAGACTTAAACCCAATCGTTCGCCTGTAAAGAAAATCAGAACGTGTGT
>VBKE01000369.1 GCA_005879605.1 Deltaproteobacteria bacterium
GCGCTGTATGGTCGTCTTGTGGTCGACTGATTCAATCGAGAGCGATTGGGTAAAGGAGGAAGCGGAAGAAGCGCGCACGATTAGAAAACTGGTTCCGGTACTGATCGATGCAGTCACGCCGCCAGTCGGATTTCGGTCTATTCAGGCGGCCGATCTGACGGACTGGGACGGTTCGAATGATGCTCCAGGGGCTCGCCAACTGATTGCCGACTTGGAATCCCTGATCGGGAAACCCAGGCATCAACCGGCCTCGGAGTCCCTGCAATCAGGTCGGATAGATCGCGCATTGACGGAGCGCGATGCAGAGGACGACCCCGGCGGCTCTTCTAGCGACGCCCGTAACCGGCAGTCCTCCGATAGCGAGCCTTTCGACGAATCCAAATCCCGTGAACGAATCCTAGATCGCAAGTTTGCGGTTAACTGGAAGACCGCGGCCGCCGGCGCTGTGGGAATCGCGTTGATTGTCGGATCGGTGCTATGGCTCAGACGAGATGAAACGGACTTCTCTCAGATCCCGACGGCGAATCAACTGCCGCCGGAATCAGTTGCGGCCCCGCGGCTTGTCGGTGTCGGAGTGAACGCCGAGCGAACGGAAATCAACCCTCGGGAGGTTTTAAAACTTTCCCTCAAAGCGCAGTACGGAGACGGAACCCAAAACGAAATCAAAGAGGGCGTGAAATGGGCGAGCAGTGACCCTGGCGTGGCAACGGTCGATGCGGATGGCCGGGTTACGGCTCATCAGGCGGGCCAGACCAGAATTAGCGGCCAATACAACGGCCTTGTCAGTCCCGAATGGACGCTCGTCGTGAAGGCTCCGGAACCCGTGGCGCAGCCTCCGGTTGCTGCCAAGCTGGTGGCATTGGCAGTGAGCGCAGACAAGCGCAAGCTAAGGATTAAAGAAAAGACCTCGCTTCGCGTCAAAGCGAAGTATTCGGACGGAAGCGAGAAGGGGCTGTCGAACGGCATCGCATGGCAAAGTAGTGACATGACGATCGCGTCAATCGGCCCCAGAGGAGAGCTTGAAGCGTTTCGAGCGGGAACCGTTCAGGTTGTGGCGAGAACCGGCGGGATCAACAGCGCGCCGCTGAACGTCGTGGTCAAGGAACGGACTTTACAGCCGTCGGTACAGAACACCGATGCGCCGTCGAATATCTCGCCTTCGAAGCCAGCAGGGGAAAATATGAAAATCGCCTCGTACCTCAACCGGGCAAAAGACTATCGCGTACAGGGCAATTACGGGGCGGCACTCGCCGAGTTGGAGAAAGCGCGCGCTACGGAGCCGTCGAATCAAGAAATTCGCAAGGAAATTGAACAGACAAAGAGAGCCTGCAGCGCGGAGAAAAGATTGGGGCGCCCCGGATTGGAATGCTGAAACGCTCCGAGTGAGGATGACTTTAGCGCCTAAATTGTTATCGTGACCTCCTGCGCAGGTCCTCGCGTTCGTCCCTGCGCGCGAGGTCGATCTCTTCCTCTAACTTTCGTCCTATCCATTCGCCGGCGGAAACGATCTTTTGTAGATCGGGTTCCCGCGCCGAAAGCAGCGGGAGCGCGTTCTGGATTTGAGAGCGGATCTCGCCTGACGTATCCCAGAATAGTCCTTGCGTGCTATGAGCAATAGTCTCATTCAGCGAGTCTCGAAGAGCCGTGAGCGCAGCCGTGATTTCTTTTGTCGCTCGCCCGAGTTGGTTTTCACCCGTTTTCCTTCTCTGCACAGTCTCGGCCCGTATCTTTTTGATCTCGTTTAGCAGCGGCTCATCCGCGCCGCCCTTTCTCAGTTGACTCTCGGATTCACTCGTAACGTCGAAATCGATACCCCGTTCGCGCGCCAGCGCGGCGACTCGTCTCGGCTCGATTCCCTCGCGGAGCGCGTACGAGACATCCTGTAGAGTCAATGAGTTGGTTGTTTTCGGCGCCGTCTGCTGGCGCAGCGAGGTCAGGCCGAGGTAAAGCCGCGCCATTTGATCTTCATTGGAACGCGATAGCGCTTTTTCAAGGCTCTCTTTGGCCTCTGCGAGCTTACCTGCGTGGTATTGCGCCCGTCCCAAGTAGGTCCAAATACTCTCCTGGAGAGGGCCTGCGCGGCTGACGTGATTGGGATCGCCGAGCGCGACGCGTTCGAACGAGACCTGGGCCGTATTGGAGTCGCCCTTGAGGAGAGCTTGTCGGCCCGAGGCGAACTCCCCTTCTAATGCCAGGGTGGTGCATCCGGCGAAGAGCAAAAAACCGATGCCGCAAACCACCATTATTTTCATAGTAAGGTCGAGAATAATGGGTGGTGGGTGAAAACTCAACCCGGCTATGAGAGTTGAAGCGGCAAAGCTCTGTCAAAACGGAATATCGCAGTCCAGTTCTTTTCTTTGCCGGACGCAACGCTTGACAGCGGTGAGGCAACGGTTATATGCAGCAGTCGCATGGCGAATCAACGAATTCGAAAAATCAGTCTGATCTTGTTGCTGCTGTTCGCGAGCCTTCAATGCTATGATGCTAGCGCCAATCCTTATCTTGCTAAGTCCAGCGAGAGCCCGGTGACGGTGCGCGTCGCCACATGCGCGATCAGCGGAGGATTTATTCATCTCTACAGCGCGCTCGACTACGGGCTGTTCGACAAATACGGCATCAAAGTCGAGTTTGTCTCGATTCGGGGAAGCGGCGTCTCTCTGGCCGCGCTGGCGGCCGACGAGATCCAGTTTCTCTACTGCGCGGCCGACGCCACGATACCTGGTATGGCAGCGGGCAGCGACGC
>VBKE01000115.1 GCA_005879605.1 Deltaproteobacteria bacterium
CGCGCGTTCAAGCCTGCGGTAGCCTAACGCAGGCGCCGAGGTTCCAACTCTGTCGAGGCGCCGAACAGAACGGCAATTTCCTCCCTGAGCGTGCCGGCCTAGGAAAATGAAGGAACCATGAAACGGTGGACTATCCTGATCTGTCTCATGGCTTTGTTTTTGTCTCCTCTGACTCCGGCAGTTAGATCTGCCACTGGGACAGTTCAGTTCAGTCGACAAACCCTCGCATGGCTTGCGGCGTAACAAGGATTGGGACGGTGTATGCATCTCTAAACTCGGCAACCGTCATGTCCAAATCTCTGATGCCTTTGCCGTACTTCCTGAGGTAAGTCTTAACTCGGCTAGCTGCCGGGGGATTGTCTAAAATTTTAGCATCGCCCACGAGGGCGGCGACATCGCCGCCCTCGTCGTCGGTGTTGAAGTTCAATGCGACTCTTGGATTGCGGGCGATATGGCGCAGCTTGGCCTTGTTCTTTTCACTGAAAATCAAGATCGTGCCGCCGTCCCAATGAAACCAGACCGGCCTCGGTTGAGGCGTGTCATGGGAATCGACGGTGGTGAGCCAGATGACCTTCTCTTGGCGAAGGCGACGATTGACGTGCCGGCCGAATCGGCTGCTGAAGTCTACCATCCGGACCTCCTTGGGACACTCAAAAAAGCTTGCTCAGATGTGTGGTTTCAGACTACCACGAGTCAATGATTCGGCAAGTCAATCGGCGGGCCAGTTTCCTGCTTGACAGTTGGTGAAGAGGTCACTTATGTTACGAAATAATCGGCTGCGACTTATCCCGTTGCAACAAAACCAAACTAGTTTTTTTGGAGGTAGCATGGCGCAAAGAAGAAAAAAGCGAAACCTGCTGTTCATTGCTCTATTGAGTGGCACGCCATTTTTCCTGACGGCTTGCGCTATGCAAGGCGACCAGGCGAAACCGCAAGTTTCCGCCCAAGGGCAGGAGTCAGGCGCCGCGATGATTCTCGGGGCGAAAAAGGAAACTCCTCCTCCGCCTCCGGCGGGCGCTCCGCCGCGCTCGCAGCACACGACACCGGCCTCTTATTATGAGCCGGTGGGTCCATTCTTTTTCTACGTGGAAACTTTGACCGGCGTCGGGCCCAGCAAGTACGGTCTGGCGCCGACCGTTTCATGCATCCAGAGCGGTGTATTCAAGCGCGGCATGCGGATCGTCGTTCGCTTCGAGATCCTCGATACCAAGACGGGCAAGCGCGTCACGGATAAGGACGGAGCCACCATTAAAATGAGATTGCCGCATGGCGAAGAGGTACCGGGGCGATGGACGATTCGCGGGAGCGCAGCCGCGCTGCCCGATTCCGCGTGGATGTGGGACACCACGTGGGACATTCCGCCGGATTACCCGGTGGGCTCGCTCGACTACAGCATCGTTATCACCGCGAAGGACGGCCGCACGGCGACTTTCACTCCTCCTATCCAAAAAACGCCAACCTCTGATACCCGCGTGAGGATTATTGATTAACCAGAATCACCGGAGAAAGTTCGTGAAGCGAACTCGGCGCGGGCTGCCGCTCGCTGGATTGGCGGTTGTATTAATCGTGGGAGTGCGCCTGCTGGAAGCCCATGCCTCCAACGCGCCCTCGAATCTGCCGGCTGATCCAACCGCGGCTGCACATCCGATCATCGTCGCTCAGAACACCAAGCTCGCGACCGCGCCGGCGGCCACCAAATTACTCAGAGTCGAGCCCGTTAAAGGCTACGTGGGCGATTCTTTCACCATCTCCGGAGAGGGTCTCCCGGCGGGGAAGAAAGTTGAATTTTTTTGGACCACCGTCGAGGCCGCTTACGTAACCAAGGTGATGGAGGACAATGTCGAGTATCACGAGCGTAAATACACCGAGAAGCGAGTCCATTTAGGGGGCGCCTCGGTGAATGCTCACGGTCGAATTAGCGCAGCTTTCACGGCTCCGGAGGATTTCGGCGAGGTGCATGACCTCTACGCCGTAGTGGACGGTCAAGACGTGGCGCGCGGTGGTTTTCGCATTCTCCGCAGCGCGACGATAACGCCAACCGAAGGCCCAGTGGGTACGCCGATCACCATCACCGTCAAAGGACTGGGCTGGACAGGCTTCGAGCAATTCATGGCGCTCCGCTACGACAACAAGTACACCGGCGAGATCTCCGCGGTGGCGACCCGGGGCGCGGCCGTCTTTCAGATCCGCGCGTCGGGGCCTCCCGGCAAGCATATCATTCAACTCAATAACAGCACCGCCTACGCCCCCGGCGCCTATCTCAACACGCAGCAGTCGCCGCAGGCCTATATTTACTCTCATCTCGACAACCGACAGGAGTTTCGTTTCCCGTTCAACGTCACCAAGGATACCGGCCCGCCCGGCGATGCGCTTCAGTGGCCGGAGACTGGGTGGGTTGCTGGGCTCAAAAGCGACACGCCTCGGACGACCATGAGCATGAAGCCGGCGTCATCGGGCTCCGCGACTTTGCATCCCGCCTCGGGACCGGTTAATTCGCAAGCTAGCTTGCGAGCCTATGGTCTCCCTGCCGACACCGAAATCGCGCTGTTTTTTGTTACGGCCAGGGGGAACCGCATGACCCCAAGCGGCTGGAACCTGGACAGCACGCCGCTTTCAACGGCGCGGACGAGACCGGACGGATCGCTGAGCACCACGATTCAGATTCCCGACGATCTCGGCGGCTGGCACATGGTCAAATTGGCGGCGCGCGATCGGGTCTTGATGGAAGTTCCCTATTACGTCGAACAGAGTCTGGTGGAGGTTTCACCAAGACGCGTCAAGGTCGGGGAAACTTTCACCGTGCGGATCAAAGGCAGCGGTTGGACGGAACTCGACAATACGGTTGCGGTAACTTACGACAACGCCGCCATGGGCTATGCCTGCGGTTTTAACAGCAACGGCGATATCACGATCAACCTGGTAGCTACCGGCCATCCAGGCACTCATTTGATCGATCTCTATCCGGCGATCTACAAAGGCAAAGACCGGGTGCCGTGGAATTACCAGACGCCGTTTTTGACCTACGCGCGTGATTTTCCCGCCTTGTCGCAGGGATATAGATTACCCGCCTATCGCCTGGCCATTGAGGTCGTCGAGTAGCAAGTCGCTGCAAAACGAACGGCAGTTTTTTTAGCAGCCGGCTAGATCTCAAACTCGCTCTGCGAATGACTTGATTGGCGAATGATCGATTCACAACCGCGGCGCTTTGACCACCACGGTGGAGTCGATGCTCGCAACGGTGGGCCGGCCGCACTTAGCCATGGTGATCTCGATCTCTTCGCGGAGAATGTTCAAGACTCGAATCACGCCTTGCTCACCGTCCACGGCGAGTCCCCAAAAGAGTGGACGACCGATGAAGACGGCCCTGGCCCCCAACGCCAGGGCTTTCACCACGTCGGCGCCGCGCCGAATGCCGCCATCGAGCAGAATCTCCATCTTCCCCTTCCCCGCCGCCACGGCCTCGGAGAGAACCTCGATCGTCGCCAGGGTGTTGTCGAGGTGCCGGCCACCGTGGTTGGAGACGATCACGGCGTCGGCGCCAGCATCCGCGCATAACTCGACGTCCTCGCCCGTCATGATTCCTTTGGCGACGATGGGAAGATCGGCCGCCGACTTGATCCACTCCAAATCCTTCCAAGTGGCGGCGGGGTCTGATCCCTCTCCGGCCCGCCCGGCGGGTCTGGGCGTTTGCGCGCCGTCCTTCGGATAGTTGACGCCTCGGCTTCTCCGATAGTTGTTGCGGATATTGCGCTCGCGCTTGGGCGGCCATTGCGAATCCAACGTGACACACACCGCGTCGTATCCCGCTTCTTTCGCGCGCGTGAGCCACTCTTTCGTCATCTCGCGCTCGCGGAACGGGTACAGTTGAAGCCAAAGGTGGCCTCGCGCCGCTTTGGCCAATTCTTCAAAGGAAGTAGTTGAATTGGCGCTGACCGCGAGGATCGTGCCACAAGCCGCCGCGGCCCGGTAGGTGGCGAGTTCCCCGTCGGGATGGGCCCGCTTATGCCCGCCGCAGGGGGCGATGAGAACCGGAAGGCTCACTCTGGTTCCCAGCACGGTCGTGGAGAGATCGAGCGCGCTCACGTCGCGCAGCACCCGCGGGCGCAACGCCCAGGACTCGTAGGCGCGGCGGTTCCGTTCCACGCTGATCTCATCGGTCGCGCCTCCGGCGATATAATCGTATTCCGCTTTCGGCAAGCGCTCCTTGGCAATGGCCTCAAAATCGAAGAGATTGATCGGTGACGGGCTCCTGCTCATAAACAACCTCCGTGCGATGCTAACAACAGCATCGGGGTGAGCTTCCGTGTCGGTGCCGTCGTTGAGCAGCAAAGTCGATGGGACATCAATGCGCGCTGATCGAGAAAGTCAGGAATCTGCTGGGCGATGCGCGGAGCAAATCTTTATCAATTTATCAACCATAGAGTTGCCGGAAATAGCCTCTGTCGTCAATCTCTTTCACATAGTGGAGATCCCATAACGTCAACGGATTGAAGTCTTTGATCTCGGGATCGCGCTTTAGCGCCAGGGCGAAAACGTTCTGAATCGCCTCGATGGAGGGATAGGGTTTCTCCTCCAGCGACGCTGCCTGGGTATCGTAGAAACAATCCCACTCCTCGTCATCCTGCATCTTGAGCAGCTGCGTGCAGTGTTTTTTGATGATCGCCAGCGTCTCGGCTTTCTTTGTCTTGAAGAAATGAGTCGCGTCGATCATGGCGAGAATCAGCGCCCGCACTTCATGCTCATGATTTTTCACGTAGGTCGTCGTGGTCGTGAGCGTCACCCCTTCGACCATCGCCATCGACGGCACTTCCATGATCCTCGCGCCGAACTTACGCGCGCGGAGCTGGTCCACCGCGCGGATGAAGGTGGCATCGTACGTCCCGGCCATGACTTCTTTGGCCCGCTCCCCTCCCTTTTTGTTGTCGGTCACCAACTCGACATCCCTGCCTTCCTCCAAACCATTCAACCGGAGATAGAGCCAGACGTTCAGTCCCGTGTGACCGTCGTAATCGTCCATCGCCACTGTTTTGCCTCTTAGGTCTTGAAGCCCGTTAATACCGTTACCCATGACGAGATAGTTTTCTCGCCACGCGTTGTTGCTCTGCGCGACGTGGACGTACGGATCGTTATTGAGAGCGCGCCGGGCATAGAGGTTGTGATGATTCCCCGAAACGATGTCAAGCTCGCCGGACTTCAGGCCCTCGGCCGCCCGCTTGCGCTGGCCCTCCAGCGAGCCCATTTCCATTTCCAGTCCGTGCTTCGCCAGAAAGCCGCCCTCTTCCATCACCTTCCACAGCGGCACGTGGCTGGGCGCGCGGTAATAAATGCGGATTTTTTTCTTAGCTGCCATGGCGTCTCCTTATCTTAAAAGCTGATTTGCGAACCAAACAAATAGGGGAATGCAGCTGGACCCTGTGTGTTATTCTGACCCCGCAGGGCGAAGAATCTAGATCTTTCGTTTCACTCAGGATTGACACAGGAGTCAAATGCGGATCCTCATGCGCGAATCGCAGCATTCCTTATCGTGATTTCAAAATCTTCCAAAACTTTTCCCGGTATTCCTTTCTCCCGGTGATAACCCATTTCCAATCCGTGTCATCGAAATATTTCACGTTGACCTTGGGAACGATGCCGGGCTTGAGATAGGATTCGTCGATGTCTTTGCGCAGGGTCGCCGTGCCGTAACCCCGAGCATAAATCTCCAGTCCTTCCTTCGACAAGATCCAATGGACGAAAACCCGGGCGGCATTGGGATTGGGTCGCCTGTTCGCGACCGTCAACAGCCAGGGAGAACCGTTGATCGTGCTGGACATATCGGATAATTCGAAGATCTCCATCAGTTTGAATCCTTCTTTTTCCAGAGGGCGGACGTCATCTTCACGGCAGTCAAGGCAAATCGGCTGCGTGCCCCGCGCGAGCCAGTCCGTCATCTGTCGCCGGTCCCGTGTGGGCACCGGCTGCTGGTCAATATACAGCTTGCGGACGAAATCTTCCCCGAGCTCGAAATAAAAGCGCGCCGCTTGATTCGAGCCCGCTCCGATGGTGGATGGATCTTCGGCGGAGATTTTTCCTTTCCATTTGGGATTCAGCAGATCTTTGGCCGCGCGCATCTCCTCCGGCTTGACCACGTCGGCGTTGATGAAAAAAAGGCTGGCGACGCTCGAGAAAGCGCGGACCACGTAACGTTCCTCAGGGTCGATAAACCAGAGCTTCCCTTGCTTCCATTTTGCGCCGTCAACGACTTCAGGCAGAATGAGCAACGGTTTCAGCGGGTCGATGAGTTTCTCACCGTAGAGCGTATTCGCGGTCGTATCGGGACCTGAGAGATAGACGTCCACGTTAAAGATGCCGGCGGATCGTTCCGTCTGCACGCGCGAGACAATCTGACTCGACCGACCGGCGATAAACTCGATGGGAATGCCGTAGCGCGCGGTAAATTTTGGAATCACTTCATTGCGCATGACGGGGTCCGGCGAGCCGGCGACTACGACCTTGCCCTCCTTCTTCGCCGCGTTGAGAATTTCCTGCCATTCCTTGTCGCTGCCTTTGGTCTGCGCCAACCCAGGCGCACACCAACCGAGCACAAAAAGGACCATCCATGCTCGTTTCATGCCGTTTTACCTCATGATTTCTAAATGCAGACTTCGCCTGCCGTTAATCCGAGCCGGACAGTTGCAGGCCGAGCTTTCTTCCGACGATCATCATGGCGCCGATGATTAGCGTAATCAGCAACCCCAGGGCCGCGCCTCGTTCCAGCTCCCCGGTGAAACTATATTCCAGAAGAAGAATCGCCAGTGGTCTCGACTGGTGGCTGTAGAGTAGCACAGGCGCGCTGATGCTGGTCAAGGCGTTGCCGAAATTCATCAGCCCGACGGCGGCGGCGATGGGCGCCAACAGCGGCAATAGAATGCGGCGGTAGGTGGCGCGCCAGGAGGCCCCACTCACACGCGCCGCTTCTTCCAGATCGGAGCCAAGCTGCAGGAAGCCCGCCTTGAACGCCTGAGTCGTAACCGGGCTATCAGCGAGGATGAGCGCCAGCGCAATGCCCCACACCGTCCCGTAGAGGACCGTGCGCAACGGCGTCGAAAGAAAAAGCCATAGGACTCCGAGACTCAAGAGAATGCCCGGGAGAACGTGGGGAATCCAGCAAAAGCTTTCCAGCCATGGCGCGGTCACGGATCGGCGTGACACCAACAGATAGGCGGCGGCGGAATAGAGAAATATGCCGCCTAATGCGGTGACGGTCGCGATGATCAGACTGTTTTTAAGCGCTACGAAAAAAATCGGATCGGTGAACAGGCTCTTCCAGTGGCTCAGGGTAAACGGCGACGCGATGTGAAAAAAGCCGTAGCGGCGCATGAATGAGCCGATCACAAGAAAGAGCAGAGGCATGACGATCATGACCGCGACGTAAATTAGACAGCCGCCGAGGGCAAGGTAGCGCCATTTTCCGAGTGTCACGCGCAGAGTGGAATAGCCCTGCCCGGTGACGACGGTAAATTTTTTGCCGCCGCTCAGATATTTCCAATAGAAGAACAGCAGGGCCGCGAGCACCAGCAGAAAGACCGAGCCCAGCGCCGTCGCCTCGCCATACGCGCGCGGTTCACGCTGAAGGTAATCGTAAACCCGCGTCGAATAGACATAGATTCCCGCCGGCGTGCCGAGGAGCAGCTCCGTATTAAAGGATTGAAGTCCGCGGATGAAGCTCAGTACCGACACTGCCAATATCATCGGCGATAAAACGGGTAACGTGATCCGGCGCAGCATCGTCGCCGTGCTCGCGCCGGCGACGCGCGCGGCCTCTTCCAGCGACGCCCCCAAGCGGCGGAAGACTGGCGCCAGCAACATGACTTTGAACCAAATGCCGCCAGTCGAAGTGTGCACCCAGACGATGCCCCAAAAGCTGTACGGGTTGAAAATAGGTCCATGGATAAACGGCAGGCCTTTGGCCAAGGCATTGAGAAAACCGAAGTTGGGATCCAGCAGGAGAATCCAGGCGAGGGTCAAGGGAAAATCCGGAATGAAATAGGCGATCCAGCACAAGGACTCGATGGTCCTTCCTCCGGGCATGTCGGTGCGCGCGATCAGCCAGGCGACGAGAACGGACAGGATCATGGCGGGAATCAAGCGCACGACGGAAAGGAGAAAGCCCATCCATAGGGCGCTGATCGTGCCGGGATCGCTGAAGGCTCGCACCCAATTATCCAAGCCATAAACTGCAGCCTTGCCGGGCGTTGCCAAGTTGAAGCTGCCCACCAAAAGAAACAGTAGCGGCAGGCCCATCGCTAGGGCGAGAAACGCCAGCATCGAGAACTCGGCGACACGAATGGAACGAACACGAAATCTGAAGCCCGGCAAGGCCATCGTCGCTGGCGATATTTTCATCCCATTCTCAGACGGAGCGGATGGTGAGGCGCTCGCAGTCGAGCTTCAACCGGATGTCGGCGCCGACGGCGAATCGTTGCTTTTTCGAAGCCGATAGGACAAAGAAAGCTCCGGCAGCTTGGACGTGATAGTCGATGTGATCGCCCAGATAAGCGACCTGCTCGATCTTGGCGGCTACTTGATTAGCCGCGACTTCGGCGCTTGGCAGGATCTCAATGTCTTCCGGCCGCGTGAAAAGTCGTACCTTTTCGCCGCCGCTAAACGAACCGCTCTTTTTGCCGTCGAGGAGAATCCGCGCGCCGCCCGCACCGAGATCGACCCAGCAGCCGCCATGGTTTTTCGCGATCATACCCTCGAAGCTTATCGTCCGCCCCAAAAACTCGGCAACGAACGGCGTCGCAGGCTGTTCGTAAACCTCCGCCGGACTGCCGACTTGCTCGAACCGGCCGCGATGAACCACCGCCATGCGGTCCGACAGTGTCATCGCTTCGGCTTGGTCGTGAGTGACGTAAAGAACCGTGAGTTTGAATTTCATCTGCAGCGCGCGGATTTCCAGGCGCATCTGCTCCCGCAGTTTCGCATCGAGGTTAGACAGCGGCTCATCCAGCAATAAAATCGCCGGCGCATAAACAAGCGCGCGGGCAAGCGCCACGCGCTGCTGCTGGCCGCCCGACAACTCCGTCGCCCCGCGCCCTTCGAGCCCCGCAAGACCCACGGTCTCTAACGCTTGGAGCACGCGTCGACTGAGGGTTGAAGAAGGTTCGCCGCGCACTCTCAATGGGAACGCGACGTTCTCAAAGACCGTTAAGTGCGGCCAGATGGCGTAAGATTGGAAAACCATTCCCATCTGCCGCTTGTCCGGCGCAACGAAGATGCCGCGGCGTGGCGCGGTGAGCGGTGTACCGTTGACCAAAATCTCACCGTCATCCGGCTCTTCCAATCCCGCCACAAGCCTGAGAGTCGTTGTTTTGCCGCAGCCCGATGGGCCGAGCAAAGTGAAGATTTCACCCGGCTGAATGGAAAAGCTGACCCCGTCGACCGCCGGGACCGTCCCGAAGCGCTTGACGACATCGCGAAACTCGAGGACCGGTTGCGCCATACTCAGAGCTAGGTCAGCGACCGCTTATTCATCGAGCAGCTTGCAGTAATAACGCCACGAGGATGCCGAGTAAACGGCCTTGGTGCCGCCGCGCGTCTTGCCCACCATGATGTCAATGTCTTCTTGAGGAATCGCTTCCGGGGTGCCGAGAAGATGGGCTCGATAGTTGATCTCCGCGAGATCGTTCAACTTGATCGCCGTCAGGGACGCCTCTTCGACGTTTTCCCCCGCGGTGGTAATGCCATGGCCTCTCATGAGACAAGCCGACTTATCGCCCATCGCCGCGGCAAATTCTTCGCCCAGCTTTTCGTTGGAAACGGTGATGCTCCGGCGATAGGTGGATAGTCCACTCACGGCGAGACGCAATCCGGATGGATCGTAAGCGCCGAAAAGCGGTTGCAGGGGCTTGTTGCAGATGGTGAAGAGCACGACGGTCAGAGGGTGAACGTGTACGACACAGTGGACGGCGGGGCGCGTTCGGTAAAGCCAGGTGTGAATAAAAACTTCCTGCGGTGATTCAAGGCCATCCTCTCCCTGGACTTTCTTTCCCGCGAAATCGACCGTGATAATGTCGCGCGCGGTCACAAACCGAAGTCCCGACTCTCCCGGCCCGCGCGCCTTGATGAAAATTCGATCCTGTCCGGGAACCCGCGCGCTCACGTGCCCGCTGGGTTCCTTGGTCAAATTGAGCTTCCCGAGAACTCGACACGACTGCGCGACTAGCTCACGCAGTTGAGAATGATCGCTCATGGCATTTTACCTCGCGGAACAATAAAAATACGTGTTTTTCAGAACTGCCAAACGGCGAGAGAATCATATTCTCGCCCCAATGCTAAGGCAAGCGAAGATTTTTCCGGGCAGAAACTTCTCCGCCTCGCTTTCGACGGCGAGAGCAAGGCGGCAGTTTGGATTTACTCGTTCACGGCGCGCGACGCGCGGGATTGAGAAACTTGCGCGATGGATTCCATGAGATGGGTATCCACCATTAGCATATTCTGGCGTGGATCCCGCACGACTCCCATGGGATCATGCCCCTGCTGGACGCGATCTATTTCGCGCATCATGACTTCTCGTAGCATGACGATGCCACGGTCCGAAGAGGTCAAGCGTTCGCGGGTGCGGTCGGCAATCGGTCCTTGGGTTTCCCACGCCATGTGATCTTGCGCCTGCACCGCATCCATGCGGAACTTTGTGTAAGGGTGCAGCGCGTCGGGCGGGTTCTTGTACGGCTGAATATACTCCACCGGCGGTTCGTCGTTCTCGACTATGGAACTATCTTCGGTCGGGAAAAATCGCACGAAATAGATTTTCGTGTGGGTATCGTCCATAGGAACGCGGATCTGCCCCACGTTTCCCTGCCGCAAAATGTTGGGGAAAATCACCGGATGCTCATCCACCATGCCGTTTCTGTAAGCCCGCCGCTTCATGAGCCCGTACGATACTTCGTAGAACTCAAATTTTTCGACATCGTCGGTTAGCCCCCGCGTGCTGTTCTGGATCGGTTGCCCGCGGCCGGCCGTGTCTTGATGAAGAATCTGCAGATGGGCGGGGTCCATCGAATTTTCCATCGCCTGAAACCAGTTACAGTCGAGCTGCGGCTGGATGAAGATTTTTCTGTGGCCATCCTTCCTGAACCAGATATCCAAATTCGGTATCAGCGGCACCGGTTCCGGACCCAAATAGCCCCAATAAAGACCGACCAGCTTCTGCACCGGATAGGACTTCTGCTTGACGGTCAGATGAAATTTACTTTCGGCAGGCTCGGCGGGTGTTTCCAGGCAATTGCCTTTCGTATCGTAAAGCCAACCGTGATACGCGCAGGCGATACCGCGCTCCTCGACGCGACCGTAACAGAGAGAAGCGCCGCGGTGTGCGCAGCGGTCATCGAGCAACCCGACCCGTCCCTTCTTGTCGCGAAACAGCACCAGCGTTTCACCGAGAATTCTCACCAGCTGCGTAGGATGCTCCGCTGTCAGCTCACTCGCAACACCCACTGGATACCAATAACGGCGCAACAGTTCTCCCGCCGGCGTTCCCGTGCTCACGCGTGCTAGCCTCTCGTTCTCTTCTCTCGTTAGCATGATAGTCTCCTCCGACTTTGCCAGCTTCGACTCACCGCAAACGGAGCTTACCGAAAAGGATACTTCTTTGCAAGGATTTTTTCTGAAAAACCGCTGTAAAATCAATAGTTTATGTAAGGTATGAAATATTTAAACATGAACCTTTTCAGTATAAACTCAGCGAAAGAAACGCTTTGATGAAGAGTTACCTATGATTTATTGGGGCGTGACGGAAAGGGCTGTCTCAGAAATTCGTCGTTATCTTTTATCTCATTCCAGCCAAGCGACAGCGGGTGCGGGCGGGAATCCAGGAAATGCGGTGATTTATTCAACGCGCTTTAAAGACACTAGCGAGTGTCTTTGCGTCCAAGGGTGTGATTTCGATTACGACGCGACTGCTTTCTGATCTAAAACCGAATTGGATGGCCGATGAAGTCCGATCCTCTCGTTCATGACGTCGAATTCAATGATGCGGTTTTTGTCTGGATCGCGAATGACACCGATCGGATCTTGCCCGCGTTGAGCGACTTCGATCTGCTCTTTCAGAAGCTTTCTGAATAAAATAATCCCCTCGTCGTCAATACCGAGGTGCTCCCGTGTCCTGTCCGTGATCGCGCCTTGTGTCTCCCAGGCCATCGAGTCCTGCGCGGAAACCTCTTTCATATTGTACTCGCGCTCTGCCGTCTTCAGGCGAGAATATTCAAAAGGCGCGTCGGCATCGGCGGGCGAGCGCTCGGTTTCACACGGCACGAAGCTCACGCGATAGACCTGGGTATGCGTATTATCGATAGGAATCCGAATCTGCAGGTTGTGACGAAACCCGCCGTCTTTTCGGTAGGGCGCCACATGCCTTAAGACGTTGGGAAAAAGCAGCGGGTGTTGATCGATTAACAACTGACCGCCGGATTTTTTAGGGGGCGTGATGCGACGCTTCATGATGCCGTATTCAAAGCAAGAAAACTCATGGCGCTCGTCGTAATCGCGCACGATGGGAGCTAGATGAGCCGAATCGCCGTGCAGCCAGTAGAGGTGCGCCGGATCCACCGAGTTTTCCATCGGCTGAAGCCAGTTACAATCAATCACAGAATCAATCACGATCCAGCGTCTCCCCTGTTCCCACGCGAGGACATCCCAGCGGGGCAACATCGGCCGCGGCTCCGGTCCAAGATAAGCGAACAACAGCCCGCCGAGTTTTTCTACCGGATAGGCCGTGTGTTTGATGCGATCTTTGAAAGTGCTCCCCGGTGGCTCGGCGGGTTGCTCGAGACATCTTCCGCTATTATTAAATTTCCAGCCGTGATACGGGCAGCGGATTCCCTCCTCGTCCACGCGGCCAAAGGCAAGCGACGCCGACCGATGCGGGCAGTGCTCGCCAACAAGACCGTAATTCTTTTTTTTGTCGCGATAGAGCACCAGTTCTTCGCCCAATACTTTGACGGCTTTGATCGGCTTTTCGTCCGTGAACTCTCCAGCGACGCCCACCGCCTGCCAGTAGCGGCGCAACAGCTCCCCCGCCGGCGTGCCTCGCTCGACGCGGGTTAGCAGTTCATTTTCTTCGCGGGTAAGCATGTCACGTCCTGGTCAAGTTTCTTGCATCAGCGTCGCGCACGCAACCGTCGATAACCAGCCCGGCAACATCGCCTCATGCAATTTTGCCGTGGCGAAGTGTATCGCTCGAGAGATTATCGTGGGATCGATTGAAGAGGTCATGAAATATCGCTGCAGCTAATACCTGCGTTGAAGCTCGTGGTATTTAAACGTTCGTCGTAGTTCGTCCAGCCGCTCTCCCTGAATGGCGGCGCTGAGGATCCTCTCTTCCGCCTCCGAGATCGATTGCGCCATCGATAGGACGTCTGTCTCGTATTCTTTGGGCACCACCAGAACACCATCGTCGCTGCCTAAGACAATATCTCCTTGGCGCACCTGGACATCGCCTAGCGAGATCGGCACGTTCACCCCTTCCAACTGCACCCGATCTTTACCCGTACGCATGAACTTTCCCCGGCTGAAAATCGGATAGCCGAGGTCGACGCTTCGCGCGACATCGCGGCAGGCGCCGTGAATAACCGTGCCCGCAAGGCGGCGTTTGTTTGCAACCGACGTCAATATATCTCCCCAAACCGTGCAGTCGACACGACCAGCGTTGTCCATCACTACTACATCGCCCGGTGGAACATCATCGATGTAATCCCCGACTGTTCCTTTGTTCATTCCACAGGGTATATATTTCAGGGTGAACGCCCGGCCCGCCGTCTTACTACCCGGAGCGATGGGTTGAATGCCCAAGCACTGCCCGTGAATTCCCAGACGATCCAAGGCATCCGACACCAACGCGACTGAGAGCTTCTTGAATTCCTCGTCAGCATTTGCTCGTAGCCGAGTCTTTCGAGCACTTCGAGAACTGACATACCTTCGCGAATGCCTTCGGCCATTCTGGCTTCGGTTGCGGTTACCGCTTCGGCTTCTCTTACGACTTCTTCTTCTTTCGCGCGAGGAATGATGACGATCCCGCTGCCATCGGCAATAACCAAGTCACCCGGGTGCACCTGAACACCAGCAAACTCTATCTCTCGATTACAGGATTCTTCCATGACACGGCTGCGCGCCGTCATTGGCACCGCCGCACGCGCGTAGACAGGGAATCCTACCTCCCGACTCTCGTCCACATCTCGACAGGCACCATCGATAACCACGCCACTTATTCCCTTCGTCAGAGCCGCCAGTGAAAGGAGCCCACCCCAGCAGGAGGTATCGGGACGTCCGCCATTGTCGATCACAATGATATCTCCCGGATTCGCCGCAACGATGGCCTGCGTACCAAGGTGCTGCTTCGATTTGTCCAGCCCCACGGGCTTGATTTTCATGGTGATCGCGCGCCTGACGATTTTTGGGCAGGGCCACATGGGCCGAACCCCGAACGTCGCCCCTTTGAGCCCCAAGCGGTCCATCCCGTCTGAAACGGCGCAAGTATCGAGTTTGGCCAAACGTTCAATGATAGCTTCCCGCGTCATCAAAAATCCTTCGAGCTGTGTTACATCCAGTACGCGAACCCCATGCCGCAGCCGGTCGCGGCCGGCGAACGGTAGGTCGTCACGTATTCGAGGTATTTCAACTCCATCGACTCCACCACCCCACCTAGCGCCACCCAGTTAAGGATCTCCGATGTTCCGCCCCAAAGCCTTTCACGGGGCAACCGCCACAAACCCTCCGGCTTTTTATTCTTGAGCGCCTCAATGGTCATCTGATCGATCTCTTCGTCGATGACGACGTGGCTGAGGCCGCCGGAGGCCATGACGGCTACCCGCTTATCGGTATCCCACGTTTCAATCGCCTTGCGCACCGCTTGGCCGAACGCATAGCACCGT
>VBKE01000189.1 GCA_005879605.1 Deltaproteobacteria bacterium
TGTCAGTAAAAAAACCCTAAACATACTGTAACCACCTATAACAAAAGCATTTCCGCGCTGGAATAAACTATGCAGTTGGGATTTTCGAGCATGCGGCACCCGTTTGTCTATCTCACACTGGCAAGCGTTGGCTAGAAGCATGGGGAACAGTTTCATTAACCCGGCGTTTTCTTGGGTTACCGGGCACGTAGTACTACTAACAATGACGTCGATCGTGATCCTGAGTCTATGGGCTGCGCGGGTTTGCAGCAGAAGAAGCAAACTCAGGTGCCCTCACTGCGGTAGTATACTAATCCGCCGATCCCATCGAAGGAATTTAATGGAGAAGGTCCTGAGCCTAGTTCCAATCCATCCTTTCCGGTGTGATGATTGCGGGCAGCGATTCAAGAAGCTGCGCTAAATAATATCCAAATTGGTTCGAGTTCCTTTGATCCCTCGCCGCCAACGGCAAAAACCCGACCTTGTGAGGGGGTCTTGCGTTGCTATGATTTCGCTGCAATAAAATTTACGCTGCTTTGTCCAGCTCATCGGGCTCGGAAATTTCTTTTCAAAACTCCAACGCTTTTATATCTTGCCAAATTCGGTTCAATTTCTTTGCGACCTCCGCTAGTTTCTGTTCCTTGTCGGATCAAGCTCACCGGTAACTTGGTATAATCAAGAGCGGATTTTAGTAACGATCTCTTTCCTAACGGCTCCGAAATTCTTGGCAAAATCTTTTACTGAGGTGAAGGACAAACGTCCTGACCCAGGGATGGGGAGGTTGGAGATGGTGGTGGGAGGGAGGAATTGGGGTGGGAGTTGGCACTAATCCGCCTGTGCTGATCTGCACATTATCAAAATCTGCTATTCCCAAAACTCCGCCAAAATCGATGACATCTAAGTACCATATTAGTTATATCTGCGATCTTTTCGGTAGCTTCTCCGACGATGCTTCCAGGGAGAGCACCGTTCCTATAAGCGTCCGCCCGGCCTTGCGACGGATTGGTAGTAAGATAAACAACCAAAGAAAAATTCATCCATTGGTCATAGCTGATGACTCCCAAATCTGCCGTCGTATGAGTCAAGTCGTTTTCAAGGAACAGCCTGCCGTTCTGGCTACCAATCCATATTGTTTTACCGCTATTAACAATATCGGCCAGTCCCTGAAAAAGCTGCATCAGCAGATTGTTCCGGCCGCCGGAATTTGAGCTCGGAATGCGCATTGAAAAGTTATAGGTTACCATTTGGTCGGCCGTACCCGGAGCGAACCCGATCCAAAGCTCGGCTCGGGTGCGAATTCTTAGAAAATGGTTGCCGTTGGATTCGGTTAGAACCGTTGCAGGTATTAAGTTCGAACTGAGCCTATTAGAATTAGGAATCTGGCCGTCCTCAAAATTGTAAGCCAAAACGACACCAGCGCTTACCGAGTGAGCGATTAAAAAGAAAAGAATACGACCGATGAGCCGAGGAGCTTAGAAATTGTGCGATTGGGTGCGATTGGGCATGTTTTTAGCACTAATAATCTCCCTCCCGGCAGAGGGAGGTTTGTAAGCTATATATTAACAGTCAATCATGCCGGCGCAAAGGGAGAGAGTTATCCACAGAAATACAGAAATAAATCTGCCACAGTTGTTATTATTTCTTGAAGAAAAAATATCGTTCAAACCCCTACATCAAGCCTTTCACGAATAATTGTTTTCATTCTGTTGTGCTCCGTTTTTAGAATTGCAACCCAGAGGTCTTTTCTAGAAGAGATGGGAATTCTTCTCGCGTAGGCATCTGCGTTAATTTTTAAAAGTAAAAGATTCAACCCCCATCCTCCGACCCGCATTTTCGTAATGCAGGACCTAACTCTCAACCCGCTGATTGTCACTCTTTCCAAAAATACGAACTGGATCATCGGCAGACCTCATAGTGCCGTGCTCGACTCGGGATGAAACGCACAGCTCTTCACTCGCTGATGAATCGGTCCAGAAAATGTTCGCGCCCCCTTTAATTCTGCCTTTCAATTCTGCACACTTGATAGAAAGCGCAAAAAATTCTACGGACGTGTCCTTAGGGCACTCGCTCGTTCGTCGTATTAGTGAAGCGAAACAAAAACCCATTGTAAGCACCACGCGTAAACGCTCAACCACAAAAGGAGATCGTCATGGGCAGACCTGTTATTCACTGGGAGCTGTTATCGAAGGATCCGGCGAAACTGTCGGACTTCTACGAGAAGGTCTTCGCCTGGAAGATTCAGCACTTTCCGGAAATGAATTACCGCGTCGTCGAAACCGGCGGCCAGGGCGGCATCAACGGCGGCATCATGCAGCCGAAGCATGAGGAGCCCTGGCCCGGCAACATGACCTTCTACATCGACGTCGACGACCTCGCGGACTATCGCAAGCGCATCATCGCAGCGGGAGGCAAGATCCTCGTCGAAGAGCAGGAGGTGCCCGGCATGGGCGCGTTCTCGCTCTTCACGGATCCCGAGGGGCGCATGATGGGACTGTGGAAGCAGGCCAAGAAGCAATGAAGCAGATCCGGAGATCTTCGCGTCTTGTACCGGCATCACGATTGGGGCCTTGGCTGCCGCTGGCGCGGCTTCGATGGTAAAAGTGACCCATGTTGGATGTAAAGAAACCTTGTGCGAAGACAGCGAAGCTCAGAGAGTAGTAAAAAATATAGTTTGCGGACTGAGAGATTTACTACCTCAACGGATCTCCTCTGATCCGAATTGTGTGTGTATGTCGCAGTCCAGCGCGTGGGTCGGGCAACAAATCCAGCGCTCCATCGACGGTGGCAAGTCGTTGGCGCCGCCTGAGCACAAACCCTATCAGGAGGCGTCAAGCGGTTTCCTCGATGCGGCAGGCAACATATGGTGGATAGCAATCCAAAAGCCGACGTAGGCGTTGT
>VBKE01000190.1 GCA_005879605.1 Deltaproteobacteria bacterium
GCCCAAGTGGCGATGACCTTGCGCGAAGTTTGCGGCCTCACAACCGAGGAGGTCGCGCGGGCCTTTCTCTCATCGCCGCCCACAGTAGCGCAACGCATCGTGCGCGCGAAGACGAAGATCCGTAATGCACGAATACCTTATGAGGTGCCGTCGTCAAACGATCTGCCGGACCGGCTGGATGCCGTTCTGCGAGTCGTCTATCTTGTTTTTAATGAAGGATACTCCGCTTCATCGGGCGCCTCAGTGACGCGCCATGATGTTTCAGGCGAGGCGATCCGCCTTGGCCGCTTGCTTTTGGAGTTGCTGCCGGAGGCAGAAGTGGCGGGACTGCTCGCGCTGATGCTGCTGCAAGA
>VBKE01000191.1 GCA_005879605.1 Deltaproteobacteria bacterium
GCTCTTCTCCCCCGACGGTAATTAGCCCGTCACTGTGCTTACCGGCAAACCGCGCGCTGTTGGGAACCATGCTTGAAACGTAAAGCGGAATGGGTTCGCTCGGTCGCGTATAGAGCTTTGCCTGCCGCGTCTGATAGTAAAAACCCTTATGTGTGACTTTCTCGCCGGTCCAAAGCGCGCGAATCAACTCGATCGCCTCCCCCATCCGCGCGCGGCGAATGTTGTACTCAGGCCATTGACCGGTCGCGGAATATTCGTTCAGCGCTTCGCCCGTTCCGACGCCAAGAAAAAATCGTTTGGGCGCCAGGCAGGCGATCGTGGCAGCGGCTTGCGCAACGACGGCGGGGTGATACCTCAAGATGGGACAGGTGACGCCTGTACCCATGGCGATCTTTTTCGTCTTAGCGGCCGCTGCTCCCAGCCAGCTCCAAACAAAACAGGCCTGCCCTTTTTCGTTCCAGGGATGAAAGTGATCGCTGACGTCAATGGAATCAAAACCGGTCTCTTCCGCTGCGATCGCGTAGTCGAGCAATTCGTCCGGCGGATATTGCTCCGTTCCAGCCTTCCAACCCAACTGCAACATAGTCGCCTCCGCTTGATTTTAAATCGCGCCAAGCCCTCAGCCAACGCCAACGCGCTGCTCTTCAGCTTGCGTTCTTAACTCCGCGAATAGCGCGATCATTTCGCGGTTGAACGCCGGAAGATCCTTCGGTTGCCGGCTGCTGACCCAGTTGCGGTCTCGGATCACCTCCCGGTCCTCCCACGTTGCGCCGGCATTGCAGATGTCATCTCGGATCGTGTGATAGCTCGTGAGTTTTCTCCCCTTTACCAATCCTGCGGAAACCAGCAGCCACGGTCCATGGCAGATGACTGCCAGCGGCTTTCCCTGCCGATCCATGGTCCTGACAAATTCTTGCGCCTTCTCATCAACTCGCAAAGCGTCCGCGTTCAACGCTCCACCAGGAAGCACCACGGCATCGAATTCCCGCGGATCAGCTTGTCCCAGCGTCAGATCTACGAGGAACGTGTCAGCCTTTTCATCATGGTTCATACCCTGAACCCGGCCGCTTTTCGGCGCGATGATTGTGGTCGTCGCTCCGGCCTCCTGCAATGCCTTTTTTGGTTCCGTTAGCTCTACCTGCTCGAAATCGTCCGTTACCACGATGGCAACACGCATTCCGCGCACATTCTTTTCAGCCATTATCTTCTCCTTAAGATAAGAATTTGCTTTTTCATCCTCGCTCTCTCTTGTCGATCTATTTTCCTGTCCGACAACCGGAACAATCGTCTGCAAGAAGTTCCGTTTTCGGAATGCTACTCGACGCAGCGCGTTGCATATTCCTATCGGATCCGACCTCTCGCTTGTAAATTTTGCAAAATGCATGCCTTTAAATTTTCACGTACCCAACGGCAGGCGACCGCGCGGCAGAATGAGAAGGAGATTTTTCTTTTCTCTTGTCAGATCGCCTTAAGCGCGTCACGTACGTGAAGAAGAAAAAGGCCTTGAAAAACGAGAAAGGGTCAGGAAGAAGAGAACCCAAACCGCTAAGGCGAATCCCGTTATTCCGCCGGGATGAAAATTACGACCACACCCAAACTGTCCAGGGTGCGTCCGTCCACGGCTCCACTGGCGTCCAGATTATGCTGTTTCTGATAATCACGCAGGGCTGCCTTTGTCTGACTGTTGTATTCTCCATTTATCGATCCCGGGTCGAATCCTTGGGCCTTTAAAGACTGCTGCACCATACGCATATCATCCTTGGACATCCGCGCCTCAAACTGTTTTTCCGACACGGCATTTTCGAGACGCCTGCTTTGACCGCGAAGCGATCCCGACACTAGACCGATGCTTCCTGACAGAATCACAGCCGTCAGTATGATTTTTGTATTCTTCATCGCTGCCTCCTTTTGGTCTCGGATAGTTTCGGACAGCAAGAGCGAGGCCAGATGCCAATGTGTAGAGGCTCCGTCTGCAAACGACGTTCGGTGCTCGCGAGCTATCGTAAATTTGCGGATTATCGTGAGCGGGCAACGAACGTCTTCGGGCGTAGCATCGACGGTAGCGTTTTTGCGTAGATCAACCAGACAATGAGACTAGGAAAGGGCAAGGCTATGAGACTTGAAACTATTGGGCGGAGGAACATGCAACTTTTGAGACTTAGGCGAGAAAAGCGGGGAGACCGGGAGATGCAGTTTCGGTGGCTCCGAGGTTCCGTGTTGGCTATATGCGTTGTCGCGGGCGTTGTCGGCTGTGCGGCGTCAACCAAGATCGTCAATGAATGGACCAATTCTGAATATGCCTCGCCGCGCTTCAAGAGGACCTTGGTAATCGCGATGAGCAAGCAACCTGGGATCCGGCGCACGTTTGAAGACGAATTCGTCGCCAAACTGAAGGCAACGGGTGTAAATGCGGTGCCCAGCTATCGCTACATTCCAGAAGACGGTCAGGCTGCCGAGGCGCGCCTGACGGAGGCGGTGAAGCAGGCCGGTGCGGACGCGGCATTTATCACACGGTTGGTCCGGGTGGAGAAGAAGACCGAAGTTACGCCGGGCTTCTATCAGCCCGCTCCCGCGGTGACCTTTGGGTTTTATCCCGGATATTCTGCTGCCTGGCTCGGCTATTACGATCCCCCGACCATCTATCAGCGTGATATCTACATCTCTGAGACGAGCCTGTATGACTTGACAAAAAACCAACTCGTGTGGAGCGGCACTGTGCAAACCGTCGATCCCTCGGACATCGACAAAGAAATCAAGCGCTACGTGGATACCGTCATTGAGATCGTGCCTGGATATCTAAATGGTCTTTCGATCAATGGGGTAAGGCTCAGGGTCAGATCATTTTTTTTCTTTGACTTTCTATCTTCCACGGAATGATCATGTCTCGAACGTCAGAAGCAAAGGGACGTGTTCACCGTTTCCTCAGTCGCCGCCGTTCAGTAGCCCTCTTGATCCAAGCTGACTTTACCTCTGAAGAAGCGATACAGAAATATGAAATAGCCGATGGCGAGGGCGATTCCGAGGAGCCACCATATCAAGCCCACGCTCAAGCTATAGCCCCGGTCTTGGCGTTGTGGATCGTGAGGCTGTATGCCAGATCAGTGCTTACCGGCAGAAGGATTGGGTACGTCGCGAACGCCGCGCCGCCGAGCGTTTATCCGATAGAGAGGTATTAGTGGCGGTGTAGGCGGCGAAGGGAATCGAGTTCAATGCCTGGGTTTTGCGGATTTCATAACGCAGACGGTAGGCCGTCCATGCGGAGCATAAGAACATCGGAAATCACTGCGTCGATCTTCTCATGCTGCAAAGTCTGAAGCGCGGTAAGTCCGTCTTCACTTTCGACGACGGTGTGACCTTCGGTGCCGAGGACGGCCCGCCAAACCTTCCGGCGTCCTCTGTTTGCTCAGAGCGCCGGCCGAAGGGCAGGGTGAATGTGAGGGTCGTTCCCTTTCCCGCTTCGCTCTCCGCCCAGATCTTGCCGCCGTGTGCTTCCACGATCATCTTGCAGATGACTAGTCCCAGGCCGGTTCCCTTCTGTGCGGAAAGGGTTGCGCTGCTGGCCTGGCGGTATTTCTGAAAGAGATTCGCGATCTCATTTTTCGCAATGCCGACGCCGCTGTCTTCAACCTGGACCATCACTCCCGCGCCATTTTCGGGGCGAACTCGGATCTGGATCGCGCCCCCTTCGGGCGTGAATTTCACGGCATTACTCAGCAGATTGTTCAGGACTTGATCGAGACGGCGCCCGTCGGCGTAGAGCGGAGGCAGGGAAGCGTCCACTTGAGAGGTTAAGGCGACGTTCTTGCTGTTTGCCACAGGCCGATAGTTTTCGACGATATTCCGAACCAAATCCCGGATATCGCATGCCGTACGCGAAAGCTCGATATGCCCAGTTTCCAGTTTCGAAAGATCGAGAAAATCGCTGACCAAATCGACGAGACCGGTAGCGTTGTTGCGCATGCGATCGAGCCAATCTTTCTGTTCTTCCTCGAGGGCTCCGAACAGCCCATTTCCCATCATCTCGGCTATTCCCACAATATTGGAAAGGGGGGATCGGAGATCGTGTGCGATCATGGCCGTGAAATCCGCTTGGAGCTTGCTGGCTTCCTCAAGACGCAGCGCCTGCCTCTGAGTTTTCTGGTGAAGCTGTGAATTATGAATTGCGATAGCCGCTTGGCTTGCAAGCGAGGAGAGAAATTCCATTTCATCGTAATCGTAAGCATGCTCTTCACGCGTGAGGAAGACCAAGACGCCCAAGACGGCGTCTTTGGCCAGCAGCGGCATTCCCAAATAGGAAATCAAGCCGTTCCTTTTGTAAAAGCGCGGGTCCAGCGTTCGTGGGTCGGTTTGGACATTTTGCGAGATAACAGGTTGTTTATTCTCCATTGCCGTCTTGACCAGCTTGGGAACGTCGGGAAGCGGTCTGCTCATCCAGTCTTTCTCGTCCAGGTTCCAGCAGGCGGCGCGCTCTAATTGACCGGTTTCTTGATTCACTAGCCAGACGAGAATTGCGGCATAAGGCAAAAAGAGGTCGATCTTTTCCATCAGGACATTCAATACCGTTCGTAGATCGAGGGTCGAGCTCATAGCCAGATTGATTTCACGAAGGGCTGAGATTTTCCGCATCAGCTTAAGGGCGGCCTCGCGGGATAACTGAAGCTCCTGGTTGCGTTCTCGCAATTCCACGGTCCTCTGCGCAATCTTTTTTTCCAAATCGGCATTGGCTCCGATGAGGTTTTCGGTCATTTGCCCGAAAGCCGCGGCTAAACTTCCGATCTCGTCTCTCCGGTTGAATCTCTCGACCTTTATGGAGAGGTCTCCTTTGGAAATAGTGGCGGCAATTCTGGTCAACCGTGCGATGGGTCTGATGACTGAGCGGTTTAAAAAAATAGCTGAAGCCACGACTCCCAAAAAAACCAGTATCGAGAACAAAATAACCGCACGAGTCGTGTGGGCTTCGTTTTTATCGATCGTCTCCGACTCTCTGGCTACTTCGTTTGCCAGGCTCGCAATTAGATCATGCAGGATGGCCTTTGAATTTTCCTCATGCATGAGCCACCGGTTAAAAGCTGGAAGCATCGCCTCGGGCTCTTGCCCTTTGAGGGCTGCAATGAGCTCGCGCGTGAGCTTGGTCTGTGTCTTTCTGCTCTTCACGTAGGTAAGGAAAAGTACCTTGACTCTTTCCGATTTGGCGGAGAATATGATTTCTGTCAGAAGGTTTTGCAGGTTGGCTTCTGCCTCCTGGATTGTGATGATAGAGCTTGGATCTCGGTTGATGGTATAGGCGAGGAGATTATGGGCTATCGTGTCCGAATACCCCTGGAGTGTTTTCATGAAGGTATTCATCTCCTGAATTCTTTGCGTGCTATCTTCGCGGAGCTCTTCCTCATACCGAGAGCTGAGAAAGATGAAAGCCGTGAAGCTCGTCAAAAGAATCAAAAGAGCTGCGTTTGCAATGAGGGTCTTACTACTGAGTTTCATTCGGTGTCGCCAATCCGTTCCGAACCATCAACCGGGATCTAGTCCGCTGCCGGTTTGGCCTCTCGCCGCCTCGCCATATGGATTGTGATCTTGTCAAAAGAAATCTAGTCATGGCCTTGTCTATTCTAAGCCAGCCCGTCTAGCGGGGTTGGCCTTGAATCGTTACTGCCTCTGGGTGGACTTCTCTAAGGTAAGCGCTGAAAATCAATTGGCTGACATCGAGGTTCGGCCTTTTGTATGTCCGGGTGCTACTTAACCATTTCGCCTTTTGATCGAGCAGATTCAGCGTGACGTTGTCCAATTTCGCCTCCATAATAAAGTCGTCCCAAAAAGTTCGCACGGCTTCTTTCGGGTAGTTCGGTAAGTGTTCGGCAACGATGTCAACGGCCTCGTCCCTATGACCCGTCAAGAACCCTTCCGCTCTCATGACTCCTCGTAAGAGAGCTTTCATGGCTTCTTTCTTCTGAGCAATCACTTTCGGCTGGCCGGCCAACAAGGCGACCTGCAAAAAAAGCTCCGAGTGCATGAGTACACTGCGATCTTCACCCACGGCGATTCGGGCCTCGGTCAGATACGGATTCCAGGTGACCACAGCGTCAACCCGCCCCTCTTTTAGAGCTGCAGCCATGGTTTCCTCTGGCATATCGATTAGCGTGACTGCGGAAGATTTTATGCCCGCGCCGGTAAGCAATAGAAAAAGGAGGAAGTCGCCGTTCCGGTTCTTGCTGACGCCGATTGTTCTCCCTTTGAGATCCTTGGGGTTGAGTATTCCTCGATCCTTAAGAGCCACAAGTCCGGTATTTTTTTGAGAGCTGCTGAGGGCCGTAATGACGCTTATGGCTTCTCCGGCGAGATGCTTAAGGATCACGGTCGTTTCAAAAACGTTAGCCAGGTCCACCTTGCCTTCGAGCGCGTCGCTTAATGCTTCCGGGGCTGCCTTGGCGGTTTCAAAGGTCACCTCAATTCCCTCTTCCCGAAAATAGTTCTTTGCTTGCGCTATGTAGAGAAGAGCGAAAGCGGCCCGGGGGGCATCGGCGATGACAATCGTCTGGCGGGGCTTAACGAAAGGGGAGCCAACTTTTGCCGACCAGACGGCGGCGACCACGGCCGGCAGACCGATGAGAACAATTGCGGCAATGTATGATTTTTTAGGCATCGATGATTCCAAGCTCTCCGGCTTCAGTAATTGACGATCTGCACTCCGCTTTCAGCTATCAGTTCTGCGACGATAGACACCACAAGCCCGTTTCCCGTTCTTTATCACCAACAGAGGTTATTCTCTCCCAGGTTCGCCGGATCCGTTAAGCTTTGCCGTCCAGGCCGATTCCTTCAGCCAGCGCAACAGGTTGGACGGCGACAAGGGGCGAGAGATGTAATAACCCTGGGCCGCGTCGCACTTTAGTTGCGCGAGACATTCCCAAGTCCGCCGATCTTCGACGCCCTCGGCCACGACCCTGAAGCCGAGATTTCTGCCGAGATCGATAATCGAGCGCACGATGGCCTCGCTGCGCGGGTCGGTCAGCAAGCCGGAGACAAAAGACTTGTCGATCTTGATCTCGTCGACCGGCTGGACGTCCATTTTGTCGAGCCGCTGAAACGCCGTGTCGGTTTTCGCGGTGTCGGCCATGAGGGCTCTCTCGGTGAGCTCGAGCGTTAACGTGTTGGCAGGCGTGCCGGTAGAGCGGCAAACCTGCTCGATAAAATCTGGGAAGGTGGGGTCCTGGAGATCGCGTGCGGAGACGTTCACGGCAACGCCCAGGTGCAGTCCCGCATCGCGCCAGAGCTGCGACTGTTGCAGCGCTGAAGTTAACACCCAGAGAGTGAGAGAATGGACCACGCCGGCTTTTTCCGCGAGCGGTATAAATACATCGGGAGCGATCCAACCCCGATTCGGATGCGGCCAGCGAAGCAGCGCTTCGACGCCAACCGTCTCTCCGGTTTGGAAGCTCAGCTTCGGTTGAAAATGGAGCCTGAGTATGTCGCGCTCGAGCGCCTCGCGGAGCTCAGCTAACAACACGAGGTGGTCCGAACTGTAGGGTTCCACATGCTCAGGATAAATCAGATAATCGTTGCCCGTTTCTCTGGCGGCCCGCCGCGCCATATCCGCGTAACTGAGAAGAGTGTCCGCGTCATCGCATTGCCCGGGTAACACGGCAATTCCCATGCTGGCGCGGACTCCGATGGGCAAGCCGTCCAGCCGGAATGAGGGATCGAGGCTCTTGAGAATTTCTTTAGCGAATTGATGAACCGCTTCTGCGGTGGCCGGCAGGGCCAACAAGAGCGCGAACTCGTCGGCGCCCAATCGCGAAACGACGCTCCGATCGGACAATGCCTTCTCGAAGCGTTTGGCAATTTCTCGCAGCAGCCGGTTCCCGTTGCGATAGCCTAACGTGTTGTTGATTTCCTGGAAGTGATCCAGGTTGAGCAGATACAGGGCAGCAGGGGTTCTAGCCGCGATCGCCTCCTGGATACGGTCGCTCAGATACTCGCGGTTTGGAAGATCCGTCAGGAAATCGTGAGACGCCAAATGTTGAAGCTTCGATATCGCCCGACTCAGCGTGATGACCTGTCCGATCTGATTCGTGATCGCTTTGGAAAAAGTAACCCAATCGGAGTCCAGGCGCGGGGTGTTCGACAGCGACACAATGACTCCCAGTACTTCGCCGCTAAACCGCAATGGGTTGATGAGGAGGGTTTCGGCGCCCGATTGAGAAAGTGCGCGGCTCAGACGATTGTCGCGCTCCGGGAAAAAAGAAATCGACACGGGTTCCCCTTTGAGCATCGCCTCGCGGAGCACGTTTTCGTGACCGAAAAAATTCGCTATCGACTTTGCGGCGACTTGCGGAAAACCGACTTGTGCCGACAGGATTAATCTATCTTTCGGTTCCACTAGATAAATCGCGCCGCACGAGAAGCCCATGACATTCAGGTAATGCGCTAAGATCTCGCCGAGGAGAGTCGGGCTGTCTATTTTACCCTCGAGAAAGTCTTCTCCTATGCTCGCGAGAACCGAAATTTGGGCGCTTTGAACGGCGCAGCGTCGCGCCAGCTCGGCGCTCAATTTGGCGTGACGGTCGAGCTGATGGGTGAGACGCTCTTGATGCGCGGCTGCCAGCGATTGTTGGCTGTCGATTACGGGCAACGGGCCGGCTTCGAGGCTTTGTCGCAAAGCCTGTATCGCTTCACGAAAATCGGGTGCAGTGCCGACGAGGGCATACGCCCCTACTCTTCGGGCCAGCTCTTTATCCGGCTCCTGCTCGTGGTAGTTGCTGAGCAGCACAACGGGAATTCCAGCCAGCTCCGGGTCGCTGCGGAGCTTCATGCAGAAATGAAAACCATCCATGACGGGCATCAGAACGTCTGAGAGTACGGCGTCGGGGCGTACCGCGCGAGCCTTCACTAGCCCATCTTGGCCATCCGTAGCGGTGATGACATCGAAACCTAGATGGCCCAGGTATGTGGAGAAGAGTTTTAGCTGGGCCGGCTCGTCGTCGACGAGGAGAACGCGCTGTTTCTTACCCGGGTTTTCTGCGCTGGTTTGGCCGGGCGGTAAGTAAGAGTGAATCGTAGCGAGCAAGCGTGAGGGCTCGACCGGCTTGAACAGATAATCGGTAAAAGGCGCCGCAGCGAAACGCATCTCGTCGGCTCTAACGATGAGGCCGGTCACGCCCAAAATCGGAATCTTTTCGCCTCCCGGGATCATCCGAAGATTCGAGACCAGATCGAAGCCGTTGATATCCGGAAGCAGCAAATCCTGCAGGACGAGATCCGGCGCGTTTTCGGTCATCAGCTCCAGAGCCGCTTTGCCGTTTGCCGCCTCGAGGACGGCGTACCCTTCGGCTTCCAATGCGATACGCATCATCTTGCGCGAAATGGCATTATCTTCGATCACCAAAATAGTCATTTTTTCGGTCATGCTCAGTTTGGGATGGGTCGGTGCCTTTGCTGATTGGAGCCGCGATTAGGGTCGACTAAACTACCAGCTGTTCTCTCCTCAACCCATTTCAGGAAGCCATTTTCGGGTATGCGCCACTGGGCACCGACCTTTAGTCCCGGCATCTCGTTACGTCGGATCAGCCTGTGGAGCGTCCGTTTGGACACCTGAAGCATGGCGGCGGCTTCATCAAGAGTTAAAAACCGGCGCGTGGGGTCTGTTTGAGTCAATGTCGTCTCCTCTGCCTCGATATGCTGACCGTTGAGACGGGAGCAATGGCTATGCCACAAGTTCTAGAGGCTCTAAGTGTTTGTAATTTAAGAAATCGGTAGATCGGGTAAAGGTAAATGGAAGCTAGTCAAAGTGACAGAAATGAACAGTGAGGGACAAGCATACCAAGAGACGACAACTCGACACCGGACCATCACGATGGATCAACTAATGGACAACTTGGCAACAGCAATTTTCTCGCCGGACTCGGAACAGCGAGGGTCATTTTTCGAACAGTAATGATAGATCGAGGCCGAGATGGCACGGCGAGCAACGGTCCCTACCGCGGGGTTGACGCTTTATCAATGCCGAGATTTTGCATCTTGTAGGAGAGGATGCGCCTGGTGACACCCAGGCTCATGGCCGCATGGGTTTTGTTCCAGTCGCATTTTTCCAGCGCCGCGACAATGATCGCGCGCTCGAATTCCTCGACCTCCTCGATCAGCCCCATGTTTCCTATACTCTCGCTATGGGCGGCCGGTTGAGACGGCAACTCTGCTACGCGCAGGACCGCGGGCGGTAGATGCGAGGGTTGGATTTCTTCTTCATTGCATACGGTCAGCGCCCGCTCGATGGCGTTTTGCAACTCGCGCACGTTGCCCGGCCAATCGTGGGCACACAGCGCAGTGAGAGCCGCATCGGAAATGCTTTCAGCAAAGTACTTATGCGAGCGATTTGCCGAAGTTAAAAAGTGTCGAGCCAGTTCCGGAATATCGGCCTTCCGATTCCGCAAGGGCGGCACCTCGATCACCATCAGGTTGATGCGGTAAAGCAGGTCCATGCGGAAGAGACCCTTTTTGACGGCCTCTTCGAGATTATGATTGGTCGCGCAAATGACGCGCACGTTGACGTTGATCCTTTCTTCGCCGCCGACGCGCTGAAACGAGCGCTCCTGCAAAACTCGCAGCATCTTGGCCTGCGTCGACAGGGGCATGTCGCCGATT
>VBKE01000116.1 GCA_005879605.1 Deltaproteobacteria bacterium
AGGGCAGGGCGTCAAAGAGATCGATTTGTTCGTGATAGAGGAAACTGGCCTCTTCGGCGTTAAGCCCGCCCATGTACCTCTGCAACAACGAAATGCTGCCGGCGGGGTTTGTCCTCAAGTAATGAATGGCCTCGACGAAAGAACGCATGAGCCTTTCCACGGTGCCTCGTTTGCGCTGGATGTAACCCCGGGTGGTTGCGAAAGTGCCGGAAGGCGAAAGAACCTTGAGCTCAGCGCCGCTGCTGAGAACCCTCCCGCCGGACTTCTCGACTGTCAGCGAAGCCAAGCCGGCGACGACCCCCGTCTCAATCTTGCCGGCGGCCAAAGCGGCAGCTACCTGCGGATGCCCTCCCAGTTGGAGAATCGTAACGTCTTTGTCCGGCTTCAGTCCCGCCTTTGCCAGCGCAATCCGAGCGAACATGTCCGCTTCGGAGCCGTATTGGGAGACACCGAGGATCGAACCTTTAAAGTCCTCTAGCCGTTGGATCTTCGACGCGCGACCGACCATGAGCTTCTGACTGGGGATATTCGTGCAACTCCCGAGGATTGCCACCTCAGCGCCTCTCAGCTGTGCCCTTATCAATGCAGTGGCTCCAGCAAAAGCGAAATCGACATCCCCGGCAATCAGCGACTGGACCAACCGTGGACTGCCCGTAATGAGAACGATTTCCGCGGTCAAGCCATACTTGGCGAAGATCCCCGTTTCGTTGGCGATCCACGGAAGCGCTTGAGTGACGCTCGGGGCGACATAAGCCACTCTGATCTTTTCAGCCGCTGACGATTCGACGGCCGGCCATAGGAAGAGAGCCGTTACAATGATAACAAAAGACCTGACCATCTTCGTTTTTTTCCGCAATCCTGCTGGCTTGTAAGATAATCGTCTGCCGATTGTCAAGCTGCCCGTAGTCGGCGGAATCTGCGCGCTTTAGCTCCGGGATATTTGTCACATCGATGTGCCCTCCCTCGCCACCGAAGCTCAGGAGCGGCGATTCGGAAAGCACAGAAAGTCGCTGAAAGGCAGCGAAGAGTGCTCAAGTGATCGGGGGGTTCCGGTTGCCTGTTCTCATCATGGGCTCAATTGGTTCACCATCCGCCGCCCAGTGCTTTGTACAGTGAGACGAGATTGGCAGCCATGGTAGCTTCGCTTTGAGCCAGATCGTTCTCCGACGCGTAGAGCGATCTAGCCGCTACCGCATCGGTCAAGGAGCGATAGCGTGCTTGTTCGCGAGAATAGTTCACCAATGAAGTCTCCACATCGCTCAGCGCCGTAAGAATCGTTTTCTCGTACTGCGTCAACGCCTGTTCCTGCTGTGCGTTCCGAACTTCGATATTTGCCCGAATTCTGCCGGCGTCAAATATCGGCCAGCTAATCGTTGGTCCAATTGACCAGGCCCTGCTCCGGCCCGTGAACCAATCACTGGCACTGATGCTCTGCAATCCCGCGGTTCCGGTGAGGGAAAATTTGGGAAACAAGTCGGCCATGGCGGCGCCGATTTGCGCCGTGGCCGCAGCGAGTTGTCTTTCCGCAGTCCGGATGTCGGGGCGACGCCTAAGAAGTTCGGAAGGTAAGCCGACCAGGACCTCCGGCGGCAGATTCGGAATCGCGGTTTCCTTCGATAGCTCGTCCCAAAGCGCGCCGGGTTGCGACGCCAAAAGCACGTCGAGGCGATAAGCCGCCTGTTTCAACGAGCTTTCAAGCGTAGGAATCTGCGCGGCAGTCGTGTTCAACTGGCCCTCCTGTTGCGCGACGTCCAAATCGCTGGCCAGTCCCGCTTGAAATCGCACTTTCGTCAGATCCAGTGTGTCCTGCTGGGCTTTGAGGTTGGCGCGGGCGACCGCGAGCTGGCGCTGAAATCCGCGCAGATCGATATAATTCTTGGCCACATCGCCGAGCAGTGTCACAAGCGTATTGCGTCGATCCTCCACTGACGCCTCGACGGTAGCATCCGCAGCCTCAACACTCCGCCGCACGCCGCCGAAAACGTCGATTTCCCAACTCGCGTCGAAGCCTGCTTGATAGAAATTCTGATCCAGATTACTGCCCGGAAAGGACGATGGTCCGCCGCCACCCTGCGGACTGACCGCGAACGCATTCTCGCTGCTCCGAATGCGCTTGTATGAACTCGACACATCGACGGCCGGCCATTCCCCGGCTGCTGTCACCGCTCTGGACGCGCGCGCCTCGCGGATGCGCGCCTCGGCTAGACGCAGGTCCAGGTTCGAGCGGACCGCTCTTTCCACCAGCGAATTCAGCAAGGGATCATTGAACGCGGTCCACCAGCGGGTGAGCTCGGCGGATCGGGTATCGATGCCGCTCTGCGACGCTTCTTTCCAGGTGGAAGCAACGGGCACATCGGATCTCTGATAATTTGGTCCGACCGTGCAGCCATATGCCAATAAGAGAAGACCTAAGCTCGCTACCCGATAAACCATAGTTACGTCTTCGCGCCTCATTTCATTCTTTCCTGTCCGGCGAGTCCACCTGCGGCGACGGTACGCTCGGAGCGGAAGAAAGAAGTACGGTCCAGCACTTTTTCTTGGAACTGCTCGAGGTAAAGATAGATCACCGGCGTGATATACAAGGTGATGAACTGGGAGACCACCAACCCGCCGACAACGACCAGGCCAAGCGGCCGGCGAGAAGCGCCGTCGGCGCCGAATCCCAGCGCAATCGGCAGCGCTCCGAAAACCGCAGCGAGAGTCGTCATCAAAATGGGCCGAAACCGGTCCATGCTGGCGTCGTGGATCGCTTTTTCAGCGGGCTCACCGGTCGCCACTCTCTGCAGAGCAAAATCAACGATCATGATGCCGTTCTTCTTGACGATGCCCATCAGCATGAACATGCCGACAAAGGCGTAGAGCGAAGCCTGTTCGCCAAATAAGTAGAGCGTGAGCAGCCCGCCGACCAGCGCGGTGGGCAACGTCGAGAGGACGGTTAGCGGATGAAGATAGCTCTCGTACAGAATCGCCAGGATCACATACATCACGAAGACCGCCAACGCCATCAGGACCGTCAAATCCCGGACTGTGTCGCGAAAGGTCAACGCTTCTCCCTGCAAGCTCGCGCGCAATGTCGACGGTACGATCGCAGTCGCGGCCCTAGTGATAAAATCCGTGGCATCGCCAATGGCGACGCCGGGCTTGAGGTTGAAGGAAAGTGTGACGCTGGTGAATTGGTTGAGATGATTGACCGCCTGAGGCCCGATCGTGGATTTCCAAGCCACCAACGAGTTCAGCGGCACGAGACGCTTGGCGTCGTCCGATTTTATATAGAGCAACGACAGATCATCCGGCGTTTCCCGGGCGCTGTCCTCCGCCTCGAGAATCACCTGGTATTGGTCCGTGGGCTTTTTGATGAGGTAGAGATAATTTTGCGAGTAGGCATTGCGCAACAACGATAGAATTCGCGCCTCTGAAACGCCGTTCATTTTGGCTTGTTCGCGGCGTATTTCGATATCGAGATTCGGTGTGTTGTTATAATAGTCCGAGGACACGGTCAAAAACCCGCGGAACTCCTGCATTTTGGCCTGGAGCTTGGCGCTCGCATCGTAAACCTGCGCCGGATTGACACCGGAAATAGAGAAAGCATACTGCCCCTGGTTTTGATTGGTCGCGCCCGTGCTGATCTCGAGCACCGGGAATGGCCGCAAAAACGCCATTACGCCGGGAATCGCGCCCATATTGCCCATCATCTTTGCGACTTCTTCCTGGATCGGCGGACGCGTCCCGGATGGTTTGAGAAACGTGAACATGATTCCCTGGTTTGAGGCGATGAATTGGCTCAGTCCAGTAACTTCGATGGAGGCCATCACGTTAGGGTTCTGCAACAGCACCTCGTCGACCCGGTCCTGAATCGAGTGCATCTGCTCGGGCGAGGAGCCTTCGCGCGCGACGAAAACTCCGGTAACAACGCCGCTGTCTCCCGGAGGCAGAAAAGCCTTGGGCACCGCCCTAAAAAACACAACCGTACCTGCCAGGCAAGCTACCCAGATTAGTGCCGAGATCCAGCGGTGATCGAGAAACCACGAGAGCGATCTTCCGTAGCCGCCAAGAATCCGCTTCTCGACCCCGCCGATCCGCCGCTCCATCCAGCTACGCTTCGAGCCGGCGCCGCGATCCTTGAGGAGTCGCGCGCACATGAGCGGCGTGAGCGTCAAAGAAACCAGACCGGAAGCGATAATCGCGACCACGATCGTGATCGCGAACTCGCGGAAAATGCGACCCACCAATCCCGGCATAAAAACCAGCGGGATAAAAACCGCCGCAAGCGAAATGGTCATTGATAGAATAGTGAAACTGATCTCTTTGGCGCTGTGGACTGTCGCTTCCATCGCGCGCTCTCCCTGTTCCATGCGTCGCACCGTGTTTTCCAAGAAGACGATCGCGTCGTCCACCAGGAAGCCGATCGCCAACGTGAGCGCCATTAACGAAAGGTTGTCCAGACTGTATCCCAAAACTTGCATGACCACGAAAGTCAGCAGCAGGGAAATCGGCAAGGCGACCGTAGGAATCAGCGTGTCGGTGGCGCGGCCGAGAAATAGAAAGATGACCAGCACCACCAAGACAAAAGCGATCATCAGCGTCGCCTGAACGTCGTTGACGGAGTTTACGATGCCCCGGGACCGATCGTAGAGCGGCGTGATCCGCACCGATCCTGGCAGCTCCGCGCTGATCTGGGGCAGCAAGGCGCGGATGCTGTTGGCCACCTCCACGGCGTTGGCGCCCGCCTGGCGGTAGACCGCGAGCACCACCGTGGCTCCCGGCACGGGATAACCCCGCGCCCAAAAGCGCATATTCAGCCGCTCATCCTGGACCGATTCGCGCACCTTGGCCACGTCGCGCACATAAACGGGCGCGCCGTTCGTCGAACCGACGATCAGCTCGCTGTATGCCTGTGCGCTATCGAGCTGACCCTGGGGCCGCAGCAAAGTCGTACCGCTCTTCGCGTCGAATTGCCCCGCGCCGATGTAGCTGGTGCCGTTTTTGATCGCCGTTGACAAATCGTCGACCGAGATGCCGCGAGCCCACATGGCCGAGGGATCGGCCTTGATGCGAATCGCCGACTTGGTGCCAAAGACGTTCACCCGCGAGACACCCGGCAGAATGCTGATCCGCTGGCCGATTTGGGTGCTGCCATAATCGTAGAGTTGACCTCGGGTCACCGAATCGCTGGTCAGCGCGATGTACATGATCGGCTGGTCATTGGGGTTGGTCTTGGAAAAGGTGGGCGGAGAAGGCAGATCGACCGGCAAGCTACCGGTCGCTTGCGATATCGCAGTCTGCACATCGGTGGCGGCGGCGTCGATGCTCTTGCTTAGAGCGAACTGGAGCGTAATGCTCGTGTGCCCCTGGGTACTCTTGGACGTCACCAGCTCCAGTCCGTTGATTTGCATGAACTGCCGCTCGAGCGGCGTGGCGATATTATTGGCCACGGTCTCCGGACTTGCGCCCGGATAGTCGGCCTGGACCTGGATCACCGGGTAGTCAACCGCCGGCAGATCGTTTACCGGCAAACGAAAGTAACTGAGAATGCCGAACAGAATCGCCGACAGAGTCAAGACCGTCGTCATGACCGGTCGGCGAATGAATGGTTCCGAGAAATTCATGACTTATCACCTGGCTTTGCCGGCGTAGGTTCGTTGTCCGCGGTGCTTGGCTGCGTGATGTTCACCTTCCCTCCGGGTGTCACGCCGAGTTGACCGGTGATAACCACGCGGTCACCCGACTGAACTCCTTTATCAACGACCACAAGGTCGCCCTGGCGCTGCCCGACGGTGACCGGGCGCTGGTCGGCGGTGGAATCTTGCTTGATGACATAGACGAACTGGCCTTTGGCCGACATTTGCGGCGCTTCCGCGGGAATCAGCACCGCGTTCTGCTTTGTGCCGAGAATCAGGCGAATATAGGCGAACCGACCCGGCCAAAAGCCTCGGTCGTTGTTGCTAATCGTCGCGCGCAGTTTGATTGTGCCGGTACCGTCCTGCACGGAGTTGTCAAGAAAAGTGAGTTTACCGTCGCGCGGCTGGTCGGGCCCATCGGGCATCCGAGCTTCGACTTTCAGCGTGCCACTTGCCATGTTCCGCTGCACCGCTGTGAGATCTTTCTCGGTGATGGTGAAATCGGCGTAGATCGGGTCCAATCGCTGGATTACCAAAAGCGAACCGCTGTTTGCGGTGACGACATTGCCAAGATCGACAAGCCGCTGTCCCGCCCGGCCGTTGATGGGCGAGCGAATCGTACAGTAATCGAGGTTGAGCCGAGCGTTCTCCACGGCAGCCTGGTTTTGCTTGACCTGGGCCTCGGCTACATCGACAGCATTCTTCTTGGCATCGTAATCCTGCCTGGAGACCGCCCTTTGATCGGTGACGCTCGCGACCCGGTCGAAATTGATCTTGGCCAGGTCTAACGCCGCTTTTGACTGGGCAAGGTTTGCCTCCGCCACATTGAGCTGAGCCTGAAAAGGCCGCGGGTCGATGGTAAAGAGCACCTGGCCGACTTTCAGGTCGGCGCCGTCCGTGAAATGAATCTGGACGATACGTCCGGAAACCTGCGGCTGGATAGAAACCACTTCGCGAGCGACAAACTTGCCGATAGCGTCGAGATAAACGGGAACATCCTGAGTGACCGCGGTAGCGACGGTGACAGGCGCCGGCGGGCGTTCGAAAGTCGCCTCCGGCTTTTTGCCGCAGCCGACGACGAGGAATCCGGCAAACAGGATCGGAATGAGAGAACGGAAGATCAAATGGTGATGGTTTCTTATCATGACGTATTCCCTGCGTCCGCCGAAAAGAGCACGGCAACGTCTCGATCAGAAGCCACCGGGTTGGATTGCACCTCGCTTGTCTTGGTGCTTCGGTGACAAACTGCGTGTACTCTATCATTCATTGCCTGGCATCCAATTCGCGTCGACAACAATTTCCTTTTCACGATGGCCATCGCGTGTCGTCAAGTGACTGTTCACTAACTTTCGCAAAGCCCTACGCCAAAAGCGAAAGTGCCTTTGGATTGTAATAACGATCAATCGTTTTTTCCGTTAGGCCGGCGCCGTGGAGCGCAAACCGCACCGCCTGCTCGACGAGCAGGTCCTTTGAGACCTTGTAATCGACGGCTGGAACTTTGGGATGGAGATGGATCATCAAGGCAAAGGCGATATGATGAACAAACCAGGCGCGCAAATCCCGGCGGACTGACGTTTCCTGCAACTCGCCGGCTTTCGCCGCGGCTTTCAGGGACTCCTCGAATTTCGCCACCCAGGCGCCGGTAAACCTCTTGTGGGCAAGCCTCACGAACTGCGCATCTTCCAAAAGGCTCCGCACTGCCAAGCGATCGAGTATGGTCTTTTCGATATCCCCAAAACGACGGCCCTGGACGAAGCGCGCAACTACAAAGTGAACCATGATCACGAGGGTGGAAGCGGAAGGCTCCAGCGCCAGGATGCGTCTATATTCCGCAAAAGCCGCTCCTTTGGCGCAATCATCCAGCATGGCGGCGTAGAGTGATTCCTTGCTTGGAAAATGCTTGTACAGGAGCGCTTCCGAGACGCCGGCCGCGTTCGCCAACTCGCGCGTGGTCGTCCCATCAAAGCCTTTGTCAGCGAAAACGCCTTTGACGGCGTCGACGATGGCTCGTCGCCGATCCTCAGAGGATAACCGGGAGGGATTCTTCATGCCTTGAAGTTAGTATTTACTTACTTAGCTGTCAAGACACTCACTAGTACGGTACTATACGCTCGGTTGATTTCCCACGAGTCATTCCTGTAAAGAAGAAGGGATTTTTCATTCCAGGTCGCTGGATCATTCAGGAAGAGGAACAAACCCAGGAGGCAGGCTTATGTTCGAGAGTTGGAGAGGCGTCGTCGGCGACATAAAACCGACCCATAGACCCGGTTCGTTGGAGGAGTTTATCCGCTTGCTTCCCGAAGGAATCGGCGTGATCCCGCTCACCGTGGGGATCAGGTCCGGAACCGAAAAGGAATTTCATGACGTGCTTCAAGACTACAAACAAAAGGCGGCCGAGCTGGCCGATTTAGGCGTGAATTTGATCCACATCGGGGGCGCGCCGCCGATGATGGTTCATGGATTTTCCGGAGAAGATAAAATCGTCAAGGAGCTCGAAGCGAAGCATAAAGTGCCGGTCAGTACCTCGGGGAAGTCCCAAACGGATGTGATGCGCGCGCTCGGTATCAAGAGATTCGTCGGCGTCACTTACTTCAATGAGAACATGAACGAAATCTTTTCTCGCTACTTCACCGAAGCGGGATTTGAAGTGGCGGCAATGGAAGGGATCGACGTGGCCTTTAAAGACGTCGGCAGGTTATCGGGAGAAGAGATCTATGCCCACACGAAGAAAGCTTTCTTAAAGCATCCCGACGCTCAGGCGATTTACATGCTGGGCTCCGGCTGGCGACTCCTCAAGACCGTGCGCCTGTTGGAACAAGACCTGCAAGTGCCGGTCATTTATGCGCTTGCGTGCAAGCTGTGGGATGTCCAAAGAAAGTTCCATGTGCGTGAGCCGGTGAAAGGCTACGGCCGTTTGTTGGAAGAGCTGCCGTAAGACCAAGTCTCGAGTTTCGTGTTCCGGGTTTCGAGTTCAACGCGAGACTCGAGAGTCGAAACGAGAACCAGGAATGCCCGTGCATCTGAGGAAGTTGTATTTATCTGCCGCGGCTTACAGGAATACGGAACGTTTGCTGATGTTCTGTGATCCAGGTCTGGATGCGTTCGCTAACTTTCGTGTCCGGCGGAGCCAGGTTTTTGATTCTGTCAAGGCTCATTCGCGGAAAGCGCGCTTTGACGCCCGAATGAGAGCTTAAGAAGCCCTCTTCTGTAAATAGGCCCTGGCCTTCCACCGAAGTGACGAAGTCATAAAAAAGTCTGGCCGCCGCAGGGTGAGAAGCCTTATCAGATATGCCGATGGGATGAATGCTGAGAACGACAAGGTTGGCATCCGCCGACCAATCGACCGGCGCTCCTTTTGATCTGGCATCCTCGATGCGGTGGGCTCGGATGATCGCCACCGGAAATTCTCCCGCGACCAAAAGATTCGCGGTGTTTGTATATCCCGCCTGGGTTTGCGGCTCTTGCTCCGCGAGGGCTTTCATATAGTCCCGGCCTGCTTTGTCCCCCATATATGAAACCATGCCGCCGTACCATTGAAATGCCTCGGCCGGCAGGCCGATTTTTTTTCCTTTCCACCTGGGATCCAAAAGATCCTTCCAATCCTTCGGCGCCTCGGCGGGTTTAACCAGCCGAGTATTCCACGCGATGGTCGCGATCGCTCCGTAAAAACTTACCCAGGTGCCATTGGGGTCTTTATGTTTGGGCGAGTAATTGGCGATTTCCGGGGGAAGATATTTTGCCAGCGTCACATATTTCGGAAGCTCAAAGAACTGAATGTATTCCGATGTCACAACGTCCCAGAGGTACTTTCCATTTCGCGCTTCACTCCTGATCCTTTCAATGAGTCCGGCACCGCCAAGGCGAAGGTATTTAACTTTGATAAAAGGATATTTGCTTTCAAATGCTCCAGTGATCCGTCCGACGATCGATCCTCCCGTCAAAGTGCCGTACCAGACCACCTCTGCTTCTTTTTTGGCGTTTTCAATAGAAAGCGTGCTCTGCTGCGCGCTGACCATGCTGAGCAGAGTCAGCCAGAGGACCAGAGCCGTCGCGCCGGTGCGCGTAAAAGACATCTTTTGCCTCCCGTCGATAGAAGAATTGCTTACGCATCAAAAGCAGACCAAGCTTTGGTTAAAGGTAGACGCATGAAACTGCAAATCAGAATCGCGGCTTAAGTTAGCCGCAACCGAGGCGAGTGGTCAAGGGGAGATATAACTGAGAAGAGTGTAGCTTCTTACAGTGAGAATGCTTTCTTATGGCTCCGGGGAATAGACGCAGCAATAAGACGCACGCGGTGGCGATGTGCCTCCTCGTGGCATTTTTATTTGCTCTCTTAGCTGCCGATTTGTTCCAACAGAGTCACCAAATCATCCGCGTGCTCTTCTTCGACGGCGAGAATTTGTTCAAGCATGCGGCGGCTGGTCGGATCGTCATCACCGAGATAATTGATGAGTTCCTTGTAGCTGTCGATAGCCACGCGTTCCGCGACCAAGTCTTCTTTGATCATATCCGTGAGAGTTGTTCCCTCGATGTATTCCGAGTGGCTGCGACTTGATAGACCGTCGGGCGACAGATTCGGCTCGCCGCCCAACTGGACGATTCTCTCGGCGATCTGATCGGCGTGCCCTTGCTCCTCGTTGGCATGCTGGAGAAACTCTGCTGCCACAGCCTGAGCATGAATGCCGGAGGCCATGAAATAATGGCGCTTGTAGCGCAAGACGCACACGATCTCTGTGGCGAGGGCTCCGTTAAGAAGTTCAACAACTTTGTTGCGGTCGGCCTTGTATCCGGGAGTAATTGCCCCCTGCTCGATATTTTCTCTGGCGCGTTTACGTAACGTCTGTACGTCCGTCATGGCGGCTTCTTTCATTTTTTCCCTCCTGATTTGAACTCCGGCGCCTCGAGAGGCGTCTAAAACTGGCGGTCGAATCAGGGCCGTAAGGCGAATTCCTGACTCGATCGCCAGTTATAAAGACGCCGACTGAACTTGCTACGGTCTTCCCGAACCGCCCCAGACAAAACCGATACCTATAGTGGCCACGTGTTGGCCATGATCGGCGTTATTTTGGAGACCCCTAAATGAATGGAAAAACCACTCGTAGCGGTAACGAGCTCCCAAATAGGTCTGGTCCGAAAGAAAAAATTTGATGCCGGCATTAGGCCCCAGTGTTCCTGTTACTTTTTGGTCATTCCACACAATGCCGCCGGCAAGGCCTAGAAAGGGCACCAAGCGGCCAAACTGAAAATTGTAAAACAAAAACGGCGTGGTCGTCGCACGCCATTGATCCCTGGCACCGTCGATAAAATTATAGCTAAGCGCTTGGCGCAGCCCTACTTCCCAACCGGGCGTCAAGTAATAGCCATAGGCAACATCCGGAGTAAAGTTTCCGGTATTTGAACCCTGGCTATGGGTAAAACTACCTGCCGCCTCGACTTCATTATCGCCGGCAACCGGCGCGGCATAACTCAATTTGACACCGAAAACTGCCAGAGGAAAAATCAAGACCGCGGCAAAGGCATAACTCCGTAATCGCTTCATAAGTTACCTCCTTTTATTCCGAACATTTATGTCTTAATTCCCACTTAGATAAGGGTTGCCTGTGGACTATTAGAAACCTGACGGCTGCTTTCCGGATTCATCGCTGGTCCAACTCATTCGCCCACTGATCGACCCGCCTTTCCGCCTCGTCCTTGGCAATGCCGTACCGCTGTTGAATCGTGCCAACCAGTTGGTCCCGTTTGCCTGAGACCTTATCAAGGTCATCGTCCGTCAAGTCTCCCCACTTTTCTTTGACCTTGCCCTTCAGTTGTTTCCATTGTCCAGAAACTTGATCCCAGTTCATTGAGCTCACCTCCTTTTTGGGTTTATTTTTTACGACAACGGTTTCAGCCCTTACAGATTTATTAGAGACGCGATCGCTGCCGGCTTCAGTGGCGTCGACGCGACCTGAGAAGCGAGCAAACTTCACGCCATGAATTCGTGATTGTGCGAATGCTTGTATTTCAAACGACAGGCGGGGACGGGCAGCGACAGTTCGATCGTATTTGTATAATTTTTACCGCCACTGTGTCGGAGTTCTTCCCACACAAGAGGCCGCCGGGGCTATCAGTGACCTGGAATGGTTGAGAGCAGATGTGTCGCTAAGCAAACATGACGGTATGCACCCTGAGCTAGCCATCTCACTCATGTGGTAAACTTTCTGCCAAGAGGATCGTTTGGTCAGCGAGAAATCGCCACTTCAAAGATTTCTCTCTTTGAAGACTGGGCAAGCAGCCCGGAAATTTGTTGCGTCCATTGCTGACACCGGGAGTAAGAAAATTTATACGATCTTCTGAGATGCCGCTGCTCCGTAAATTCTCAGCAGCCCGACTCGCGGTTTCGAAAGAGGTAAAAGTAGCGGTAATGGCTTCCATCTTACACCTCGAATGTTATGAGTTGCCGCGCGGCTCGGCTCATCTAAAATAACCACCGTCTTTCGCGCGAATGTCTCATTGGCGGAACGTTCACTCTGGAGTGAAACACAAACGAGTAATCGAGCAAATGACATGCCATTTATTTAATTCGTGATTTCAAATCGTCTTCGTACTATTTTTATCTCATGGAGCGCATGCTGTAACATTTCTGCTACACAAAACGGGGTGCAGTTGTCGTTTATGAATAGGGCGATGGTTGATCGAGCTGCCGTGCAGAAGAGCGGTGTCCCGCTGCGCGATGCAGCGCAGAGAACGGGCGCGTGGGTGAGCTTGCATTTCCCCACCAAGAGAGGCATTAAGGGCTGGATGAGTTGCCGCGAAAGAGCGTTTATCAGCAAGGTTACCTACGCATTTTTGTTTGTCGCTCTGCTTGGCCCGTGGAAGGCCGCCGCGGCGGTTGCGCCGGTGCATGTCAATATCGGCACTGCGTCGGTTACCAGCAGCGCCCTCAGCCTCTGGATCGCGCAAGAACGGGGATTTTTCAACAAGTACGGCATCGACGCGCAAATCATTCTGATGCCCGGCGGGCCGACGCTCGTCTCGAGCCTGGTGGCGGGCGAAATTCATCTTGGTTTTACCACGGGTGTTTCCGTGCTGGGCGCTGCGGCGCAAGGGACCGAGCTTAAAATGCTTACCTCCATATCAAACCGGGTGAGTTGGAAATTAATGGCGAATCCCCAGATCAGAAAGGCCCAAGATCTGCGCGGCAAGCGATTCGGTGTTCAGAGCATTATCGGCAGCACGTGGATGAACTCGATGCTTGCGCTGGAGGCTCTCGGACTGGAGCCCAAGCGTGACAACATAACTTTTTTGCCGACCGGCGATCCGGTCACCATGAGCCAAGCCCTGGAGGCCGGAAGGATCGACGCAGCCGTGCTCGACCCGGCGCTCAGCCGCCGACTTGTGAGCAAAGGCTTTTCACTGCTAGTGGATCTCGCCCAGGAAAATGTCTCTTTTCCAGGGTTGGGTCTGGGAGTGACACGGGCCTATCTCGATCAACATGCGCCGATTGTCGAAAAAGTGGTAACGGCGCTGACCGAAAGTCTCGCGTTCATTGTCGCGCCGGCGAATAAACCCGTTGTTCTGAAGAGCATCATGAAGAACCTCAGAATGAGCGACCCGTCTTTGATTGAGGAGGGCTATCAAGATCAATTGTTGACGCTCGCTCGCAAACCTTATCCGTCGCTCGATGGGCTGCGTAATGCACAGAGGCTGATGGCGCTGCAAAACCCCAAATTGGCCAAATTGAGAGTAGAAGACATCGTAGAGCCGCGCTTTGTTCGCAAGCTCGACGAGAGCGGCTTCATCGATCGGCTTTACAATTCTCAACACTAGGCGGTCCCGCCACCGACGCAGTTACGGGTTTTGAATTGAGGTCTAGTCTAGTGTGGTGTCTCAGAAGTTCATTTAAGTAATCCAAACGATGGTAGCGGTGAAGTCGTAGTCAAAAATCCCCCTGGAATCCCGCTTTTTTCAAAGGAGGAATTTTCTCTGTACGAGTTTAACCCCTCTTTGGAAAAGAGGGGAAGGGGAGATTTTTGGACGGAATGAGGCGAAACCCGGCCCTACTTTTCCGACATTGATTTAGTTTCTGCTTTGAGTTATGCGCAGGTTGGAACTGACGTTGGGATCTAATCTTTGGAGGTGAATCGTGCTGCAAGATAAAGTCGTCATCGTTACCGGCGGTGCACAGGGCATTGGGCGTCACGCGGCCAGAACGCTCGCTGAACAGAAGGCTAAGATTGTCATCGCGGATTTCAACGAGGAACGAGCTGGTAGGACAGCCGGCGAACTTAAACAATTGACCGAAACGCTCGCGATTCGCGTCGACGTCCGGAACGAAGACGAAGCGAAGAAGATGGTCGACCAGGCGATGAACCGTTTCGGCCAGATTGACGTCCTGATCAATAACGCCGCCATCGTGCCGCACTTCGCGTGGGGCATCCCGCGCTGGCCGCGCATCAGCGAAATGCCCAAAGAATTTTGGGAACGCGTTATCCAAACCAACCTCGGCGGCACATTCAACTGCACCAAACACGTCATTCCCCACATGGAGAAGAGGAAAAGCGGCCATATTATCAATATGTACGGCGGCGGCGGCATCAAACCGGCCGGCGCCTGCGCCTACATGGCGACCAAGGACGCGATCCGCACGTTTACGCGCTACGTCGCGGAGGAAGTCAGAGAGTCGAATGTTTGCGTGGTGATATTTTCGCCGCGCGTTC
>VBKE01000192.1 GCA_005879605.1 Deltaproteobacteria bacterium
CGGCACAGACCGGCTAGTCTTCTCCACTGACTACCCGCACGGCGATTCCAAATTTCCCAATGCGGTGGAGAGCTTTCTTCAATTGAGAATGAGCGATGATGACAAGCGCAAGATCTTGTGGGACAACTGCGCGGAGTTCTACAGGATGAGCTAGCAGGGTCTTCACCACAGAGGCCCAGAGCGGCGAAGCCGCAACCAAAATGACAGAATCTTTGGGTTGGTGTAAATGGGTATCATGTCTACGACACTCAATAGATCGAGGAATGAAGTTGGTGCAGCTTTTGTACAACAGCATCAATCCAGTGTGATTGGAGTGTTGCACGGCTGGGATCGTCTTCGGCTGCAGGGGACGCTGCGCAGCCTGTATTACCAGCCGGTGATGGAAGAGTACCTTTGGCAGACCGGAGTGTTGTGGAAGGATTTTAAGAGATTCGCAACCGATCTGACGAGCCGTGTGCGTCAAGCGGCAGAGAAGTTGGCCGGGCGGCATCAACGTCCGATGATCTATCTGTCTTCGAGCCGCACGCGCAAAGAGGAAGTGGCCCGCCAGATCCAACAACGCGACAAGGTTGGCAAAGGGCTGATCGCTGTTTTGAGTTGCGTAGAACCGTGTCACACCTGGTTTTTGCGGGGCAATCGAGTGACCCGCAAGCTGGAGATCAAGCTTCAGTGGGGCAAATGCATTCACCTGTATTTTTATTGGATGCATGACGAGCTTGGTTTTTTGCATCTTAGACTTCAGACCTGGTTTCCGTTTCTGATTCAGGTGTGCCTGAACGGCAGGGAGTGGCTCGGGCGTCAGATGGACAGAGCCAGGATGAGCTACCAGCGAGGACAGAACTGCTATCCGTGGATTAGCGATATCGGGCGTGCCCAAGCGCTGATGGATCAGCAACACCAAAGCGACTGGTGTAAGCTTTTGGGTCCGTTGGTGAGGAGATGCCATCCTCTGTCTGCAGAGATCAACGCTCCCATTGGGCAGGAGTACTACTGGACGGCGGCTGAGACCGAATACGCCACCGACGTCATGTTTCGTGATCGTGAGGCGCTTAAGCGGATTTATCCCTCGCTGGTACATCACGCGGTGATGAGTTTTGGAGCCGAACAGGTGCTTCGGTTTTGGGGACGTTCGGGGCGGGTAGGGGTCAGCGATGAGGTGATGACCGACCGACGACGAGGCAGCGATGGGGTTAGGGTGAAGCACTGGGTGAACAAGAACTCGCTTAAGTTCTACGACAAGGGGAGCGTGTTGAGGGTTGAAGCAACGATTAACGAACCGAGGGAATTTCGTAGCTTTCGTGCTGCGGAGAATAACCCCCGTACTCCCAAGCAATGGCGCATCTTGCGCAGAAGCGTGGCCGACTTTTATCGGCGTGCCGAAGTGAGTCGGGCGGCCACCGAGCGGCATCTGACGGCTCTGGCTGCCGTCCATGTGCAAACCCCGCTTAAAGAACAAGCGGCTAGGGTGTGTCGGCCCGTTCGGCACAAGGGGCAGCGCTACCGGGCGCTCAATCCGCTGGCGGACAGCGACGCTCAACTCATGGCGATCGTCAACCGGGGTGAGTTTTCGCTCAATGGTTTTCGCAACCGCGACGTGCGCTTTCATCTGTACGGCGTCACTGATGACAAAGCAAAAGAGCGCCGGCAAATGGCAGCCGTGGGACGACGGTTGAGATTGTTGCGGGCTCACGGCCTCATTGCCAAAGTCTCTAAGACCCATCGCTATGTTGTGACGGAAAAAGGACGCGAAGTGATCACGGCCCTGCTGGCTGCGCGCCAAGCCAGCACAGAACAACTTACAGCTTTGGCCGCTTAAAAATTTGCGCAGACGGAGAAAACTTAAAAGCATAGTAATACACGCTTTTCCCCAGACTACGCTGGGAAAAAGAGGTTCGCCTATCGGCGAACAGCCGGTTTTTGGTAGTATCGGGTTCATGTTAACCTCCGACGATTTCTCGACCTACGTGGCGGATTTGCTCTGTGGCACCTACGACTGTGTGGATCGCATTTCGGTTCGCGGCTACTTCCCACTGGGGCAAACCAGCGGTGGCCTTTTGACCTGGTGGAACGAACTCTTTCCCAACACGCTGCTGACGCAGCAACGACTGCGCACGCTGGCGGGGGACTTTGCCCGGCGCGTGCATGCCTATGCCCGCAAACATAAAATTGCGCTGCGCTACTTTGCCATCGGCGACAAAACCAAGCACGCCCAAGCCGAAAAACTTCGCCCCGTCGATCCCAAGTTCCGAGGGGTGTTTGCTATTTTCGTCGCCAAAGCTCCAGCCCTGGTCTGGCAAGCCAAAAACAATCGCGACGGCAAAGTGGTGCTGCGCCGGCCGAAAAACTGGCCGCTGGTCTATCACTACCATTTCCACATTGTTGACCCGCAGTGGGGGCACCTCACCATCAAGGTGAGCGGTCATCCGCCCTTTGGCTTGCAAATTTCTCTCAATGGGCATGAATGGGTGAAGCGTCAGGCCCAAAAACAAGCCATCTCCTGGGTCAAGGAGGGCAACTGTTTTGTGGGCGGCTCCGACCTGGCCGGCCTCAATCGGCTGGCTGAGCAGTTGGACGGCGCCCGGGGCCTGGCGCGCTTGGCGCAGGTGGTGGATCGCTGGGTGTACTCGGCCTGCCTGTGTTTTGCGCTCAATCGCGAACAACAGCAACGTTCGGGGTTTCGCTACGCCTACTCCTGCTACCAACTGGAATACAGCCGCAATCTTCTGTTTAAAAGCGGGCGGCAACTGGACGAAGTCTATCAAGGGCTGATTGACCGCACGCGCCGACTGTTGGACGTGCCTCGACTGAAAACCATCTTCGGTCGCAAACAGCGTCCCAGCAAAACTCAAGCCCGGGACGGGCGATTGGAGAAAATCATTGAGCGGTCGGTGTATGACTTGACGGTGTTCAAGGTGCACTTCGGCAAGCTCACCCTTAAAATGTATGACAAAGGGGATCGCGTGCTGCGGGTGGAGATCATCGTTAACAACATCGAGGAGCTGCGCTGTGGCAAGCGGCTGGAGAAACTGCCGGGGATGTTGCAACGCCTGCAAGAGATGGTGGTAGCTTTTTTGGGCATCGTGCAGGCGGCACACTTGAGCTTTGTGGACGGCCAGCAATTGGATGCTTTGGCCGCGCCGAGTGTGCGGGGCACGCGACGGACGGCGGGCGTGGACCTGCAAAAGTCGCGGATGCGAGCGGTGGCCGAAGCGGAGATCGCGCTGGCAGCCCAGCCCGAAGGGTTCAGTGCTGCAGACCTGGCGGAGCGAGTGCGGGCGCAGAAAGGACGAGCGATGGCGAGTTATGCAGCCCGAAAAGCGGCTTACGACTTGCACAAGCTGCGGGGCAAGTCGCTGGTGGAGCGGATCGGCAAAACGCGGTGCTATCGAATGCGCCGACCCGGCATCCGCACGCTGGCGGCACTGCTGATCCTGCGCGAGCAGGTGATCAAACCGGTATTGGCCGGAGTCTGTCGGCCGAAGCGCGGTCGTCCACCGAAGAACCTTGATCCGCTCGATGTCCATTACCAAAAACTTAAAGTCGAGATGCTGGCCACACTGCGAACACTTAAAATTGCCGCTTGATCTTTGGACTCTATGACAAACATGTTGGTTTTTGTTTTCGGATAGCGTTGCGTTACGAAGCGCACGAAGGAAGAATATATTCATGACGCTCTGGCGTGTTGGCTCGATGACTTAGAAACTTCGTGACCTTCTGATCTTCGTGGTGATAAGTTTTTGACCACGAAAAACA
>VBKE01000012.1 GCA_005879605.1 Deltaproteobacteria bacterium
GCCATCTCAAAGACATCTAAGAGCTGCATAGCGACCTCCTTTCAGCTTGCAAAATAATATTGTTGAAACCGGTTAGAATTTATTCCCGGAGGAGCGACCTTGTCAAGGAGCAGCGGTGGCTACCGATGGTCGTCGCTAGCACCGTGCGACGGCCTCATCCGGTCCTCATTTGTTTGTGATCCCGAGGCGTAATATAGAGACGGTTGAGCATTTGATAATTAATAAGGAGGATTTCGAATGAGCCTGGTTCAACTCGACGTCGTATACGGACAGCTCGAGGGAACCGAGGGAAGATTCTCTCGCGACCCGAGCGGCTATCTTTCCATCGAGGCGGAGATTTTTCAGAAATATGGCTTGAAAGTTTCCTGGGCGCATGTTCAAGGCACGGAAGAACGCTATCGCAGGCTCGAAAATGGAACGGCGCAGATCTCTCTCGTTGTTGGCCGCGCCTCGCTGCAGCATTTCCTCGATTCGGGAGCAACGAGGGTGCTCGGGTGCGCGATGAACAGCTGTCCTTACTATCTGGTTGCCAGCCCGGCGATTCGACGGCTCGGCGATCTCAAGGGCAAGACAGTTGCCTGCCGCGAGGGGCCGGCACGGAACGTTCCTTTCGAGCAAACTTTTCGCCGACATGCGGACCTCCGTTTAGACAAAGATGTCATTCTTGATTTGTCAGGGAGCGATCAGGAGGCTTTTAATCTATTGATTAACGGCGAAATGGATGCAGCGTTGTTGCCGCGTCCCTATGGTTTCATCGCCGAGGAGAAAGGATTCACGCGAATCAACGAATGGCCGGACGTCGTGGATGATCCTCTGCCCATCACCATAGAAACCACGGCAAAACTCTTGGCCGAAAAAGGCAAAGATTTCTCGGTTTTTTTGGCAGCGCACCGCGAAGGAATCCGATATCTCAAGACTCACCGCACCGAGACCATCCGCATGCTCGGGAAAAGGTTTGGCCACTCGCCATCGCTGGCGTCTAAAACATGCGACGATTACTTGGTCTGCATGGATGAGCGCTTGACGGTTGATTTCAAACAGCTGGAAAAGCTTTTATCTCAAGTTGCGCCCAATACGCCGGGCGGTGCTCGGCAGGTCGCGTCCGAATGGATCGTGCCGGGAGCGTTGAGAGATTAAACAAAAATCTTATCATAAACATCGCAACGTCGATCTGCCCAAAGGGGAGAAGATACAGGTTCGCGATGCGCTCGTAGTTGCCGTACCTGCCCTGTTTCATGATATATCTCTGGACAACACATGACTCACACCTGTTAGGAGCTAGGAGATCTGCTGATGCTGCGATTTCAAAATCCCATATTACGGTGTTCTTTCGGTCGAAATCGCCTCGCAAGCTTGGCAATTCTGATTCTGCCCGTGCTCTATTCCACCCGTAACGCGTTCAGTCTTGAAACGCTCACTCTGGTGCTTCCGGCGAAGAGTTTTCAGCAGCAAATCATCTATCCTTTGGCGCAAGAGCGGGGTTACATGAAGGAAGGGGGGATCGATCTCAAAATTGCTTTTATGGAACCGACGCCGACCATTCAGGCGATGGTTTCCGGACTTCAGCTTCGTGTTGGATGCGGATAAACAACTCAACAAAATGGGCTGGAAGCCTTGACTTGGACGGCGGCTGATTTTACACGATTCAAGATTTCGAAAACAATAGAGGATCAAAAGGAGGTTTCTTATGGCTGGCATAATCGATGCGGACACACATATTTCAGAGTCAGAAGCGATGTGGAGGATGATGGGCAAAGAGATGTATCACCGCCGGCCGGTGTTGCTCAAAGGTCCGGAGGACACGCTTTATGGTCCGCGCAATGCCTTTTGGCTCATCGACGGCAACATTTTTCCCAAGCCCAACGGCAAGGGCAGTTTCCGCCTTATCACGCCTTCTGCGACCAAGCTGGAATCGTCCAGAGGAGATATTCAGATTGCTTGCCGAGAGATGACCGACATTCCAGCTCGGCTGAAAGACATGGATAGATTGAATGTCGAGGCCCAGGTGGTGTTTCCCACTTTGTTCCTGATTTATCTTACAGACGATCCCGCGTTGGAAGTTGCCTTGTGCCGCGCGTACAACCGGTTCCTCGCGCAAGCGTGCGCCCAGGCGGGCAGCCGAATGAGATGGATTGTAATTCCGCCGCTCAAGTCCATAGACGAATCGATCAAAGAATTGAAATGGGCCAAGGACAACGGCGCGGTCGGCGTCTTCTTCCGCGGCATCGAAGGAAACTGGACCCTCGATAATCCTTATCTCTTTCCCATCTACAAGGCGGCCAATGACCTGGATCTGCCGATCTGCATTCACACCGGCGCCGGTTGCCCGGCTTTCCTCGCGCTCTTTGACGTCGAGAGAAACCACACCTTCGGCCACAGCCGGATTCAGCCGCTGATGGCCTTCAGAGACATCATTGCCAACAAGATTCCGGAGCAATTTCCCCGTCTCAAGTTCGGCTTCATCGAAGCCTCGGCCGGTTGGGTGCCATTTCTTATGCACATTCTTAAAAGGCTATTCCGTGAGCGTTGGAAGTTTTCGTCCGATATCGACATGTTCCGCGAGTATCGCATCTTCGTCGCCTGCGAGGCGGACGAGGACGTCAATTACATTGCTCAATTCACCGGCGAGGATCATCTGCTGATAGGCTCCGACTATGGTCACCAGGATCCATCGGAGGAGCGGCAGCTGGTTGCTGCTATGAGAGCCCGCGAGGATGTTCCGCGCGCGCTGACGGATAAGATATTTTTTGATAATCCGCGTCAGTTCTATCCGATCTAATCGACGGACAGAAGACGGGAGCTGGTAACATGAAAAGGATTGTCAGCGTGACATTCGGATTGGCTCTTGCCGGGTTGCTGCTTTTCGACGTAAGGGCGGCGATGTCGCAAACCGTAAACCTCGCAATTGCGAGCAAGAGCTTTCAGCATTTGATTTATCCCATCGCTCTTGACAGAGGCTACATGAAGGAAGAGGGGATTGACCTCAAGATCACTTTCATCGAGCCGACCCCGAGCATCCAGGCATTGATGGCGGGAAGCGTTGATTTTACCGTCGCCGGCACCAGCGCGCTGGTCGTGCTGGCCCGGAGCAACGCCCCCTTGAAGGTGGCGCTGGCCGTCAACGACCGGGTGCACCAGTGGCTGTTGAGCAGGCCCAATATCACGAGCCCGAAGGATCTGAAGGGAAGGAAAATCGCGACCACGGGTGTAGCCGCCGTCGCAACCTTTATGCTCAAACAAATACTCACCAAGTACGGCCTCGACGGCAACAAGGATGTGGTCTACATCGATCCGGGATTGGGAAATCAAGTTACGGCCTTGTTATCGGGAGTGGTGGACGCTGCCATTTTGGGCCCGGATTTGCGCTATATCGGCTTGGATAACGGCATGAAAGAGCTCTTTTATTATGGCAACGAAGTAAAAAATTCCTGGGGAACGCTTGCGACCTCCGACCGCCTTATCAAGGAGCAGCCCAAGATGGTCGCCGCCTTCGTTAGGGCGGCGCTCAAGGCGTTGCGTCTCATCCGAAAAGACCGCGACGGGACGATCGCTGCCACCACTAAATTTTCCGGAATCGATCGGTCGCAGGCCGCGCGCCTCTACGACGATCTCATCAACACCTTCACGCTTAATGGGACAGTCGATGACGAGACCCAGAAAAACGATCTCGTCATCATCCGCCAAGTCGCCGGTGTCACCACCGACATTCCCAACTCGCGCGCCTACGATTTCAGTTTCGCTTTGGCTGCCGACCAGCAGCTGAATAAGATGGGCTGGAAGCCGTAATGGCGCTCGCAAAAGGAACGATATGAAAACAAGTTGCCCATTGTTTCGCTGGCAAGCATGGGCTGGGGCAAAGCGGATAATGGCTTGGTCCCTTTTAGTTAGCGTTCAGCTCTTACAGCCTGACTTCGCCAGCGCTCAGTCCTTTCAAACCGTCAACATGGCGATCCCGGCCAAGAGCTTTCAGATGGTGATCTACCCGGTGGCGCAGCAAAAGGGCTACATGAAGGAAGAAGGCCTGGATCAGAGAGTCATCTTTATCGCGCCGACGACGAGCATCCAGGCCATGCTCGGCGGCGATGTTCAGTTCACCGGCGCGGGCACCAGCGCGCTCGTGAGCATCGCTCGGGGAAATACCCCGCTAAAGGTTGTTGTGGCGACAAACGACCGAGTTCTTCAATGGCTTGTCACCCGACCTGAGATTACCAGTCTGAAGGATCTCAAAGGCAAAAAAATCGCCACCACCGGCGTCGGCGCCGTCGCAACCTTCATGGCGAGACAGGTCCTCACCAAGCATGGTCTCGATGGCAACAAGGATGTCACTTACCTAGATGTGGGGCAGGGCAATCAGCTCGCAGCGCTCCTCGGCGGGGGATTTGACGCGGCGATTCTCAGCGTTGAACAGCGCTACGTGGCGCTCGATAAAGGAATGCGCGAGATGTTTTTCATGGGCAACGAGGTGAAAAACTCTTGGGGCATGCTGGCGACGACGGATAAGCTGATCAAAGAAAATCCCAAGATGGTCGGCGGATTCGTGCGCGCCACCATCAAGGCGCTCCGTTACCTGCGCCAGGAAAAAGAAGGCGCTATTTCCGCCATGCTAAAATTCTCCGGCGTCTCGCGCCAGCAAGCCACCCGCGTCTACGACGATATTATCGGCACTTTCACGCGCAACGGCGTCGTCGACGATGAAACGCAGCGAAACGATCTCAACATTATCCGTCAAGTCACCAACACCAACGAAACAATGCCGAACGCCAAGGCGTACGACTTCAGCTTCGCCCAGGAGGCCGATCAGCAGCTGAATAAGGCGGGGTGGAGACCATGATTTCTCGGATGTCCGGCGCGTTCAGCGCTCGGATAGACAAGGAAGCCAAGCGCGTAACAAAAAAAGCAAGCTCATGATTCAGACTGTAGGATTGGTAAGCAGCATTATCATGCCGTTTTTCAACATTCCTTTGATCGTTCGTATTATTCAGCGACGCTCGTCCGAAGATATCAGTCTCGTATGGGTCGTGGGCGCGTGGATATGTGTAGTGGGGATGTTGCCTTCGAGTTTGCAGTCGCCGGACCCTGTGTTGATCGCCTTTGGGATCGTCAACGGGCTTTTCTTTACCGGAGTATTCCTTAGCGTGATCTGTTTTCACCCCACCATTCGAAAGAAAATCGGCCTGCTGAAGTAGGCGAAATCCCACGATCTGTCCATGCCACGAGAAAATATCAAAAGCGGAGTTGAGCTACGCGCGCCAACCTGACTGTATCAGCTGGCGATCGGCTTCGAAGGCTCCTAGTAGTCTAAATCCCGTAGAACGCGCAGGGATTGTCCCGGACCATTTTTTCAGCAACACGGCTCGGCACATTCCTTTGAGATCTCAGCACGGGTAAAAAATTGCGCTGCTCGAAAGGATCGTTGTGGCCATAGTCGGAGCCGATCAGCAAGTTGTCTTCGCCGATGCAATCGGCCAACAAGGGAATATTTTCCTCCGTCTCGCATGCCACGTAAATTCTATAGTCACGAAACAGATCCGCGCTTGATGAATACTTCCACTCGCCACGAAATTGTCTCTTGAACGAGTGGAGGAGATAAGGAACCCAGCTGCCGTAAGATTCGATGAAGCCGAATCTAAGGCGCGGGAACAGCTCCGGGATTTTATTGTTCACAATATCGTTGAAGGCAAAGAGAGGAAGCACTGCCGAGTGAGACCATTGCCGATTTTTCTCTAGGTTGAAAAAGTTGATGAACGTTGGGCAACCGGATCCCTGATGGATGCAGATCGGCAGATCAAGCTTGCTCGCTTCTTGGTAAACCGGAAAGAAGTACGGATTGTCCAACGTGAGATTGCCCTCTATTCCTCTGAAGAAAACTCCCGCCGCGCCCTTGTCCTTCGCCCAGCGTATCTCCTTGAGTGATTCTTCGATGGATCGTAGAGGTGGAATGACAACCCATTTCAGCCGGTCTTTTCCTTTGGCCCACGCCTGAGCCATATACCTGTTGTAAGCCCGACACAGCGCCACCTCGAGCGCGACGTCATCGGTGAGATAGATGAGAAACAGCGTCGGGTAAATCACCTGGACGTCAAAGCCCAGCTCATCCATGTCTCTGAGACGTGCCTCGGGGTCCGTCAGATCGCGGCAACCGAGGCTGATATCGGTTCTCGTTTGTTGCCGCTTGGCCGCCGAAGGGGTAATCAGGTTGAAACCGCCCCTGCCGGCGGGCTTGGGAAAAATATTTCCGTCGATCAGCCAAAACGCGTTGCGCTCTCCATAGAGAGTATCGTCGGGAACGGACACCAGGACCGGTCTCCGGTGATACATCTCCCGGTCGAGAAGGTCCCACATGCCTTGGGATTCAGAAATATGGGTATCGGCGTCAACCACTTTTTTTGCGCTTGTCATAGATCATTTTCTCCTACGGTTTTGCTAAGTACCGCTATCGGACTCGCGATCGAAGCTGGTTATCTGTTTGAGTGTACGCTAGTTGAGCGGCGTCGGAGTTGTCAAGGACGTGCTCTCGTTGAGTTATCTGGATGCTGGCTTTGGAATCGCCGAGACGCTAGCAGCTCTTTTCAATCAGGTAGCTTTGCTCTTACTCAACTCGGTTTTCGATAGTTGTTCGACAAGCGCTACCAACCCCGCGTGATCGAGCTCGCCGTTTCCCATGGATCGCATTGCCGTCATCATTTGAGCCACCTGACTTGTCACCATGAGTGGCACGCCATATTCCGCGCCGGTCGCCAGCGCGATCTTCATATCCTTTTCGTGCAGACGGATGCGGAAACCGGGCTTGAAGTTGCGCTCCAACATTTTCTGGCCGTGCGCCTCAAGAATCTTTGACTGCGCGAAGCCGCCGAGCAGCGCCTGCCGGACCTTTGCGGGATCGACTCCGGCTTTAGCCGCCAACACCAGCGCCTCGCTGACGATCGCGATGGTCGTTCCGACCACCATCTGATTTGCCGCCTTCGTCACTTGTCCCGCGCCGGCGTCGCCGACGTGGACGATGTTTTTCCCCAAAACTTGAAAGATCGGCATCGCCCGCTCGACGGCGGACGGCTTGCCGCCGATCATAATTGACAGAGCGGCGTTGATAGCGCCGGCTTCGCCGCCGCTTACGGGCGCATCCACCATGTCGCAGCCGCGCTTTTCAGCCTCCGCTGCCAATCTTCGGGAAACAACAGGCGATATGCTGGACATATCGATCAACAATATTCCCGGCTTGGCTCCGGCAAAGACCCCTTGCTCCCCGCTGTAAACAAGCTCCACATCGGGCGAATCGGGGAGCATGGTGATGACTACCTCACTTCGAGCCGCAACTTCCTGCGAGCTCGCGGCGGTTTGCGCGCCTTCCTTGCTCAACTCATCCACTGACGCTCGGCTGCGATTGTGCACGATGAGCGAATAGCCTGCCTTCAAGAGATTCCGCGCCATGGGTTTGCCCATGATGCCGAGACCGATAAAACCGATGATGGGTTTGTTCATTTTTTCTACCTCTTCACTTGGCTACTGTAGCTTGCGCTCATGCATACACCAGCGGCTGGCTGATGTTTGGTGCGCCATAGGCCGCCTCTTGCGGCGTGATGGCTTTGGCCTTGGGATTTTCTTTCGCCAGCTCATCATGGCTAACTGTAAACCTTGCCGAGGCGACGCAGATCCTTGCAGTTCAGCTGCCGCTCTCCTCACTTCTTCCAGAAGATGTCCCTAAACTCCTTTTCGTACTCGGCGATCTTTTTGAACATATCAGCCGGGACGTAGTGAATTTTTAGGGCGGACTGATCGAGCTTGGGCGCGAGAGGCTTTACGCCGGGACGCACCGGAACCCGAGAGGCATCCCTGATGATATTTTGACCTTCTTCGGAGAGAACATAGTTCACGAATAACTTAGCGGCGTTTGGATGGGGCGCTTTGGCCGATAGGGCAATGACGTTGATCGAGGTGACAATAGGATCCGATGTGGCGGACCAGTCGACCGGAGCGCCTCTTCGTTTGAGCTGTTCAAGCTCGAATGGAAAGACGAGAGAAACTGGGAACTCACCCGCGGCCAGCAGCTGCGCGAGCAGGCTATGACCGCGCCGCAGTTGAGGTTGCTGCGCGGCGAGTGCTTTCATGTATTTGACCGTTTTCTCTCTGCCCCAGTAATCGATCAACGTGCCGTACCACTCGAACTCTTCTTCATCAATACCGAATTTGCCTTTCCAGCGCGGCTCCAAGAGATCCGGCCAATCTTTCGGACGATCTTTCTCCGCGATCATTGCGGTGTTGTATCCGATGACGAAATTCCGCGCGTAGATCGCTGTAGAATATCCGTCTTTGTCCTTCCCGCCACTGGGAAAGATCTCTGCCTCCGGCGGTGCATACGACTGCAGGAGGTTTTTCGATTTCAACAAACCCATCTCTAAACCGCTGACGCTCACCACGTCCGAGAAAAATTGCCCGGCCGAAGCCTCGGTCAAGATCCTTTGCCGGAGTTTTTCGCCCGTTTGGCGCAGCGCTTGTGCCCTAAGAAAGGGGTATTTGCGTGTAAAGCCCGCTACGATTGCTTGATTGTCGGCGGCCGAGGCCGTCGTGTACCAAACCACCTCTTTTTCTTCTTTGGCCTTGACAATCAGCGGCGAGAGATCCGCGGCAGATACAATTGACGCTTGAAGAAGAGACCATATCATGCAGCCGAGCGACCATAACCTCGGTTTAGAGATCTTCAGCATGGGTTCATCCTCCTCAATGTAAATTTGAAGCGGTTCCGCTGCGAAACGAGACGATTAAATTTGCCTCAGGCGTAGGCCTGGTAAAGTCCATCAAACTTGCCGAGTTTGATCCGCACCATGTATTGGGCGCTTTCCCGCACCAGCCGCTCTTCACGCGGCGTCTTAGTCATGCGGGCGATGAGCTCAGCGGACTGTGCCGTATGCTCTTTGTCCGCGGCCATGTGTACGGTGAAGAATTCCAACGCGGCATCGCCCATTCGGTAATTCTTGCGCAGATAGGTGTTGAACTCCTCGGAGTAGCGGCAGACCATACTTTCGCTGGTTAGAGCCGATGCCCGGTTCTGCGGCGGGATTCCCATGATCGTATTGTAAATCGTTCGCGCTGAATGAATCTGACATTCAAAAATTTGGGTGGCTTCCGAAAAATCTTCTTCCTTGAGGCCGAGAGCGAGCCCGAAGCGTTTGGCCAAGTCGGGATGCGACTGCTCCTCGTTGAATTGATAAGTGAAGTAGCCGAACATTTCCGGATCGTGGGCGTTTTTCACCATGCCGAGCGCGAATGCTCTGAGAATCGCTTGGTTGTGCAAATAATGCTGAATCGCCCAACCTTGGAGTCTTTTGATCGAGAGTTTTCCTTCGCGCAACTCGGAAAAATAACGACTCTCCATGAGGCGCTGCACGCCGGGTTGAACAATTTCCTGGATCACCGATTGGACAATTGCTTTACCGTCCACACTAAGCTCCTTGGTCGCTCTGACAGTTTCGAGTCTCGGGTTTCGAGTTGCCAGTTCCACCGTAGCTTTGACTTCTCGCGTGAGTCATACTCAATTCAAATTATCATTTACCCGCTAATACCTGATCGAGCAACGTGTAGTCCGTCACCGACGCAACTTGAACCGGCGCGGGAATCTGTTTGGCGGCGTAGGCAAGGTCAAAGTATTCCTGAAGATCCTTCAAATTGATCTTACCATCCGCAGACAGGGTCGAGAGCCACTGTGTGTACACGGTTTCCGCGACTTTCGGCTCTAGCTTCCATTTATCCTTAACGTAGTCGATCATCCATCGACTCTCCCGTTGGCTGAAAGCGATCGAGTCAAGCATCACTCGCATGATCGTCTTGATCCGGCTGGAATCAGCTTTGAGCTTGGCTTCATGAATCACGAGACCGCTCGTGGGAAAACTCATCGGTAGCTCATCCGCAGTCGCTATTTGCCTGTAGCCCTTTTGCGCCATGACCACGTTGTGGGGCCCCGACAGAAGGGCCGCGGATAGGGCTCCCTGTGCGAGGCTGGTTACGGTATTCGAGACCGAGCCGGTTTGAGTGAAAATGACCTTCTCCGGATTCACTCCTTTCATTTTGAGCAGCAGTCGGGCGACCAGATGTTGCAGGCTGCCGATCCGATCCACGCCGAGACGTTTGCCCGCGAGATCCTCTATCTTCTGAACGCTCGGTTCTGAAACCAGATAGAAAGGCGGTTTTCTCAAAGTGACCATCACGCCCTTGAGAGGCGCGCCTTGGCTTGCGGCAACCAAACCGGTAGTGAATCCCGTCAAATAGTCGATCTCTCCGGCTGACAGTGCGGCTATCGGCAGCGGGCCGGCCATTTGGATAAGTTCAACGTCGATTCCATGTTTTTTAAAAAGTCCGGCGTCCTTAGCAATGAAGACGTTGAGAAAGGCGACGCTGAAGGCAGAATACGCCATCCGGACTTTTCTAGTCTCTTGCGCGAATCCTGGCGAGGCGAGCTGTAAAAAAAAGAAAACGAAAAAACTCGTTCTAGTCAGCCATCGGATGAATTTGCCATCATTACGTTCGATCTTTGAATGCATGGCTATCACGGCAGCGACTATAGGCTGCGCGTCGAAAGCTTGTCAACTTTTCTCCGTGCCTGGGAAGCACAGGGCTGAAGTAATAGCGGCAGAGGTTCGCGCTATATCAGAGTGGGCCAGGCGCCGACGTCGCCACAAGCGGTGTCGGCATTGGGCTTTAGGCTGTGCGATTATGGCCGACGGCTCGGATTTTGGGGAGGGCCGGGAAATTACAGTTTTGGAACCAGCAGCGTCATGCCCACTTGGAGTAGATGGCTTTTGCGAATGCCGTTTGCTTGCACGATTCTTTCCACAGAGGAGCCGTAGCGCTTGGCAATCTGTAGAACCGTCTCGCCGCGCTTCACACGGTGACGGACGACCTGGAGCTGGTCGTGTTGCGGATTGCGCGGCTTGTTTTGTGCGACTTGAACAACCGGCTCCGCAATGGGTTGTATCTTGCGGTCGGCGGGCATCTTCACGCGATAGCCGGCCGGAACGACTTTCATGCCCGCGCTCAGAGCGGGATTCCATTCGAGAAACTGTTGCAGAGTGAAACCATTGGAGTTAGCCAGGTAAGCCAAGGACGACGCTTTTTTTAACTCGACCTCGTTGATCTTTACCGCTGGATGGAGTTCGAGACCCGGGAAATATTGATCCAAGTTTTTTGCGACGTCCACGGCCGCTAAAAACTCGGCGTAAAAGTTCTTCGGGGCAAAACCCCAATAGGGATGGTTATAATTCTGAATCAGCTCCACCAAATTGTCCGACTGGATTTCAGCCACGGCGCGGGCCAGCCCCCCGGCGCCGTAATTGTAGGCCGTAAGCGCAAGGGGCCAGTTCCCCAAGGCCTGATAATTCTGATCCAGAAGCGCGGCGGCGGCGCGGGTCGACTCTAACGGATCTTTTCTCTCGTCCATGATACGGTCGATGCGGAGGCGGAATTCTTTTCCCGTGGCACGCATAAATTGCCACATGCCCGTAGCGCCGACCACGGATCGCGCGTGGACGTCGAAGGAAGATTCCACCAACGGCAGGTAGCCCAGTTCCACGGGTAGATTCTTTTCCCGAAAAATCTGCTCGATGTGCTGCATGTATCGGCCGGATCGTTTCAGACCGGCGATCATCTGTTCTTTGACTCCGCGCTGCGCTTTGACTCTCTCTACCTCGACGTTATTGGCCGCCGCGATTCGCGCTCTCTCTCCGTCGATATAAGATTGTGAACGGTTCCCTTCGCCGACCTCCAGGACTTCGTAAATCTTACTCATATCGAGGGGATCGAAAAAGATCAGTTGGGAGAGGCTATACTCGGTGAAGATTTTTTTCCAAAACTCGACGGATTTTTCCAGGCCTGAAAGGAGAGGAAACGTGTCCTGAGTTGACGGATTAGCTTGGGCCCAAGTTTTCGCATGCGAAAATGCCACACAAATGAAAAGGAATGAGAGGAGCCATCGTGCCGCGTGCTTCATCTTCACCTCGTTAGAAGAGATTCCATGAGCAACCCCCGTGCCAGGTTCGAGGAGTTTGCAACCAAGGCATTCTAGAGAATTTTGACGCCAGAAACAAACAAAAAATCATTGCCGAGATGACAAATTTGACGCAATTCATGCCGTATTTGGAATACCATGGCAATTGACGGTAGACCGGCGGCTGACTATAGTCCCGTCATTTAATTGACATCAATGACAGGAGAGAAGCCTTGGAACATACAACCCTGATGCTTATCGCCGAGGCGGTTCTACGGGTGATTCTAGGCTGGCGTTTCTTGATCAGCGGTCTCAGTAACGTAGGTCGCTGGCCCAATCCGGTGCAGACGGCGAGCATTCTGTTTCCCAGGGGCGCAACCTTCTTCGGTCTTGTGGCTACCTTGCTGATGGTGGTCGGCGGTCTTGGGGTGGCGGCAGGGTTTCAAACCCCGCTTTGCTCGGCGATGGTGATTATCTTCTTGATCCCGACATTCGTTCTCCATTCTTATTGGCTCAAAGTTTTACCCACGATGGCGCCCGTAGTGAAAGCTGCGCTTAACGACGAGAAAGCCCAGAACTATTTCCGAAGTTTCGACCGGCAATCCTATCACGCCCACGAAGTAGGAATCAGGGATAACCTCGTCTTCTTGGCGGCGGCGGTTTATTTTGCAGTCCGGGGCAGCACCGCCTTTGGCCTGGATAATCTGATGAGCGACTGGGTCATTCGGCTTTTCTAAGCCGCGGCGGGATTATAGACCGGCAACAAAGCGACCGGGATTGAGCAAACCCTTGGGGTCGAATTGCCGTTTGGTCTCGCGCATGAGCGGGAGAGTGGATGGCGGCGCACCCCATACATCGAGGTTTTCTTTCAGACGAGGCGGAGCGGCAAAAATAATCGCATGTCCGCCGCGCTCCTGGGCGAACGAAATAAGATCAGTAAACCACTCTACATTCGCTTTACCGGCTGCCGCCGAAAGCCACAACGTCCCCGATGCTGCGTCGGCGATTATTTGCGCCGGAGCATCTCCGCTGTTTCGTTCACTTAGCGCTGTTATGGCTTCGGGTAGGCGCGAGAGTGGCAGTGTAAGCCGATAAACCAGATCATCCCGGTTGAGAGAAAAATCACGGACGCAATCCCATAGATGCTCCTGCATCTCAGTGCTGATCACGTCAGTATCGAGTCCTAACCGGGCTGCGATGGCTTCCGTGTCCCGAATGTGACGCGAGACGCTTTCCTCGAATCCTTCGAACCAGACGGCGGCGAGCGCTTTTTCGGCTGGAAAGCTGCTGGACCGCGCTGCGGCCGGGTTCAAAATTGAAATGCTCGCGGGAAGGAGGCGTGATGTCGCCAGTTCTGCGGCGAGCTGTGAGGTTTGAGACAGTGTTCCGGAGGCGGTCAAGGTCGCCGAGCTTTTCGGAAGTGGCGTCAATCTCAACGTGACCTCTGTTATGACTCCCAAGGTACCAAGGGAACCCACAAAGAGCTTGCACATGTCGTAGCCGGCAACGTTTTTGACCACCTTGCCGCCGGCTTTGATCTGCTCGCCGGACGCGAGCGCCACTTTCATGCCGATCACGAGGTCGCGGACGCTACCGTAAAACATCCGGCGCGGCCCATTAAGGTTCGCGGCGACTATGCCGCCGATGGTGGAACGGGCCGCATGAGGAGGATCGAATGGCAGGAACTGATTTTGCGGCGCGAGTGTCTGCTGCAGACTGGCGAGGGTGATGCCACTTTGAACCGTCGCCGTCAGGTTGGCGTGGTCATGCTCGATCACGCGGTCGAGATGGCTCAATTCTAAGACGGCGTCAACCTGGCGGGGCAGATTGCCTATCCGCACCGCGGCTCCGCCGCCCCAGGGTGTTACAGCGGCATCTAATTCAGAACAAAGGCGAAGAGTTGCTGCCACTTGCTCCGGCGTTTCAGGACAACACAAAAGCGTCGGCATTTTTGCATCGACGGTGTAAGCCGCCAGCAGGCTCGGATCATTTTTTACCGCATCAGCTCCCAGCTCCAATTCTAACCTTTTGTTGAGCTGGTCGATGCTCGGCTTCATTTCAAATCCGAGGCATCAGCGCTGGCATATGCCCGGTCGAGCAAATCCATCAAATGATAAACTTTCAAGGCGGGGCCGTATCGTTCCGAGCCGTAACGAAGCTGCAACATGCAGCCGGGATTGGGCGCGACGACGGCTGGTGCGCCGTTTGCCGCAATGGATTGCATTTTTTCTTTGAGCAGATGCTGCGACATGTCGGGGTGAGTGATGTTGTAGATCCCCGCGCTGCCACAGCAGCGGTCGGAACCCTCCATTTCGAGGAGCTTCACTCCAGGAATCGCGTTCAGCAGCTTGCGCGGTTGGCTGCGCACGCGCTGGCCGTGGGCGAGGTGACAGGGATCTTGATAGGTGACCGTCATCTCCACGCGGCCGAGCGGCGCTACAAGGCCAATATCGGCAAGAAACTCCCCGGCGTCTTTCACCAGTGAGCTAAAGATTGCGGCTCTTTCGGCATAGGAAGGATCGTCGCGCAACAGATAACCATACTCTTTCATGGTGGCGCCACAGCCGGCTGAGTTGACAATAACGGTGTCAACTCCGGCGGCGAGAAAGGCGTCGATATTCTGCTTGGCCATTTCCTTCGCGGCATCTTGTTCACCATTATGAATGTTCAAGGCGCCGCAGCATATCTGGTTTTTGGGAAACACCACATCACAGCCGTTGCTTTGCAGGACTCGAACGGTGGCCGCGTTCACCTCGCCGAAGAGGAGCGGCATCACACAGCCATTAAGCATGGCGACTTTGGCCCTGCGTTGACCAATGGCTGGAAAAACCTTCCGCCCCGGCTCGAAAAAGCGGTCGGGTACCCGCGGCAACATCGAATCCATTTGACGCAGCTTCTTGGGTAACAGGGGGAGAATCAGTCGCTGCAATCCGCTGTGTTGATACCATCGCAGGAGTAATGCAACGGTTCGCAGCCGACGGGGATAGGGCAGTACCCGGGTAAAAACGAAATTGAGAACTGCGCGCGCGAGACGCGATCCCGGAGGTCCCAGCTTCTCTCGCGCAGTTTCAGCGATGCGACCGTACTGGACCCCGGAGGGACAAGCGGTCTCGCAGGCGCGACAGAGAAGGCAGAGGTATAAATGCTCCTTGAAACGTTCGTTGAGTTCGACGCGGCCCTCGGCAGCGGCGCGGACCAGATGAATCCTGCCGCGCGGCGATTCCGGTTCCAGGCGTAGCGCACGATAAGTCGGGCACTGATTTAAACAGAGTCCGCAGTGAACGCACTGATAGAGTTCGGGAAGGTTCAATGCGTCAATCTTCGCCGAACCGCCGTGCTCTTGATTGTGATCAACGTGTTCCAAAGCCACCCCGGAGATTTCTAGTCTCTGATCTCTAGTTTAAAACCAGGAACCAGAAACCAGGAACTAGAAACAGAATTTCAGAGCCACAACCCCGCCGGAATATTTGCCGGCTGGCGGCGCACCTCCCCGCAGCTAACCGGTGTTGGAAAAAGTTTTGCCGGATTGAACCGGCCGTCAGGATCGAAGACTTTGCGAACACGTGACATCGCCTCGAGATCGGCCTCGTTGAACAAGAGCCCGATGTAAGCCTTTTTCTCGATCCCGATGCCATGTTCGCCGGTGATGCTGCCGCCGAGCTCGATGCAGGCGCGCAGCGTGGCGGCTCCAGCCTCGACAACACGATCCAACTCGCCCGGCGTGCGCATATCGAAGAGAATGTTTGGATGGAGGTTGCCGTCACCGGCGTGAAAAACGTTGGCGATGCGCAGATTGTATTGCTTACTGATTTCCGCGATGCGGCGCATTATCTCCGGCAGTTGGCTGCGCGGCACCACGCCGTCCTGAACGTAGTAATTTGGGGCCAAGGCACCCATGGCTCCAAAGGCGCCCTTTCGCCCTTTCCAAAGAAGCTGGCGTTCGGATTCATCGCGCGCCACCCGGGCTTCACGAGCGCCGTTGCGTTGGCAAATTCCGCGCGCCACCTCGACCGCCCTCTCAGTCTGCTCACGAACTCCTTCCACCTCGACGATGAGCACCGCCTCGGCATCGCGCGGCAGGCCCACCGGCGCGCCCCGCTCCACCGCTTCGATGGTCGTTCGGTCCATCATTTCCAGGGCGGCGGGGATGATCCCCGCGCCCGTGATGTCGACGACGGTCTGCGTGGCATGATCCATTTGGTCAAAGACAGCGAGCAGCGTGCGCACTGACTCTCGCGTCTTCATCAACCTCACTGCTATTTTCGTGACGATTCCCAGGGTTCCCTCGGAGCCGACGAAAATTCCGCAGAGATCATAGCCCGGCGTGTCCGGGACCTCGCCGCCGAGCCAGATGATTTGCCCGTCATCCAGGACCACCTCTAGGCCGAGAACATGATTGGTCGTCACGCCGTACGCGAGAGTGTGCGGGCCGCCGGAATTGTTGGCGACGTTGCCACCGATAGAGCAGGCGGCTTGGCTGCTCGGGTCGGGCGCGTAGAAAAAGCCATCTTTGGCGACAGCTTTCGTTACATCCTGATTGATTACGCCCGGCTCGACGATGGCGATGCGATTTGGCAAATCGATTTTCAGGATGCGATCCAGGCGCGCCAACGACAGGACAATGCCGCCTTCCGCGGGCACTGCACCGCCGGCGAGCCCTGTCCCCGAGCCGCGCGGAACAATGGGCACGTTGGCTCGTTTCGCCGCTTTGATCACCGCGGACACCTGTTCGACATTTGCCGGCAGCACGACGATCTCGGGCATAACCTGGAAGATAGAACCGTCCTGCTCGTAAACGATGACATCTTCCTTCTCGATGAGGACGTAATGCTCGCCGGCGATCGCACGCAACTCATTGATGAGAGCGTTCCGGCTCATACCCCAGAGGCCTCCTCCTTTAAGGCCGTGGCTGGATTTAGATGAAGATAGCTGCCGCACACAAATTTTCTCCTCACGCTCCGGCGCGTCAAGGCGTCACGAGCCGTTCCTTGGCATCGGCCAGGATGGGGAGATCCGGGTCGGCATCCTTCCAGAAATGCAGAAAGCGCTGATACGCTTCGCGGGCCGGCCTGGAATTCTTGCTTCTCCTCGTACAGCAAGCCGAGACAATAGTGAAATTGAATCATGTAGGGGGAGGAGTGCCTTTCGGACTCTATAGCCTTCCGATACCACCCAATGGCATTGTCCCGGTCTCCCATGAGGGTACAAGTCTCGGCAAGAGCCCCCATGTAGACGCGGTGGTATCTTCTGCGTGCAACAGATATGGCCTTTTCCAGCGACGTGATAGCCTTCTCGTGATCTCCATGGGCACAGTCGAGCATTGCAACTAAAAACAGGTAGTCGGCATTCTCCTCCCGAGGCTTGCTGCTCGACTCGAGTAGCTTGTTGGCAATCTGCTCGGCCTCCTCAAACCGTCTCATCGCCGCGCAGGTCAGGCCGAGCCCGACCTTCGAATCGATATTATCGGGATCGATCGCGAGGGCGCGCTGGTATGCTTGCAGGGCCTGCTCATAGTTTCCCCTCGAATGATGGAGATCGCCGAGGTAAATCCAAGTCCAATCGAAGTCGGGAAGGAGCTCGGAAGTTCGTTGTAGCTGAGCGATCGCTGCGCGATACTGACCCGCTTTTTCGTAAGTGGCCGCTAGTTGAATGGGGGCCCTGGGGTGGAAGGGATCGAGGCTTAAGGCCGTTTGATATTCGGAAATGGCCTCCTCGAGCTGGTCACGATGATAGTAAACATCCCCGAGGCTATCGTGAGCATGGGCGTGGTTAGGGTTCAAAAGGAGGACTCGCCTCATGGCTCCCTCCTCCTGATCCCACTCCTCCTTCATTTCGTAAACGTAACCAAGGGCAAAATGGGCTTCCGGCAAGCGTTGGTCAATACCTAGTGCTTTGAGCGCTACTTCCTCGGCTTTGTTGAGCCAGATCGGGTTCTCGTCCCAGCCTCTACTGATAAGGAACGCATAGCAAACGGCGAGGCCGGCGTAAGCCAGAGCATAGTTCGGGTCCAGCTCTAGAGCTTTGAGGTACATCTCGATGGCAGCTCGATGTCCTCCTCTTGTGTACTGATAGAAAAGATGCCTGCCGCGGGAGTAGTAGTCGTAAGCCTCGATGCTCCGAGTGGGGACGGCCGAGAGCTGGACTTTCTCGGCCTCCGTGAGGTTGACCCTGAGAGCCTGTGCAATGCTCTCGGAGACCTCGTCCTGGATCTTGAAGACGTCATCCAGATTGCGATCATAAACTTCCGAGCAGAGGTGAAAGCCGTCCGCGGCGTTGATGAGCTGGGCCGTGATCCGGACGCGATTGCCGAGCTTGCGCACGCTTCCTTCAAGGACAGACCCGACTCCTAATTCCCGTCCTACCTCGCGCGGGTCAATGCCCTTTCCCTTGTAGCGGAGGACGGTGCTGCGCGAGGCGACTTGGAGCTCGCGGATCTTGGAGAGGCGGGTAATGATCTCCTCGGTCATCCCATCGCTAAAGTACTCGTTCTCTGAATCGGCGCTCATGTTGTGGAACGGGAGGACGGCGATCGACCTCACGCCGGTGGGGGCTTCTACAGACTTTGGCTCCCCTGCTTCTTCGCCGGGGACAAGATCGTAAATCTTGACTGGCTCTTTGATGTTGCGAAGCTGCCTTTCTCCGAGGTCTCGGAAGGAGAGGTCTTTCTGATTGCGGACCTGTTGGTAGACCTCGCCGGAAATATAAATACCTCCCGGGGGAACCAAGGGTTCGATCCGGCTGGCAACATTAACCCCGCTGCCAAAGAGTTGCTGGCCTTCTTGCAACAGGTCCCCAAGATGGATGCCGATCCGAGCCAGGAGCGGCTGGTGACTTCCCTCATGACGATTGCGGGCAGCCAGCTCTTTTTGAAGAACGACCGCGGCACGGACGGCCTGCACGGCGCTGCCGAACGCCGCGAAGAAACCGTCCCCCATCGTGTTGATGATATCTCCGGAGTGCTGTTGGATAGTCTGACGGGCGATCTGATGAAATTCTCCGACCAGGCGTAAGGCCTGGGTTTCGCTCTCCTCCATGAGGCGGCTATAGCCTACCATGTCGCAGAAGATTATCGCCGCGAGTCGCCGGTGGCCATCAGAGGCTATGTCAGACAAGTTCTACAGCTCCGATCTTGCTCGCAGGGTGCCTGCCCTCGGGTCTGGAGCGCCCGCGCCGGTCGGTTACTGTACCGGTGTTCTGGCGTCGGAAGCATGGCCGATGCTACAGCGGGTATGAAGCGCCAGTCAAGAGGAACGCATTTTCGTGTTACACCGTAGCCGACAACGTTTTCGGGAACGACGACGATCTCCGGCATAACCTGGAAGATAGAACCGTCCTGCTCGTAGACGATGACATCTTCCTTTTGGATGAGAACGTAACGCCTCGCCCACGACGCTGTGGAGCTTGCGAATCAGGGGGTCACGGTTCTTCCCGTCAGATCGTTCTGCTTCTGGCGTCGTGGACATAATGAGGCAATCAATAAAAGCCGAGAATCCGAGGACAACACGAGGTGCAACAAAAGAAAGATTGACGGAAATACGCAAAGTGTATATAAGCGGATGACGCGATGTCCCGGGCTATAACGAGAAAGGAGGAAAGACCAATGACTGATCAAAAGAAAGTCCAGGAACAAGGAACCCAAAAGATCTCTCGCCGAAATGTCCTCAAGGCCGCCATGGCCGCAGGAGGTGCGGCGGCGCTCGGCTTCCCGAATATCGTCAAGGCGCAAGGGGTCACCACGATGCGCTGGCAGAGCACTTGGCCGTCGAAGGACATCTTCCACGAGTACGCGCTCGACTACGCCAAGAAGGTCAACGACATGACTGGCGGCGACTTGAAGATCGAAGTGCTGCCCGCGGGCGCGGTGGTGCCGGCCTTCGGCCTGCTCGACGCCGTGTCGAAGGGCACGCTCGACGGCGGCCACGGCGTGCTCGTTTACCACTACGGCAAGAACAATGCGCTTGCGCTCTGGGGTTCGAGCCCTGCCTACGGCATGGACGCCAACATGCTGCTCTCGTGGCACAAGTATGGCGGCGGCAAAGAGCTGCTCGACAAGCTCTACAAGACGGTTGGCGCCAACGTTGTCTCGTTCCCCTACGGCCCGATGCCTACGCAGCCGCTCGGCTGGTACAAGAAGGTGGTGACGAAGCCCGACGATTTCAAGGGCATAAAATTCCGCACGGTCGGCATCTCGATTGACCTGTTTACGGGTATGGGCGCGGCGGTGAACGCGCTGCCCGGCGCTGAGATCGTGCCGGCGCTCGACCGAGGGCTCATCGATGCGGCAGAATTCAACAACGCCTCCTCCGATCGCGCCCTCGGCTTCCAGGACGTTTCCAAGGTCTGCATGCTGCAGAGCTACCACCAGAACGCCGAGCAGTTCGAGATCATGTTCAATAAGACCAAGTACGACGCGCTGCCGGATAAGATCAAGGCGATCATCGCGTATTCGGTCGAGGCTGCTTCCCAGGACATGTCTTGGAAAGCGATCGACCGCTACTCGAAGGACTACATCGAGCTGCAGACTAAAGAGAAGGTGAGGTTCTACAGAACGCCGGACTCGGTGCTGCAGAAGCAGCTCGAGGTCTTCGACCAGGTCGAGGCAAAATACTCGGCGCAGAACCCGCTGTTCAAGGAGATCGTCGAGTCACAGAGGAAGTACGCCGAGCGGGCGGTGAAGTGGGATCTCGACACGAACGTCAACCGCCGCATGGCTTATAACTACTACTTCGCCAAAAAACCGGCCGCCAAGCCCGCAGCCCAGGCTGCGAAACCTGAAGCCCCAGACGCCAAGAAAAACTAGCTTCATGACGATCTCCAGTAATTTCGCCAGCCATCCGCCAAGGGGCGGATGGCTGGCATTTTCTCCACAGTGACGAGCATGCGGCGCCTGTACCATACGATCGACGAGGTCAGCTACTGGTCGGGCAAAGCCTTCGCCTGGCTGATCGTGGGGTTGACGTTCGTGGTCTCCATCGAAGTCTTCAAACGCTACATCCTGAACGCGCCGACCGCCTGGATCTTCGACCTCAACAACATGCTGTACGGCACGCTCTTCATGATGTGCGGCGCTTATACGCTCGCTTTGGCCGCGCATGTGCGCGCCGATTTCGTCTACATCTACATGAAGCCGCGCGGCCAGGCAGCGCTCGATCTGGCGCTCTATTTCTTGTTTTTCCTCCCGGGCATCATCGGGCTGATCTATGCGGGGTACGGGTACGCGGCCGACTCCTGGCGCATCGGCGAGCACTCCGGCGTCACGGCGGAAGGCCCTCCCCTCTACTACTTCAAGACGGTGATCCCGATCGCGGGCGCGCTGGTGATGCTCCAGGGGCTGGCCGAGATTACGCGCTGCATCGAGTGCCTGCGCACGGGCGCCTGGCCTGCGCGCCTGGAAGACGTCGAAGAGATCGACGTGATTGACACGCAGCTCTCCCACAGCGAGTACGTGGACGAAGAGTCGCGCCGCATCGCGATGGAATCGGCACGCGCGATCGACGAGGCCGCCCGCCACCGGAGCGTCATGGAAGAAGGCTTGGTGCACGAGAGAGCTGTCAAAGAGGACGAGCCGAAGAAGCCATGAGCGATCCGAGACTCGGCCTTACCATGCTCGGGCTCATCGTGGTCACGATCATGATGGGCTTCCCGACCGCCTTCACCTTGATGGGCCTCGGGATGATCTTCGGCTACATCGCGTTCTGGGATCCCTCTCATTACTGGTGGCAAAACCACATTTTCGACCTGATCGTGCAGCGGACCTACGGGGTGATGACCAACGACACCCTGCTCTCGATCCCCCTGTTCGTGTACATGGGCTACATCATGGAGCGGGCGGCGCTGATCGACCAGATGTTCCACAGCGTCCAGGTCGCGTTCCGGCGCGTGCCCGCCTCGCTCGCCGTGACCACCATGCTGGTGTGCGCCTTCTGGGGGATCGCCTCCGGCATCGTCGGCGCGGTCGTGATCCTTGTGGGCGTGATCGCGATGCGGCCGATGCTGAATGCGGGCTACGACGTACGGCTCGCCTCCGGCGCGATCACGGCGGGCGGAACCCTCGGCATCCTGATCCCGCCGTCGGTCATGCTGATTGTCTACGCGGCGGTGGCCGGGCAGTCGATCGTGAAGCTCTACGCGGCGGCGATGATTCCGGGCTTCTTCCTCACGTTTCTCTATCTGGTCTACATCCTCGGCTGGGCGATCATCAATCCGAAGATCGCGCCCAAGCTGCCGCCGGACCAGTACCGCCTCGCCGTGCCGGACTATCTGAAGCGGCTCGAGCGCGGCCGGTCCAAGCGAGTAATCGGCGGCCTGATCGCCGCCGCGTTCCGACCGAGTATGGTCGAAGGCGCGACGGCGGTGGACGGCAGGCCCGCCCGCTATGGCCTGATCGTGAAGGATGTTCTTTCGGCGGCGGTGCCGGTGGCGCTGACCGTCGCCACCTTCGGCGCGACGTGGTGGTATGTCCTCATCTACAACGCCCCGGCGGTGACGACCGCGGCCGTTTCGGCGCCGCCCGGCGTTGCTGCTCCATTGGCGCCGTCTTCCGGCGCGGCGCCCGCTGCGACCCAGTCTGAGGCGCCTCAGGAGGTGAAGCCGCAGGAGCTCGGGGAAGCCGAGTCCGAAGTTCAAGGCACCGAGGCCCAGCGAAGCGCGGACGCGCCTCCCGAGGAGTTTAGCTCTGTAACTGAGCGGGGCGTCGCAGGGGCGGGGAAAGTCCCCGCGCACTTCTTTAAGTGGTTCTGGGGGCTGGCCGCATTCTCCGCGCTTGTGCTCGCCTACTATTTCTGGCGCATGGACGGCGAAGGACTCGAGATCCTGAAGGAGCTGGTGGTTTCCGTTGTGCCGCTCGGCGTGCTCACCGTCGTCGTGCTCGCGGTGATTCTGTTCGGCATCTGCACCGCGACCGAGTCGGCGGCGATCGGCGCGCTAGGCGCGCTCTACCTCGCGGTCATGGCGAAATACCAGCGCCAGGTCTGGTGGTGGAGCCTCGCCGGCGCGATCGTCGGGGTCGTGCTCGGCTGGTACGAGGGCGAGGACTTCGCGTCGCTGCTCGTGGCGGGCTCGATCGGAGGGACGCTCGTGGGCACCGTCGTGCCCGTCCTCTGGAATCTCAGAACCTCAGCGGAGCTTCGGCAGAACATCAAGCAGGCGACGTTCCTCACGGCGAAGACGACCGCCATGGTCTGCTGGCTCTTCGTCGGCTCGGCGCTTTTCTCCGCCGTGTTCGCGCTGCACGGCGGCCAGGGGCTGGTCGAGCGCTGGGTGCTGAGCATGAACCTCTCGCCGATGGGGTTCCAGTTCATGGCGCAATTGATCATCTTCCTGCTGGGGTGGCCGCTCGAGTGGACCGAGATCATCATCATCTTCTGCCCGATCTTCATTCCGCTGCTGAGCCACTTCCAAGTAGACCCGATCCTCTTCGGCACCATGGTGGCGGTCAATCTCCAGGCAGCTTTCTTGTCGCCGCCCGTGGCGATGTCCGCGTTCTATCTGAAGGCCGTGGCGCCGAAGCACGTCACGCTCAACCAGATCTTCGCCGGCATGATGCCGTATATGCTCATCGTCTGCATCTGCCTCGTCTTCATGTACATCTGGCCAGGGATGACGCTGTGGCTGCCCGAATTCCTCTACGGTCAATGATGGCGTGGCGATAAGCTTCGCATTTCTTCGTTCTCGGTCGTCGCCAATCCTCACGTACTTAAAAACGTACGCTCCGGTTGGGCTCCTCCCTCGGGCCTCGGACTGCTCGCTTCTCGCCACGCCATTCCTTGGGGGCGTCTGAATATGGATTTGAACAATCTCCATGTTCTCTCCGCGTCAGAGGCCGCGCGTCTGATTCGCGAGGGCGTTATCACTTCGGAGCAACTCGTCGAAGCATGCCTGGCGCGCGTGCGCGAGCTAGATGAGCAGGTTCAGGCTTGGACGTTCCTCGATCCGGATTACGCGCTCGCGCAGGCACGCGCTCTGGATCAGCTTCGTCTCGAAGGAAAACCGATTGGCCCGCTGCACGGCGTGCCGATCGGCGTCAAGGACATCTTCGACACCGCCGACATGCCGACGGAGAACGGCTCCGTCCTTCACGCGGGCCGCACGCCCTCCCGCGATGCAACCGCGGTCGCGATGTTGCGCGCGGCCGGGGCGGTGATTATGGGCAAAACCGTGACGACCGAGTTTGCCTACTTTGCGCCGGGCAAGACGCGCAACCCGCACAATCCCGAGCACACACCGGGCGGTTCGTCCAGTGGATCGGCGGCGGCGGTAGCCACGGAAATGGTGCCGCTTGCGCTCGGCAGCCAGACGAACGGTTCAACGATTCGTCCGGCGGCTTTTTGCGGCGTGCTCGGCTTCAAGCCGACCCATGGCCTGATTTCACGCCATGGAGTGCTCACGCTCTCGCGCACGCTCGATCACGTCGGGTTGTTTGCCCGCACAGTCGAGGATATTGCACTGCTCGCGGAGCAGCTCGTCGGCTACGACGAGCGCGATCCCGACACCCGACCACGCGCACGCATCCCGTTCGTCGAAGTCGCAGCGCGGGAACCGCCGCTCCCGCCGATGTTCGCGTTCGTGAAGACACCACACTGGGAGCGCACGGACGAGGCGACCAAGGAAGGATTCGCGGAGCTGATCGAGGACCTGGACAAACGCGTCGAAGAAGTCGAGCTGTTCCCGTCAGCGAGCGACGCATGGGAGTGGCATCGAACGATCATGGATGCCGAGATGGCGGCAAACCTCGCGCGCGAGTATGAAAGCGGCCGCGATCGGTTATCCGAGCAGCTGCGGGCGCTCATCGAACGCGGCCGAGAGGTCCGAGCGGTCGATTACCAGCGCGCGATCGCTCAGATTCGGCCGATCCATGAGAGTTTCTTGGAACTGTTCGAGCAGCGCTATGACGCGATTCTCACGCCGGCCGCTGCGGGCGCCGCGCCGAGAGGCCTTGCTTCGACTGGAGACCCGTCGTTCTGCACGTTGTGGACATTGTGCGGCATGCCGGCGATCAGCTTGCCGCTTCTGGAAGCCGCGAACGGTTTGCCGATCGGCGTGCAACTCGTCGGACCACGCGCCGGCGACGCGCGTCTTCTGCGCACGGCGCGGTGGCTGGCCGCCCGGGTCGCAGCCAGTTGAGACTAAGCCGTGCGGCGCCTTGCCGGACGGAGCACCGCCTTCCACGCGGTACCGGGGCTCGTCTCGATCCCGAACAGTCTGCGCTGCGCAAGGAATTTCAGTGCGTAGGGTGGGTTAAGGAGCACAGGACGAACCCAACGCTTTACTGAGACTCCGAAACAATTTTCTCAAGCCCTTGATAGCTATTGCGGAGTCTACCCTGAGCGAAATTGAAGGGCTTAACCCATTCTCCTGTTTCATTACGAGGAAGTTCCCGAGAGCAGAGATCGAGACGCGAACGCCATCCGCTGGCGATCAGCGTCTTTTTAACTCCTCGGATGTTGGCCGCGACTTGTCTCTTGTCCAGGAGGCTCCAACTTTTTTCTTTTTCCCCTCGGAGGCAAGACCATCCACAGGCCGAGAGGCAGCTTCTGAATGAGCGCTCACGGTCCAACCAAAGTAAGCGACCCCGAAAGTCACAGCGAACAGAATAACAGAGGTGAAAACCTTTGATAGGCCTGCAAGCAACTTGAGCGTTCCGCTGGACAGGCCGACGAATGCCAGTCCGATAACCGGTAGGACGGGAACTCCGCATCCCAGGACGCTGCACGGCCCCGTCGAAAGCCCCAGAATGCTCACCAGGGCACCGGCGATACCAGCGCGTCGGCTGTTTTCCCCAACCCATCCACACTGCACTACCTGATCTCGACGATAGAACCAGAGCGCGAAATACGCACCGACGATGAAAGCGTTGAAGACGAACCTCAACAGGTCGCCGACGTCCACAGTGAATCCCCATTCGACAAAGCCAATTCGATCATTGGCGCTGAACCAGAAAAGCGCAAGGTTGGGAAGAAACTCAAGCTTGCGTTGAAGGGGGGTATCGCTCGAGGCGAGGTACTCTGGCAGTTTCGAAAGCCAGGGATTGAACGCGAAATAATCCCAGGGCTTGCGGGCGAGGGAAAGAAAGACCGGGGGGAGGAAAACGTCCAAGACAAACACGCCCAGGCCCACAGTCACGAATACTTTGAGCCTAGCCCGGATGGCCGCCATTAATCCACCGATTGACTTTGCGGCCGCGGTGAAAAACCGGTAAGGCAAATTCACCACTGATATGGCTTTCGACCTTCCCACTGTCTGGCCCCCTCTGGGCCAAGGGATAACCATTGGTTCCGTGGTCAACGCATCCCGACTCACCCGCGAATGGTTTTCATCACGTCTTCGTTCGCGAAGGCGCTCTGAGGATCTCCCTGAAAGATGATCTCACCTCGGTCGATCGCATAGAGCCGGTCGGCGACGCGCGACGCCGTCGTCAAGTTGGACGCGGCGATCAACAACGAGATCCCCATTGCCTTTATCTTTTTGACGGCCTCGATAAACCGGCTCACGACCACAGGGGCGAGCCCCTCAAACGGCTCATCTAGCAGGAGGATGGATGGCGAGAGGGCCATCGCCCTCGCGATTGCCACCATTTTCTTCTGGCCTCCGCTGAGGTTCAGGCCCCGCCGCTGCATGAACGTCCGCACCTCGGGAAACACCGCGAGAATCCGGTCTTGCACCTCCGAGCTCGACGAGGACGACCCTGACTTGCCAGACGCCCCTGCCAGCCACTGGCTGATCAGAAAATTTTCCGCAACGGTCAGGTCAGGAAAGATGCCCGCATCCTCTGGCGCATACCCGATGCCGAGGCGGGCCCGCTCATGGGGCGGCAGCTGGGTGATCTCTCGCTCCTGGAACGTGATCCTCCCGGAGCGGACCGGCAAGAGGCCCATGATGCTTTCAATGGTAGTGGTCTTCCCCGCGCCATTCCGGCCAACGAGACAAACGGCCTCTGCGTCATTCACTGTCAACGAGACCCCTTGGAGCACATGCGCAGTGCCCCGAAAAGTATTGATGCGCTCAAGATCGAGCATGCCTATGTGCCTTGGAGTTATTGAGATGGGCTCGTCCCCAGCAGCGTGATGGTCACCTGCTCGTTTCGCCGAATCTCGTCCGGTCTCCCATCCGCCAGGATCGTGCCTTCGTGCATCACGACGATCCGGTCGGAATATCTGAACACGACATCCATGTCGTGTTCGATAATGACCGCGGTGATCTTTCCAGACCGCACGATGGAGGTGATGACGTCCATGATCGGGGCCTTCTCTCGCGTGCTGACCCCGCTGGTCGGCTCGTCGAGAAACAGGAGCTTTGGCCGGAGCGCGTAGGCCACGGCCACGTCGAGGAGCTTACGCTCCCCCTGGGAGAGTCCGCCGGCTGGCTGGCTGGCCTTGGACTCAAGGCCGAACTCCCGAAGCACCTCGAAGGCCTCCTCTCTCACCGGATGGTCAGAACTCGCCAGGGAGAGCAGTCGCCGAGTTTTCCCCTCCCGGGAGAAGATAGCGAGGACAACATTGTCCAGCGTGCCGAGCTGATCGAATACAGTCACGAGCTGAAAGCTCCTAGCGATTCCCGCCCTGATCCTGTCATGCACGGACATAACGGTGACGTCGGTTCCCTGGAAGAGGATCGTCCCCGAGTCGGCACGGAGCAGGCCGCTTATCAGGTTCACGAGGGTCGTCTTCCCGGCTCCATTTGAGCCAATCAAGGCAAGCAATTCGCCCTGCGCGACCGAAAAATCGACGTGGTCTATTGCGTGCGTGTCACCAAAATACTTGGTGAGACTCTTGGTCTCGAGCAGGACCATTTCAGGCCGCCCTTCTCAGTCGCAGAACGAGCCGCCCCGCTGTCCCCGCGATACCCGTGGGCAAGACGAGCACCAGCAGCACCAGCACAACACCCAGCACCATCTGCCAGTAGACGGTGTGTCCGACGGCATAGGTCTCGAGGTAGTTGTAGGCCACCCCACCGATGATCGGGCCCATGAAGGTTTGGAAACCGCCGAGAACCGTGAAAAAAACGATCTTGCCAGAGAAGGTCCAGTGGAGAATATCCGGGGTCGTGAGGCCGTTCAGCGGCACCCAGAGGGTACCAGCCACTCCCGTGTAGATCCCCGAGACCAGGAAGGCGACCCACCGATAGCGCCATACCTGGACCCCGACGAACTCGGCGCGCGTCTCGTTGTCGCGGATGGCCTGAAGCGCCTTCCCGAACGGAGAGTGGACGATGACCCACATCACCGCCACACCGACGAGAAAGATGACCAGCACATAATAATAGTAGCGGTGGGCCAGAAAGATCATCTTTTCTTCCCCTTCAGGATTTGGGATGCCCAATAGCGACGGCGTCGGCACCCTGAGCCCGTCGGTTCCTCCTGTGACCCAATAGAACTTGAAGGCGAGGCTCCAGAGCACTTGGGACAGAGCCAACGTCAGGATGCCGAAGAAGATCCGCGTGTAGCGGACGCAGAGGAAGCCGAACAGCGCCGCGATCGCCGCCGAGACGAGGATGCCGCCAAGCAGAAAGACTTCCATGGAGGTGATGTTCAAGTACTTGACGATAAAGGCCACAGCGTAGGCACCCATGCCGAAGTAGGCGGAGTGACCGAACGAGAGGAGGCCCGTATAGCCCAGGAGAAGGTTGAAGCCGAGGGCGGCGATTGCGAAGATCAGGCCATACGCAAGCAGCGTGACGTGGTAGGGCGTGATCAGCAGCGGGAGGAAAAACAGGATAACGGCGACCGGAATCGCCGAGAGTAAAGCCCGTTTGGGCGAGGCTTGAATCGGGTTCATGCGTGGCCGAACAGCCCGGCAGGCCGAATCAGAAGGACGACGGCTGCCATGAAATAGAGGACGGCTAACTCGACCTCCGGGAAAAAGGCGATGCCGAACTCGCGAACGACGCCGACCATGAGGGCCCCGAGAAGCGCCCCCTCGAGACTCCCGAGCCCGCCGATGACCACGACAACAAACGCCAGGATAAGTGCATCGACGCCCATACCCAGCACAGCACCCTGTTGGGGAACGATGATGGCACCTCCCAACCCGGCCATGAAGCAACCTAGCGTGAAGGCCTGCATGTAAACTCGGTTGACGTTCACGCCGAGCGCCGACGCCATCCGCATGTTCTGGGAGGTCGCGCGGAGAATGACGCCGAATTTAGTCTTGTAGATGAGCGCCCAGAGAACCGCCGCGGCGACCGCGCCCACCACGATAACCACCAAGTTGTAAGCGGGATAGACTGTCTCCGCGATGGAGAGGCTCCCGAGGGCCTCGAAGAGGCTGCTAGCCGAGAGCGGATACGGTCCCCAGATGAAGCGCAGCAAGTCCTCAAGGATCAGCAGCAACCCGAAAGTGACCAGGAGCTGGTATTCCTCCGCGCGCTTGTAGAGAGGCCGCAGCAGTGTCGGCTCGATAATAGCGCCGAGTGCGGCAGCAGCCACGGCGCCGACTGGGAGAAGGAGGTAAAGCATTAAGGATGACTCGCCGCCGCTCACCATCCGACCCACAGCCCAGGCCGTCGCGTAAGCTCCGACCGCGTATAGGTTGCCGTGCGCCAAGTTGACGATTCTCATTACGCCATAGATGAGACTCAGTCCACCGGCAATGAGAAAGAGAACCGAGGCGTAGAGAAGTGAGTTGAGAGAATGGATGATGAAGAGATCCATGGCCGAAAATTCCCTAAGAGGTCCCGCGATTCAATTTTACGAACTACCTCCAACCCGGTATCGCACCTTCTTGATCTCGGGGTTGACGAAGTTCTCGCCCTCGTACAGAGCCACCATCACTGTGTGGATACCCGGTGCCAATTTCCCTTTGAGGTCCGCCGTAAACTTGCCTGCTTTTTCTTGTTCTGATGTGCCGGCGTTTAAGACATCTCCTTCTGGACCGACAACCAGATAATGGCATAAAACGGGGCGGATCTCTCCCATGGAGTCGTCCGCAATAGCCTGCCGAACGACGCGGTAACTTCTCTGAAACCTGAAGACCCTTTCCACTTCGGCAGAGATCTCCAAACGATCGCGCTTGATATCGATCTTTGAAATGTATGCCTTGAGAGGGATTGCATAGTGGTCGAATGATCCCATCCCAATCGGATAGGTAGGGTCGCGAAATGCGCGGAGTACTATCACGTCTCCCGACCATCGGACAAGCTCATACGGGCCATTGGTGACGAGAAAGTGACCTCGGCGCCGATAGAACTGCTTGAGCGCCGCCCAACGAGACGCCGCTTCGGCCGGAGAGACGAACCCCTTCAACTCTTTCGGAATATATTTCTGCTGCAGAAATCTGTTAATCAGCCCCGCCATGCGATCCTTTATCTTCTGTTCTCTTACCACATCCAACCAGCTGACTCCGCGCCGCTTAGCCTCTTCCGCAGAAAACGCAGCCCAGCCACGTTTCACCGCCTCCTCCATCAGTACCATCAGATGCCACGGGACACTACTCCATGGAGAAGCCACCGAGGCGACCTGGTGAAGATCCGCCAAAGTGTGCTTGACGAACAGCTCGATGATTAGAACCTGGAATGTAAATTTCATGTCACCGAAATCCTTGACTTCTGTATCGGCGCGCACCACCCTCAACCCCGCGAGCCAATCCCTGGCAAGGGCCGTTGATGCGTCAACTAGCGGATCATACTGACCCTGGTTTCGGGGGTCCCTTGCCCCCCAATGGCAGGCAAAGACGAAGGGGTAAAGCACGTCGGCAGCTGTCATCGGCGTCTTATCTTGAAACGAGGAGAAAAGGACACGATAAAGGATTTTTGCTTTGGCAGTGGCGTTTGCCGCCACCGGCCTTAACTCCCCAGTCTCAGGATCAGGCACGACCGCATCTTTTGGAACACTGAGCGTGCTGTTCGTGGGGGCAACGGTGATCAGGGTTGACGTCGCCCGGTTGGGAAGCCAGCTTCCATTGTCTGGTGCTGGGAGCATCGCAGGGTCGCCGACGGCGGACCAGATCAACCTCCCGGCCGGATCCGTGAAGCCCCCGATAGGATTCCATGCGGCCGATGGTTTCGCGTCGATTCCCAACCTCAACCAGCCGTTCCAAGGGAAGTCTTTGAGCTTCACGGTCCTGATGAAGATCGGTGAGTTGAGGCCGGTCTGCGAGTCACGAGCGATATTCTCTACTCCCTCGGAGTAATCCGAGTTGTTAAAGTATTCGCGTCTCACCGTGTAACCGACCACGACTCGCGTACAGTCCTGCGTTAGGAGTAAGACGAGCCGTCGTTCAAGATTGAGCTGCTCGACTATACTGTCGTAGCTGCCGCTGACCAGCCGCTGATAGATGACCTCTACGGCCTGCTTAGTCTCTGCATCGGTGACGGTTCCGGCGAGGAGCAGGTAGGATTGGAACCATCCCTCTTTGAGCCATGGCGGCCCAAGCGAGCCGTTCAGTTGGATCCGGCGGGGCGAGACAAGATCCTCGACGCCAATCTCTTCAACCGTCGCGTCCCAACCCTTCTCCACCGGCCGTGACGTCGAGAAAACTATCCTTTCGGCGAGTGTTCCTTTCGCGCGGATTTTTACGTTGAGACCCGACCCACGTTCGGACCCCGGACGATACTTATTCTTCACCGACTCGGCAAGATCGAAGTGCTGAAGATAATCCTCGTGGTAAGGAGTGACCGGATAGGGATGGAAGATGTAGTTTCCCTTGTTTTCAGCCAGCCCGCTGACAAGCGAGCCCGCGCCGGCGCATCGCTTCTCCCTCTGATTCCACGACGTGGATGCGACGTCGAATGTGGCGACGACGTATGAGCCGAGAGACTCGGCGTAGCCGAGGTGTTGAGGAATCCCGCCATTGACGAACGGATCACCTCCGATGTAGGCGTGTAGGGAATTGTTTGAAAGAAGCTTCTTCGCAGACGTTAGACCAACAGTCTTGATCTGGATCTCATGTGGATAGTAGGACGGATTAAATGGCAGGGCGTGGTCTGCCTCAGCAGAGGTAACCGCTAAGAAGGACAGAAAGAGGAAAGCGATAGCAAAGATCGTGCGCGCCATGGCTCGACGGGATTGCCCTCGAACATCAATCAGCCTTCCAGTGGTCCCCGAAGGGCAGATTCTCTGATTTCGTCGGAATAAAGAGCGGCGCGAGCCTCAACCGACCTTTGGCCAAGTCTTGTCGATCCACGTGTACGTCGAAGTCGGTTCTCCTTTCGGCCATCCTGGAGGCGCGGTGATGTTTCTGATAGGGATCGTGATCATTCTCTGGGGGTCGAGAATCTGAAAATCGTACTGCTTTGAATTCATACTGAATCCAATCACAGTGTCTTTGTAACCCTGGTGGTTATCAGGACGGAAGTAGACGTACCCAGCGGGGCCGGCCATACCGAGGTTTTCGAGCTGGCTGATTATCGCGTCATCGTCGGGCCAGCCGCCGATTAGCTTGTTCGCCCGTTCGATGGCGGTTTTCACCATATGCATGGCCACATATGCTCCCTCCGCCTGGAAGTTCGGGTATTCCTTCCACCGCTCGTAGTACTTCTTGACGAAGGCATCGTTGATGGGCCACCGGCCGTTCGGTGGGTAGTTGAAGTAGTAGTTTGCGTGGACTCCCGCAATGATGCCCTCGGGGTGATCTTTCCCGATAGCGTGGGGCGCGGAGCCGAAGGCGAGCGTGCTCGAAAACTTCATTTTCTTGAACATATCGTAGCGCAGGGCCTGCTTATAGAAGGCCACATAGTCCCCACCCCACAATGAGGAGAACAGAAGATCGGGTTTCTTCGCGATTGCGTTCGTGAGGTGAGAGGTAAAGTCGGTGGTGCCCAGCTTCGGCCAGCCCTCGTACACGGCCTTCGTCCCGGGGATCAGCTTATTGATGGAAATCGTGAAGTGGTCGAAGGCATTTCGCCCATAGGCATAATCTGGATGAATGTGGGCGATTGTCCGTACCTTCGGCCAGGTCATGGCTGTGGCGACCGCGGCGGTGGTGCCGTCCGCCGACTGGATGTTGGTGATCCGGAAGACGTGGTGGGGATTCGGGACCGCCTTGTCGAAGAGGAAGTCCGTGCAGCCATCCACGAAGACGGTGAGGAGCTTCAGCTCTTCGGCGACAGGACCCAGAGCCGGCGTGTTTCCACTCGAGGTGATGCCGGTGAACAGGTCAACGTTCTCGGAGAGCTTCAGCCGTCGCATCTCTTTGACGTTCGCGTCGGTGCCAGCCGCTTCGTCAGCCTTAAGCGTCTCGATCTTCCGTTTTCCTAAGAGGCCACCCTGGATGTTGATCTCTTCAGCGGCCAGGATATGCCCTTTGTACATGGGTTCCCCAAGCACCGCCGCCGGGCCAGTGAAAAACGTCATGTGGCCGACCTTGTAAGGCTTGTCAGGAATGCTTCCCTTCGGTTGCTGCTGGGCGCGAGCCTCTTCGGGTCTTAGTAGCGACACCCCTGATGCAGCGAGAGCTGCGCCTCCCACGGTGACTCCCAATTGAGTGAAAAACTCTCTGCGGTTCACTTCTTGTGTCATATTTTTTTCCTCCCTCGCTAAAGAAGAGAGATGACGCTCCGACACGGCCGGTCTGAATGACTACCTGGTATCAAAAGGCTCCGCCCGATGTCAAGGCGAAATGACGTCGGATCTACCCTAGCCGATATCGTGATCAATAAAGCCTATTGAGGGTTGACTCGTAGGATCCTTCACGGATCTTGACTCCCGTCGAAGTGATGTACGCGCATCAAGCCTTTGGGGATCACATGGAGTAAGAAGCGGCGGATGAATTCGTGGGCTTGGAGTTTCATGAGTTTGAGTCGATTTTGGGGAGGTTGTACGAGAGTGAAGGTCAGTGAAATCTAGAATTGGACGGCGAGTGCGACTGGCTCCTTGCTCTACAGTGTGTGTCATTGCCCTTCTCGCGGCATCCGTTTAGAAAGCCAGATCGTTAGAAAAAATCTCTCACCGTATCGAACCAGTGTCGTCGCGGCTTGCTAGAGCAAGTGACTGACGTCGATGCTCCCGATCTCTGCGATTGTGTAACCACAAGAGTTCCTTAGAAGATCGTAGACCCGACGTAGAGATTGGGTTTACGGTAAGTCGTTGTGGCGGAGAAGTAAATCCTATCTTTTGGGCACAAGAGCCTATCTTTTGGCCAGTCCCTCTCCACAACAGTTTTGCTTTGGGGAGGCATTGGCGTAACATTCAGCTTAAATCATGTGCGATTTGCCGTCATCTAGGTACCAAGACTATCCGGGACCAGAAAGCATGTGATTCACTTCCTGATCGAGCACTCCAGAAAGATCGAAGAGCAAGGAGAGCTGCCTAAAAGCTAACGCTCAGTCATGGGTATCAGAGCAGAAAAGTAAAAAATTAAAGGAGGTAACTGAAATGGCGGACCAAAAAGTTATGACTCGCGAAGAGGCTACGGCCAAGATCCTCGAAGTCAAGCAGACAAAGGGACTGACCTGGGAAGAGATCGCGACAGCTGTGGGGCGGCACACGGTATGGACCACCGCTGCGCTCCTAGGGCAACATCCTATGTCGCCAGAGGAGGCCCAAAAGGCGGTACGGGTACTTGGCCTTGGAGAGGATGTCGCATCGGCTGTTGTCGCTGCGCTGGAGGAGATTCCTATGAGGGGATCCCTGGACAGCACTGTCCCTGTAGATTCACTTATCTACCGATTTTACGAGATCATCCAGGTTTACGGGACGACGATGAAAGCAATTATCCACGAGAAGTTTGGTGACGGCATCCTGAGTGCCATCGACTTCGAAATGGATATCCAAAAGAAGCCCGATCCCAAAGGCGACCGGGTGGTCGTGACCTTAAACGGCAAATTCCTGCCTTACAGAAAGTGGTAGGCGAGAACCGCAAGCTGAACGCTTAAATGAACGAGAGTGCCGGAAGAGGTGGAGGTTGAAACCGAAGACGAGACGCTTCACGAAGCCATCGAGCGAGAGGGAATTTCATTACTAAAAGCGACTGCTCTGACGACCGCCGCTTGCGACCCTGGCAGCTCTTGCTTCTCTTAAAGCGGGCGCAACCATGAACGAAGCATTGGCGTTTGTTCTTCGCGTGTCCTTCTCGCGTAAGTGGAATGGCGGATTCCTTATGCAACAAATCCAAACTATAGCCACAGGTTTCTTCCTTTTGTTGCTCGTACAAGCTCCATCCGCATGGGCACAAAGTCCATCCACTGTCTATGCCGGCCTCGTATCTATCACGCCCACTAACGCGCCGGTATTAGCCGCTGTAGATGGAGGATATTTCAAAAAATACGGACTCGATGTCAAGCCACTCGTGATGTCCGGTTCATCCACAGCCATCGCGGCCATGTTATCGGGGGAGATGAGTTTCATCACCATTGCTGGTTCAGGGATCATCAACGCACACTTGGCAGGTCGTGACGCGGTGATGATCGCAGGCACCGTGAACTATGCGCCCTACGAATTGGTCGTTTCCAAAGAAATCAAGAGAATCGAGGATCTGCAAGGGAAAAAACTGGGCATCGCACGCTTCGGTGGCTCGGCGGATTTTTTGGCTCGCTGGGGTCTTGAGAAGCACGGCCTTAAACCGGGAAAAGATGTGATCCTCCTGCAGACAGGGGGTAACCCAGAGCGATTGGCCGCAGTCGCTCAGGGAGCGATTCAAGCTACATTGCTCGAGCAGTCGTTCGCCTATCGGGCCAGAAAAGAGGGATTGCAAACGCTGATCGACTACTCAACGATCGGCCTCGATTACCAGCACAGTGGCATCGGAACGACGAAATCGTTTGTCGAAAAGAACGGTGATCTTACCACAAGGTTTCTGAAAGCTTTGATTGAGGGGATTCACAGAATGAAAAGAGACCGTCCCTTCGCTCTTAAAGTGATCGAGCGCCATTTGCGAGTCAACGATGCCGAGACCCTTCAAATAGCCTATGATTACAACATCCCCCCGCTTCCCACCGTGCCATATGTGAATCTCAAGGGAATAAAATTCCTCCTGGATACCATGGTCGAGTCAAATCCGAAGGCCGCGAAAGCGAGGCCGGAAGATATTGGAGACAACGGTCCGCTGCGCGAGATCGAGGCGAGTGGTTTCGTCAAGCAGATCGAGGCAGGGCACTAGGGGCAGGAGGCCATTCATTGCGCATCCACGCCCTGCCCCCCGCGCACACACCAGCCAAAGTGCGTATCAGTTTTGACAGCGTTGGCTACATGACCATCGGCGAAGCTCACGAACCACGCGATGGCGATGCGCGCCTATCGCGCACGGCGCGCTGGCTGGCTGCTCGGGTGGCGGGTGGATAGAAGTCGGAGATCAGAAGTCAGAGGTCGGCCACTAGTGTGTCTGCGTGTGAAAAATCCGGACTAGTATCTCACTTCCTTCACCGTCGGAGATTTGAGGAGCTTTTCTAACAGAGGGGTGTGCTCAGCTCTCTTACCCGAAAGCGTTATCTCGTAGAAATAACGGTTATCAGATTTCACTTGCTTATTGCCCAATACTCTTAAGCCGCATGAATCGAGAACGAGACTCAATTCTCTGACCGCGTCATCTTCAGCCGACACTATCACGTGATAGGTCCGGGTAGTATGGATTCGATCTACCAGATTCTCGAATTTCCGGAATACAAAGAGAATAGCTAGGGCCAGCGCGGTTCCTACAGAGCTTATCACGTAATAGCCTGCCCCGATCCCCATTCCTATCGAAGCGACAAACCAAATTGTGGCGGCTGTGGTAAGTCCCAGAACAGCCTCTCCGCGGCGAATAATAGCTCCTGCACCCAAAAAGCCTATGCCCGATACAATTTGCGCGGCAATGCGAGCCGAGTCAGTTCCAGGAATGATTCCAATCTTTAAGGAAAAAATGGTGAAAAGCGTTGAGCCAACACAGATCAGCGTATTCGTCCTGAAACCCGCTGGCTTATCATATAGCTCTCTCTCCCAACCTATGAGCCCGCCCAAAACAAGAGCCAATAAAAGCTTAACGAGATCGTCCGCCGTTACCTGCATGGTTTTTAATAATGCAAGATTCTCCGATCCCAGTAAAAAGCATGTGTCAAACTTGCTTTATAAACCGAAACTCGTCCTAGGTGGTGAGTTATCGAGAATAAATCCGCGCTCTAGTCTTTCGACAGCTCCAGACGATTACCGCCGGGGTCGATGACGTAGACCGAATAGCCGGGACCTTCGCCGTGAAGGCGCGTCTCACCCACGTTAATTCCCTTAGCTTCGAGCTCTTTGATCAGCTCCTTCGGATCGTCCGGTCCTTCGATCTCGAAGGTGTGATGCGGCACTTGCGGCGCCCGCTTCTCCGAGGCGTCGAAAAGACCGAGCCCGGTCTCGCCGGCGCGCAAGCGCGTGACCTTGACGCCGCCCACGGTATGTTGGGTACGCAACTCCGCGCCTAGCGCAGCCTGATAGAAGCGCGTCATCTCGTCCAGATTTTCCGCGTGAAAGTTCCAAGAGCGCATTCGCAATACTTTCATAGCGATCCTCCTTTTGTGATTTGCAACGACTCGTCTTGATCAGCCGAAGATAGAGGATGGAAGATCGACGATCGAAAAACGCTATCCTCCATCATCGACCCTCTATCCTCGACCTTAACTAACATGGCTCCAGGCATGGTAGGAACTGCGCACCAGCGGACCGGACTCCACGTGGCGAAAGCCGAGCTTTTCGGCGTCCTGTTTGAATTCCTGAAATTCGGCAGGCGTCACGTAGCGCTCGACAGGAAGTTGACGTGTCGAAGGCTGAAGATATTGCCCCAAGGTGACGATATCGACGTCGTTGGCCCGAAGGTCGCGGAGCGTCGTCATCACTTCATCACGGGTCTCGCCAACCCCGAGCATCATCCCCGTTTTCGTCAGAACATCTCTCCGCATCTCTTTAGCTGTTTTAAGAATATTTACCGAGCAAGCGTAGGTGTGGCCAGGCCTGACTTTTCCATAGAGGCGCGGTACGGTTTCAATGTTGTGATTGAGCACATGAACGCCGGCTTGCACGACGGTTTCTAAGGCCTTCAAATCACCCTTGAAGTCGGGAATCAAAACTTCGACGCGAATGGCCGGATTGAGCGCTTTGATCCAAAAGACTGTTTTGGCGAAATGGTTCGAGCCGCCGTCCGAAAGATCATCGCGGTTCACCGAGGTGACGACGATGTGGTCGAGGCCGAGGTCTTTGACGACGAGTGCGACATTGCGCGGTTCTTCCGGGTCCAGCGCCAGAGGTTTGCCTTTGTCGATGGCGCAAAAACGACAGCCGCGCGTGCAGGTGTCGCCCAAGATTAAAAATGTGGCGGTGTTGTGGCCCCAACACTCGCCGATATTCGGGCAGCGCGCCTCCTCGCAAACCGTGTGCAGGTTCTTCTCCCTCAGGATGCGCTTGAGGCGGAGGTAGTTGGGATTTCCCGGAGGCCTGACTTTGATCCAGTCGGGATGACGTCTAGGCATGGTTCAAGCAGGTCGAGGATGGATGATTGAAGATTGAGGATTGCGATCTTCCATCCTCGATTCTCCATCTTCGTATCTTTCAACGTCCGAATAGCCGAACAGTTCAGCAAAATGATCGAGAAACCTGTCCTTCACACGCTCTGCGCTTTGCTCTTTGCCTAGTTCCCTGGCCATTGACGTGACATCGGCCCAGCTGAGTCCGCATGGAATAATTCGATTAAAATAAGAGAGATCCGTATTCACGTTCAGCGCCAAGCCGTGAAAAGTAATGCTTCGGCGCACCGCGACACCGATGGCGGCAATCTTCTTATCGCCGATCCAGATTCCGGTGTAAGGCGGCCGGCGAATTCCTTCGAGCCCCAAATCCTTGAGCGTGCGAATCGCGGTCATCTCCAAGTTTCTTACGTAACGATGCACATCCTTACGCAATTTCGAGCGCAGATCGATAAGCGGATAAACCACCAACTGGCCAGGCCCATGATAAGTGACATCGCCGCCGCGGCTGGTCCGGTAAACCGGCAGTTCCTGGGCAGCGAGGACATTGGCTGCTTTCCCGCCTCGCCCCAACGTGTAGACGTGCGGATGCTCAACAAAAAGCAAGACGTCGGGTGAAGGCTCCCGCTGCTTTAGTTCGACGAGTTTTTCCTGGAACTCGATAGTAGCGAGATAATGCATCACCCCCAAGTCTTTGCAGAGAAGCGTGGACATCCAATTACACTCTTTATCTTCCATTCCCTGGACTTTCAAGGCGGTTGAATTTTGGTTCAAAAGCCGAGAAGTGTTTGACAGAAAACAGCAGGCACGGCTACAGTCTGCGAAATTCGAAAGTGGAAATTTCATCCCATGTCGCAATCATCGTTTAATCCGCCCTGGTTCGTGCGCAAAGACCTGGACGGCTTTTTCGGTCTGATGATCGATAACCTGATTCAGTTGATTCTAATCGTCAGCTTGTGCCGCGAATTGATCCATCTCCCGGACAGTTTCATTTTCGGCCGTATCCTGCCGGGAGCGGCGATTTCGATTTTGGTCGGAAATTTCTTTTACGCGTGGCAAGCCCATCGGCTGGCGCGCGAAACCGGCAGAGAAGACGTGACCGCGCTGCCCTACGGCATTAACACGGTTAGCCTGTTTGCGTTTGTCTTCTTTATCATGCTGCCCATTTATCAGGAGACCAAAGATCCGGTCTGGGCCTGGAAAGTCGGCCTCGTGGCTTGTTTTCTCAACGGCGTCATTGAAATCATCGGCGCTTTCATCGCCGAAAGCGTGCGCCGCGTCACGCCGAGGGCAGCTCTGCTTTCCGCGCTGGCGGGCATCGCCATCACGTTTATTTCCATGGATTTCACTTTCAAAATTTTCGCCCAGCCATTAGTCGCCATGGTGCCGATGGCGATTATTTTCGTCGCCTATTTTTCACACCAGAAGTTGCCGCTCGGACTACCGGGCGGGATGGTCGCGATTGCCATTGGAACCATCATGGGATGGCTTCTAGGAACCATGAGCGGGAAATCGTTAGGGGTTAACTTTGCGGTGGCAATGCCGACATTCGCCGGTGGCTCGCTTTGGGAGGCGCTCACTGATCCGGCGTTCCTAAATTATTTCTCGGTTATTCTTCCGATGGGCATCTTCAATGTCGTCGGTTCGCTGCAAAATATAGAAAGCGCGGAAGCTGCCGGCGATCGCTTCCCTACCTTTTCGTCGCTGATGGTGAACGGGATCGGTTCCGTCGTCGCCGCTCTGTTCGGCAGCGTATTCGCCACAACCATTTATATCGGCCATCCGGGTTGGAAGCGGCTCGGCGCGCGTTCAGGTTATTCCGCGCTGAATGGCCTCTTTATCGCTTTTCTTTGCCTTACGGGGACGATTCAGGGGGTGTTAAATCTGATTCCACTCGAAGCCGGGATCGGCATCCTTCTCTACATCGGCATTATCATCGTGGCGCAATCTTTTCAGGAAACGCCGAGGGAGCATGCGCCGGCCGTTGCGCTGGGGATCGTTCCGGCGCTGGCGGCATGGGGGCTTTTGATGGTCGAAACGGGAGTAAGAGCTGCCGGAAAATCGCTGTTCGAAGTTGGATTGGCGCCGTTCGCTCGGAGCCTCGCGATCCACGGTATGATCTCGTTAGAGCGGGGTTTCATTTTCAGTTCGATGATTCTCGCCTCGATTGGTGTGGCTTTGATCGAGAGGGAGTTCGTCAAAGCGAGTGCCTGGTCGCTCGCCGCGGCGTCTTTCTCCGCCGTCGGCATTATTCACGCCTACGATCTCGCGCCAGGTGGAGTTACCAGTCGATTCGGTCTATTCGCCGCGCCGGAGTTTGCTATCGGCTACCTTTTGCTTGCCGTACTCTTTTGGGCCGTCTCGCGTATCGAAAGGAATGGAGCTCTGGAGTAATGGAGTGTTGGAGTATTGGCCGAGACCCATCACTCCAATACTCCAATACTCCAGTCCGGTATTGAAGCATTCCGTTTACAACGGTGACCCCTGCACGACCACTGCCGAAATATAATCTTGATTGTTGATCTGTGTGATGCCCCACTTGTCGCCGTCATGATTCACACGGGTGACACCGCAGGGATCGACATGGAAAGTGCGATACTGATTAAGATGAGTGCCGGTGATGCGGCAGATGATTCCCAGGATCGGAAAGTTGTGACTCACCACGACGACGGTTTCTCCGGGTTGGTGACGCCGCGCGATACGATGCAAACCCTCCCAAGCTCGTTGCGCGACATCGACGAGCCTTTCGCCGCCGGGAACCTGAATCTCCGCCGGCTCGGTCCGCCACCGGCTGATGAAGCCGGGGTAGTTCTCTTTGATCTCCGTGAAAGTCAAGCCTTCGAGCGCGCCGTGATCGAGCTCGCGTATGCCTGCTTCAATGGTCACCGCCAGATCGTGTTTTTGGCTGATGAGCCGCGCGGTGTGGCGCGCGCGTTTTAAGTTGCTTGAGTAAACGGCGCGCACCGATTCCGCGCTCAAGGTCGCAGCAATCTCCTCGGCCTGGCGAATGCCGATTTCGCTGAGCGGCCGGTCCGTGGCGCCCTGGCAGCGGCCCTGAAGGTTCCAATCCGTGGCGCCATGGCGAAGCAAAACGATCTGCACAAATTATCCTTAGAGCGTGATTTCGGCGCGGGAGAAACTAGCCCTCTTGCAGAGAAGCCGCGTGGATCTGGATCTTTGCTTTCGCCTTCAGCCCCTCCATGAACTTCTGCAGGATGCGCTGTCGGCTTTCCGCCAAGGCTTGCTTCGCGAGCGTCTCTTTCTCTCTCTCGAACCGCTCCATGTCGGCTCCTTGACTCTCTTTGAACGCGAGGATGTAGGCCGCGTCCTTTTGAGCGTAGATTCTTTCGGCAACCGGTTTTTGGGCGGAGAGGACGATACCGCCCGCTTTTAGCTCCGATAATTCACCGATCTTCGGCAATTGCGGCGCGTTGCGGAGAAACCAGCCGGTTTCCTCCAGTTTCAAACTGTTTCGCTCAGCGAGCCGCGCTATATCTTTCTCCTTCTTAAGTTGATCTAAGAAACCGTTGGCTTTCTGCAGCAGCAGTTCATGAGCCTTCGACTCTCTCAATCCATTTTCTATATTTCTCCTCACTGCTTCGAGCGCGGGGACCGTCGGTTCCTTTCTTTCTTTGATCCGTAGGAGGTAGTAAGCGCTGCTACCTTCGATCACTGGACTCACATCTTTAACAGCGAGGACAAAGGCATTTTTGTAGAATTCTTGGTTGGGGCCGATTTCCGGAAGGACTTCGCCGTTTGAGAACCAACGGGTCACGTTGACGGCCGCGCCGCGATCCTGTGCGAGCTTGTTAAAATCGCTGCCCGACAGTGCTTTCTCACGGTCACGATCCGCCGCCGTCGCTGCTTCTCGCTTTCCCTTCTCTGCTTTGAGCATTCGCGTGATCTCAGGCGTGGCCTCTTTCAAGCTCTGGGTTTTTTCTTCCTTGGTGTCTTCGACTTTGACGATCTGCAGACCTGCCGGTGTTTCGATGGCGTTGCTGACCTCCCCCTTGGCGAGACCAAAAACAGCCTTATCGAGGGGTTGAGGCAACTGACCCTGGGCGATCCAACCCACGTCGCCTCCCTTCGCGGCGCTCGGATCGTCGGACTCTCCTTTTGCGATTTGAGCAAAATCCTTTCCGGCGCGCGCATCCGCGACGATCCGATGGGCGCGTGCCCTGGCTTCGTCCTTTTGCTTGGCATCGGCCGTTGGCGGCATACGGATCGAGATATAGCGCACCTTCGCTTCTTTGGGCTTGTGGAATTTGGATTCGCGATTGACTTGATAATAATCCTCGATTTCCTTGTCGCCGATCTGTGCTGAAGATGACAACTGATCGAACGGATAAGAAAGGTATTCTACTTGAATTTTTAGCGGCTCTTTCAATGAATCTTTGTTGCGATCATAGAATTTTTTGATCTCATCTTCGGTCAGTTTGACCTCGGGAATGAAATTGCTAAGCGGCAAGCGAATGAAATTCAGATTGATTTTCTCCTGTTCGACGCGATAACGGTCCCGGACTTCGGCCTCGGTGACGTGCACGGTGTCGGCAATGACGCTATAGAGCCGCTGGATCGTCAGCTGTTCTCTTTGTTCCTCTTCAAATTCGCCGGGCGTCAATCCGTTGGCGCGAAGGAGTTGCAGATAGCGCTCTTTGTTGGGGCGGCCGGCGACTTGAAACTCGGGAATTTGCGCGAGGGAATTCCACAGCTCTTCATCCGTGGCCGTGAGTCCGAGGGTCCGCGCCTCCTGGAGCGCGAGCTTTTTTTGAATCAGCTCTTCCAGCAAGGTGCCTTTGATATTGAGATTCTTGAGCATTTCCGGCGTGAGCGAGCCCTTCAACAGCTCGCGGTAGCGACTCAGGGCTCTCTGGTACTGGACAGCGAACTCCCGTTGGCTGATAATGTCACCATTGACCTCGGCGACGTCGGGTGAGCCCTGGTTTTGATACTTACTGCCCCCGTAAAAGGCGATGAAAGTGACGACGATGATCCCGAGAAGCGCTATGATAATCCAGGATCGTTTCCGTTTACGTAAGAAATCGAGCATCAGCGAAGAAACCTTTCGGTAAACTAGGGTTAAAAGAAACCCTTCTATGATAAGAAAAGACCCGTGGCAATGCAACCGATTCAAATTTGCTAGAATGCGTTTTTCCTAGATTTTTCAATTACCTTGCTTGCCCGAACCAAATCTGTTATTTTCTCACTGCCTGATTTCCGGTTTGCTCTTGAGGTAAAAGGAGTTTTCTGATGTTCGATGCCCTTTTCGGCATCTTTTCGAATGATCTTGCGATTGATCTCGGGACCGCCAACACCTTGATCTATGTCAAGAACCAGGGAATCGTTTGCAACGAACCTTCCGTGGTTGCCGTGCAACAGAGAAACGAGCGTGGCGGCAAAAAGGTGCTCGCGGTCGGCGCTGAAGCGAAGCGAATGCTCGGCCGCACGCCGGGCAGTATCGTCGCTATCCGGCCGCTCAAGGATGGCGTCATCGCGGACTTTGAAATCACCGAAGCAATGTTGCGCTACTTTATTCAAAAAGTTCATAACCGCCGCACGCTAGTGCGCCCGCGCATTATCGTCGGTGTGCCGTTTGGCATTACGGAGGTCGAGAAGCGGGCGGTACGGGAGTCGGCGGAATCGGCGGGCGCCAGGGAAGTTTATCTTATCGAAGAGCCGATGGCCGCCGCGATTGGGGCCGGCTTGCCCATCACCGAGCCCACCGGCAACATGATCGTCGACATCGGCGGCGGCACCACCGAAGTCGCCGTTATCTCCCTCTCGGGAATTGTTTTTTCTCGCTCGGTAAGAGTGGGCGGTGATAAAATGGATGAAGCGATCGCCCAGTTCATCAAGCGAAAATACAATCTCCTCGTGGGCGAGCGGACGGCAGAGTTGATCAAGATCACCATCGGTTCGGCTTATCCGAGCGATGAGGTTCAGACGATGGAGATCAAAGGACGGGATCTGGTTGCCGGTGTACCGAAGACCGTCGTTATCACCGATGAGGAGATCAGGGACTCTCTCCTGGAGCCGATCAATCAGATCGTCGAAGCGGTGCGGCTGTCATTAGAGCGGACGCCGCCCGAGTTGGCTTCGGACATCGTCGATCGCGGAATCGTCCTGGCCGGCGGCGGTTCCTTGCTTAGAAATCTGGATATTTTACTTCGCGAGGAGACCAGCCTGCCCGTGATGATGGCGGACGATCCTTTGACCGCGGTCGTGATGGGCGCCGGAAAGGCCTTAGATGAGATTTCACTGCTCAGGGAGGTCGCGGTTCACTAGGCTGAGGCACCGATGCATCCCGCCGTTGGAGGCGACCGAGCTTCCATGCTCGCTTTTTTTCGTAAGAATCAAGTTCTGCTGAGCTCCTGTTTCTGTCTCTTGCTGTCCCTCTATATCTTGACCGCCGCCGCACGCGGACAATTGAGGAGAGATCCTGTCGGTCCACTGCTGCTCTGGCTTTTGCGCCCCGTTGAAATCGGAGCGCAGATAACCATCGATTGGTTCAAAGAGATGCAAAACAGTTATACTACGCTGTCGGGATTCAGAGGGGAAAATGAGCGGCTCAGAAATCGCATTCAGCAACTGGAGGTCGAAAGAAATCGGTTGCTGGAGGCGGAAGCTACCAATCGACGTTTGCAGCAACTCCTTGAATTCCGTTCTCATTTACCCTCAGACTCCGTTACCGCGTCGATCATCGGCAATAGCGCGAGTAGCTGGTTCCAGAGCTGTCTTCTCGATAAAGGCAGCGCCGACGGTGTTAATAAAGGAATGGGAGTGGTCACGCCTCTGGGAGTCCTCGGGCAGGTGGTATCCGTGACGGGGCGTACCGCCAAAGTGCTCTTACTCACCGACCCAAGCAGTGGTATTGATGTCTTGGTTCAGCGCACTCGGGCGCGGGGCATTGTTTCCGGCTCGTTGGATTACGGGACGATTTTGAAATATGTAAAGCGGAGCGAAGATGTTCAGGAAGGAGATCGGTTGATTACCTCCGGCATCGACGGAGTTTTTCCCAAGGGGCTGCTGGTGGGCACGGTCATCAAGGTGCGCAAGCAGCAGCTCGGTCTTTTTCAATTGATCGAAGTCACTCCGGCAGTGCTGGCTTCACGAACCGAAGAAGTCCTGGTGGTTCATCCCGAGACAAGCCAGGAAAAAAATTGATGATTCTGTCCCCGACCTCTTACGTTTCTCCAATGAAGGTATCCTTGCTGTTTTTTGCTATCGGGATCCTACTGCTGCTATTGCAAATGACTTTTCTCCACCTCTTGCCCCTGGGTCCCATCGTGCCGGATTTTATTCTCGTGCTTTGCGTTTACTGGGGATTACATCATCCGAGCGTCGGGGCAGTTCTGGGCGCGTTCATGCTGGGTTACTCCGTCGATGTCGTGTCGAGCAAAATCCTCGGAATTAACGCATTTGCCATGTCTTTGGTTTTTCTCATCGTCTATCTGAGCTCGCGCTCCATCTGGCTGCACCATCCGGTGGTGAGTAGCCTCGTGGTGCTGCTCGCTTCCTTGGTGAAAGGTGTGGCCTTGGTTTTGGTTTCGGCGATATTTTTGAGCGTCGATGGACTTTGGCTGGGCGCCATCAGATATATCCTCTTGGAAGCTCTGGTGGCCGCAGTGCTCGCTCCGTTTGTCTTTAATCTCTTGCGGCGCGGGCAAAGTTTTCTCGAAAAGGTAACCGTCCCCACAGAATAATGGCATGACTGTCCTTACCGACATCAATAGACAAGATGGTACGCCGGAACTCCGCGCGCGTGCCCGTTGGCTCTATTATGTCCTCACGATCGTCTTTTTGTCCCTGATCACGCGGCTCGTGTTTCTCCAGATCATCCAGGGTGAACGTTACACCTTTCTGTCGGAGAACAATCGCATCCGTATCAAGCGAATGCCTGGAACGCGGGGAATGGTTGTTGACCGCCAAGGACAGCTCATGGTGGATAGTCGTCCGTCTTTCGATCTGCTTTTCGTTCCCGAAGACACCGATGACCCAGAAAACACCTTGCGGCTCCTGGCGCGCTATCTTGGGCGGGATGAAAAAGAGCTCTTGAGGATTCTCCAAGAGAATAAGAAACGGCTGGCTTTTGAAGAGGTCGTATTGGGTCGAGACGTGGACTGGCCGGCGGTTGTCGCGGTGGAAACCCATCAGCTGGATCTTCCCGGAGTGACGCTGCGCGCGCGGCCGCGGCGCAGTTATGTCGACGGACCGACGGGGGCTCATGTCCTCGGCTATTTGGGCGAGATCGGTTCCAGTCAGCTTAAAGGTCTCAAAGACCAGGGCTACTCGATGGGCGACGAGATCGGACAGTATGGACTCGAACGACGGTGGGAAGAAGTCCTGCGGGGGCAGAGCGGCGGACAGCAAGTCGAGGTTGACGCATTGGGTCGGCGCATCCGGGTGCTCCACGAAGTGCCGGATGTTCCCGGCTACACAGTTCACTTGACTTTGGATCAACGGCTGCAAGAAACCGCTTTCGCGGCGCTCAATGGAAAGGAAGGAACCATTGTTGCCCTTGATGTTAATACCGGCGCAATCCTGGCGATGGTCAGCACCCCGGCCTTCGATCCCAACACTTTCGCCCGCGGCATCAAAGCGGAAGAATGGCGCGAATTGATTAAAGATCGTTTGCGACCGCTCAGCAACCGAGCGACTCAAGGGCAGTACCCGCCGGGTTCTACTTTCAAAGTCATCATGACCATCGCCGGCTTGGAAGAGGGGGTGCTGCAGCCGGAAGCCCGGATTTCCGATCCGGGTTATTATAACTTCGGCAACCGATCCTTTCGCGATTGGAAGAAAGGCGGCCATGGCTCCGTTGATCTCCACAAGGCGATTGTCGAATCCTGCGATGTCTACTTCTATCAGTTGGGGCCGCGCATCGGCGTGGACCGAATTGCTAAATGGGCCCGTGCCTTTGGCTTGGGAGAAAAAACCGGTGTGGCGCTCGATGACGAGCGCAACGGGCTGGTTCCGGACAGCGAATGGAAAAGAAAAAGGTATCGTCAGCCCTGGTATCCGGGCGAAACGGTTTCGATATCGATTGGTCAGGGCTATCTCACCGTGACGCCGCTGCAGCTTGTGAACATGATTGCGACCGTGGCCAACGGCGGAACGCTTTATCGCCCGCGGATCGTCAGCAAGGTAGAGTCGTTTGACGGCGCGACCATTCGTGAGTACGGCCCTGAAAAGATTCGCACGATCAACCTCAAACCATCCACTCTCGAACGCCTGCGGAGCGCCTTAGCCGACGTGGTCAATGGCCCAGGGGGAACCGGTGGCGCGGCGAGGTCGAGCCTGGTGGAGATTGCCGGCAAAACCGGAACGGCGCAGGTCGTAGAGATGAAAGGCGGCTACGTCAAGACCGAACAGTTGGCTTATTTCAACCGCGACCATGCTTGGTTTATTTCCTATGCGCCGGTGCAAAATCCCCAAATTGCCGTTGTCGTATTGGTTGAACATGGGGGACACGGGGGCGAGGCCGCTGCGCCGATGGCAAAAAAAGTGATCGAGAGATATATCGAACTGCAAAAGCAACCGGCTGATCAGCGGCAGGTTCGTATCGAAGGAGAGAACCGTGCAAATTGATCGCCGGCTGATTTCCCATTTCGATTGGACGCTGCTCCTGCTCACCTTGACCTTTGTCTGTATCGGTATCGCGACCATCTATAGCGCTAACTACAACATGGCCGAAGAGCACGCCGGCGCACTGCCGTCGCGTCAGTTCATGTGGTTGGGCCTCGGCCTGGTTGCCATGTTTACGGCAATTGCCTTCGACTACCATTACATCGATCGGCTTGCCTATCCCTTCTACGGCTTGATGTTTGCGTTCTTGGTCTTAGTTCTCTTTATTGGCCATTCCGGCGGCGGCTCACAGCGCTGGATCAATCTCGGCTTTTTTAGATTTCAGCCCTCGGAGCCGGCCAAAATCGCCATTGTTTTGATCATGGCGAAATATTTTCAAGACGGCGAGCCACCGAAGGGTTATCAATTACGCGATCTCTGGGTGCTGTTTGCTATGGTCGGACCGCTGGTGATTCTGACTTTGGTGCAGCCGGATCTCGGCACGGCCATCATCTTGGGCATCGTTTTTCTCAGTATGATCCTGATGGGCGGACTGCGCCTGCGCTCGTTTCTCTACCTGGTCGGGGCCGGCTTGGCGTTTCTCCCCATCGGCTGGCATTTTCTCAAAGCCTATCAGCGGGCGCGTATTTTGACTTTTCTAGATCCGGATCGTGATCCGTTGGGCGCTGGCTATCACGTGATTCAGTCGAAGATCGCCATTGGCTCCGGCAGACTTTTCGGTAAAGGTTATCTCCATGGAACACAGAACCGGCTGGATTTCCTGCCGGCGCAACACACGGACTTCATCTTTGCGGTTTTTTCCGAGGAATGGGGGTTGGTGGGCTGCTTGGTGTTGCTGCTGCTTTATTTTGCCCTGATTATTTACGCCTTGAAGCTCATCGAGCGGGCCAAGGATCGCTTGGGTGCGTTGCTGGTTTTCGGCATGCTGGCGATTTTTTTCTGGCACGTCGTTATCAACGTCGCGATGGTCACCGGGATCATGCCGGTGGTTGGGGTGCCGCTGCCGTTGTTCAGCTATGGCGGCTCGGCATTGGCCTCCATGATGTTCGCGATCGGCCTGATGATCAACGTCAGTATGCGGCGGTATATCTTCTGAAAGATGGCGTGATGGAATAATGGAGTGTTGGAGGATGGTCTTAGGTCGTCTCCGGCCATTACTCCAATACTCCATCACTCCAACGGTTCCCCTACCGTTATTGCAACGCCTTCTCAATGGCGCTGACGAGCCGTGCCTTCGGCACGGCACCGACAATTTGCTCTTTAACCGCACCGCCTCTGAGAATGATCAGATTGGGAATGCCTCGGATGCCGTAGCGGGAAGCCGTGGCCGGATGATCATCGACGTTGAGTTTCGCGACTTTGAGTTTGCCGTCGTACTCGCCGGCCAATTCCTCAACAATGGGCGCGATGGATTTACAAGGACCGCACCAAGGAGCCCAAAAATCGACCAGCACCGGCAGTTTCGACTGAATCACCTCTATTTCGAAATTGTTGTCTCCAACCTCCGTAATTTTCGCCATTATCGTAGCCTCCTTAGACTGTCGAAAGAAATTTGAGTAGGGTTCGGACGCCGAATCCGGTGCCACCTTTGGGACAGATGCCCATCCCCGACTCTGCAAACGCCGGACCCGCAATATCCAAATGGGCCCATGGGATGTGGTCCACGAATTCTTCCAGAATGAGCGCCGCGGTGATGGCGCCGCCGTGGCTGCCACCGATGTTTTTCATGTCGGCCACGTTGCTTTTCAGATGCTCGCGATATTCCTTGACCAATGGGAGTTGCCAAAGCCTCTCTCCGGTCTCCCGCGCACAGCGCATGAGCTGGTCGGCAAGCGATTGATCATTGCTAAAAAGACCTCCAACCGATGGACCGAGAGCCACCATGCAGGCGCCCGTCAGTGTCGCCAAGTTGATCATGTAATCCGGCTTTTCCTTCGCGGCGAGCGCCAAGGCGTCGGCCAAGATCAATCGACCCTCGGCGTCGGTATTGAGAACTTCGATGGTTTTGCCGTTCAGATAGCGGATAACGTCGCCGGGCTTTTGGGCGTTTCCGCCGGGGAGATTATCCGTCGTCGGAACGTAACCCGTGACTTCGATGTCGAAATTGAGATACGGCAATCGACTCATGGCACCGATGACTGCGGCGCCGCCGGACATGTCGAGCTTCATGGTTTCCATGGACTTTGCCGGCTTGAGCGACAACCCGCCGGAATCGAAAGTGATGCCTTTACCGATCAAGGCAACTTTCTTTCGCGGCTTGCGGGATGGCTTGTAGCGAATGACGATGAACCGCGGCTCTTCCTGGCTGCCTCGATTGACCGCCAGCAGGCCCGCCAGCTTCATGGCCTCGATTTTTTTCTTTCCCCAGACTTCGACCGACAAGCCGCGACCGCGGCAATGGCGTTGCGCCTGTGTCCCAAGAAAGCGGGCGGTGGTGACTGACGGCGGCTCGTTGATGAGATCACGTGCCAGGAACACTCCAGGGATCGTCGCCTGCGCCGTTTGTATGGACTTCTCAATGGCCGCGCTTCTGTTTAGACCGGGCTTGAAAAGCGTCAGACTTTTCAACTCGGGCGGCGGTTTTGAATTCGAGCGATACTTGTCGAATTGATAGGAAGCGAGCGAAAGGCCTTCGACAATAGCGCCGGCAGCCGCGTCCGGCTCTTTTTCCGGCGCGAAAAACAACGCCATATCCTCGGCGCCGATGGTCGTCGCCTCTCTTCTCGCCCGCGCCGCCAGCTTTCGCCAAGTATCAGACTCGATCTCTTTCGGGTTTCCCGTGCCTATCAACAACAGGTACGCGGCCGGAGACATGCCCGCTGTGGAGTAAAGTAAAGTGCTACCTTCGCCACCGGTGAAGTTAGCTTTCTGCATCCGCTGGCGCAGTCTCCCTTTCAAACGTCGGTCGAGCGCGCGCAGTGGCGGCTCCTCGAGCTTTTTTTCCTGAACCGGCAAGACCAACAGGTCCGTCTTGACGGCGTCGACGCTGGTATCCCTAAATCTTATTTCCATGGACAGCTCTATAAATTTCTATGACGAATCAGGGTCATGAATTCATTGCGAGTTTCCTCTCGCGTTCGAAACGCTCCGAGGAGGGTGCTCGTAATAATAATTGAGTTCTGCTTTTCTACCCCGCGCATCCTCATGCACAGATGCTCAGCCTCGATCACAACGGCAACGCCCAGAGGATCCAGTCTTTCCATGATGGTATTGGCGATTTGGTTGGTCAAGCGCTCCTGAACTTGCAGCCGCCGCGCGTAGACGTCAACCAGGCGGGCGAGTTTGGATATGCCGACGATCTTATGATGCGGGATGTAAGCCACGTGAGCTTTGCCGAAAAAAGGCAGCAGATGATGCTCGCAAAGGGAGAAGAAATCGATGTCCTTTTGAAGAATCATCTCCTCGTAGTCTTCGGTAAAAAGGGCGTCGTTGATGACTTGTTTCGGATCCATCCGATAACCTTGAGTGAGAAAAGTTAAAGCTTGAGCCATGCGATGAGGTGTCTTTACAAGTCCCTCGCGATCCGGATCTTCGCCCAAGGCTTTCAAGATATGACGAATTTGCTCTTCCATGTTGTTTTTACTCCATTCTGATCCGGGATTTGGATTCGGTTAGAACGATGACTAAAGCAAGTCAGGATCAAAAAAAATTAACATTAAGCCTGGGGGGAGGTCAAACCAGCAGTTGGGCGTCAAAGCCGCTTCAAAAGCCAGTCCGGCGTAAAGCGAAGAACATAAGTGTTGAGAAATGTCATGTAGTCGGTGAGTAAAAGAATGCCCACGATGATCAACAAAATACCGCCCATCACATGAATCGCTTGAATGTAACGGCGCAAGCGCTGCGAAAACTGAAAAAAGGAATTGATGGCCAGGGCGCTCAAAAAGAAAGGTAAGGCCAGACCAGCGGCATAGGTGGTGAGCAAGAGGGTTCCCCGGCCGACCTCTCCCGAAGTACCCGCCAAAGCGAGAATGGCTCCGAGAATAGGGCCGACGCAGGGCGTCCAAGCCACGGCGAAAGTAATGCCTACCAAAACCGAACCAAGGTATCCGGCCGGTTTGTCCTTCAGGTTAAACTGCAAATACCGCTCGAGGGCGGAAATCTTGAAAAGCCCGACAAGGTAAAGACCAACGAGAAGAATAAAAAAACCACCGGTGATGCGTATGAGGTTTCGATAATCCAAAAAAAGACTGCCGAGGAAGCTCGCGGAGGCGCCCAGAGAAATGAAGACCAGCGAAAAACCGATGATGAAAGCCATGGAGTTCAGTACGACGCGCGAGCGCACGCGTCCGCGCGCTTCGTCGCTGCGCATTTCATCCAAGGAAACGCCGGAAACAAAGGAGAGGTAGGATGGGATTAAAGGTAAGACACAGGGAGACAAAAACGAGAAAATTCCCGCAGCAAAGGCGACGAAGATGTTAACGTCGGTCATTTATTGCCATCGACAAGCTCTTTGATTAATTTTCGCGCGGCTGGACTGTACCACTCCGCTGGTCCCCAGGCGCGGGCCAACCCTTCGCCTTTGGGTCCGATCAAGTAGGTCGTCGGCAGGCCCCAGGCTCCATATAAAAGGCCCACCTGGCCCTCCGGATCGAACGCGATGGGATAAGTTAGCTTGAGCTCTTTGATAAAATTGATTGCGTCTTGCTTGCGGTCTTTAACGCCTACGGCCAGGACGACGAAGTTCTTGTCTTTGAACTCCTGGTATAACCGTTCCATGGCCGGCATCTCTTCGCGGCAAGGCACACACCAGCTCGCCCAGAAGTTCAAGAAAACGGTCTTGCCACGAAAGTCCTTTAACGAGATCTTTTTTCCTTCAGGCGTCGCCAGCGTGAACTCGGGCGTGGGCTCATTGTCCTTCATGGGCTGCAGATTGGGAATGACCTTATAGTTGATCTTCGACTGAGCCCAGGCCGAAGCCCAGTTGCCCGACAACGCAATCCACGTTAGCAGCGGCAAAAACAGCAAACGATTAACCATCAAGGGAATCATAGATTAATACTCTAACGAAGTGCCTAAACTGAAGCAATAGCCGGTATCCGTAACGACAGTGTAACACTTGCGCCCAAAACCAATAAATTGAATGAGCTTCGTCAGGAAAGCTCGGCGATGAGAACTCGATCGCCTAGGTTTTGTACCAGCCAGCGGTGAATATCCCGCACGATAGGTTCACTGTTCGCTTCAATGATCCAATGACCTTGACCGGGATATTCCTTGAAGTCGGCGCCGAGCCACCGGGCAATATCGTGGCTCGAGGCCGTGGGAATGAGCTGGTCCTGCCCCCCTGCCAAGACAAGGCATGGACAGCCTATCCGCCCTGGCTCGATATCGACATGCGTTTGAAAAAGCTCTTGGACGAGTTGGTTACTTTCCGGGATGATTGTGCGGGAAATTTCTGTTTGAAGGGTTTCGGGTAGTGGAGCAAGAAAAGTCTTGCGCAGATCTTTTTCTTCGATGCGAAACGGTCGGCGCAGAAACATTAACGGCAGATACTTTAGACGGAGCAGCTTCAGGGCCCGCGATCTAGGAATTCCAGCGTTTCGCGGCGGCACCGGTGACGCAAGGACGAGCGCCGCGAACGTTGTTTTCTCGGCAGCCTTGAGGGCAACCAGCGCTCCGACACCATGAGTCACGACAACCGGAGAGGGCGAAAACGAATTCACGACACGCGCGAGCTCCTCGACGGCGAGATCCAAGTTTAAATCCAGTAAGGTCGTAAGGCTTGTGTCTTGGATGCGGCCGGGGAGATTGACCGCCCGGCAATCCCATCCCAGGTTAGAAAAATGGGTCGCCCAGGTTTGCCAGCACTCGCCGGTCGCCCATAAACCGTGCACCAACAGAACCGACGATCTGAACTTGGGTTTTTCCGGCGGATAGCGTTCAATCAAAAGGCCTGCAACCGTTTGCTTCATGCTTACAATTCGGGATTAGAAAAAATACCACAAAAAAACAGAGCCCTCCGGGATGCGTCACCGGAGGGCCTGTTTTTTTAGATAGCCAGAACGGCTACCCTGTCGCCTGAGATTAGGAAGGGTTTAATTCACCACCACAACTCCACATCTAATAAAAAGTTATTTCTTTTTTTTCTTAGCTTTCTTTTTGGCCTTTTTCTTAGCTGCCATAGGCACCTCCTTTTAGGATTCCCTGGGGCGGGTTCTTCTCAAGAGGAAACGAGCGTGACTCAGGCGGAAAAAGATGTTTATTGCTAAACCCTCCCATATTTTGTAGGTGAGGTGATTATAATGACACAACAACTTGTATGTCAAGAAAAAAAATGCATTTTGCCAATATTTTTCTTTAGAAAAGTTAACTTAGTTGATCGGGCAATCGACTGCCCTGTTGGTCGAGAAAATCTCTGGCAACGGCTGGTGACTTCGTGATCGGCTCAGCGAATCTGGAGCGCCTTCATCAGTTTCATCAGGTGAGTTCTATGAAGGCCGAGTGCTTTCGCGGCCGCGGCGCGATTGCCTTGCGCTTGCGTGAGCGCATCTAAAATCAACTGCCGTCGGTGGTTATTGACGGCGTCATGATACGACTGACCTTCCAGGGATGGCGCAACCAAGTCGCCGACGACTCGAGACGGAAGATGATGGAGGGTAAGAGTCGGACCGTCTCCTAAAACAACGGCTCTTTCGATCACATTGGCAAGCTCACGCACGTTTCCGGGCCAGTGATAGTCAAGCAATTTCTGTCGAGCGTCTGCGGAAATTTCCGAAAAAACTTTTTTGGTCTCTGATGAGAAGCGTTGCAAGAAATAGTCGGCCAGAGGCGCGATGTCCTCTTTTCTCTCTCGCAGCGCCGGTAAGGTGAGGGCGATAACATTCAGACGATGATAAAGGTCCTCACGAAAGGCGCCGCTCTTAACTGCCTCTTCCAAATCACGATTCGTTGCGGCGATGACTCGCACATCGACGGCGATGGGCTGATTCCCGCCCACGCGTTCGAACTCTCTCTCCTGGAGAAATCTGAGAAGCTTGGCTTGGAGCTCCTGGGAGATATCGCCCACCTCGTCCAAGAAAACGGTGCCCCCGTTCGCCATTTCCATTTTGCCTCGTTTGAGCTGCTGTGCGCCGGTGAAAGCGCCTTTCTCGTGCCCAAACAGTTCGCTTTCCAAAAGCTCTTTGGAAAGTCCTACGCAGTTGATCGGGACAAAGGGCCTCGATTTCCGATCACTCCATTCATGGATCGAGCGGGCGAAAATCTCTTTGCCGGTGCCGCTCTCACCCAAGAGTAAAACCGTTGATTTGCTGTTGGCAGCTTTTCTTGCTTCCTCGACAGCCTGAGCCATCAACTTGCTCTCCCCTGCGATCAATCGATAGCGCCCGCCGAGCTCTCGGGCGAGAAATTCCACCTCGGATTTGAGCTCTGCACGTTCCAGCGCTTTTTTGACGACCACTGCAAGATGTTCGGGATCGAACGGTTTGGTGATGAAATCGTCAGCGCCTGTCTTTATGGCCTCAACGGCACGTTCAATCGTGCCGTAAGCGGTAATGATGATGACCGGTAAGTTTTTGTCTTGTCTTCGGATTTCTCTCAAGACTTCGATGCCATTCATGC
>VBKE01000193.1 GCA_005879605.1 Deltaproteobacteria bacterium
ACCGCTGTTACTCCTGCCTATGCTCAGCTCGTTTCGCCAGCACTTATGCAAAGAGCGCAAAATCAAGGTGAGGTTCGGGTCATTGTCCGACTTGCCGTGAGCGATGCGCCGCCTGAGACGTGGATCGATAGCGATATTCTTCGTGGCATCCGCCGCGCCGATATTGCCCGTTATCGAGATGTGGTCCGCTTCAGTCTTTTCAATGTTCCGCACCGTGTGCATCGCGAGTTCGATGACTTCCCTTTCCTGGCTCTCGAGGTGGGAACCGACGGCCTTCGAACCCTCGAATCCCTGCGCGGCCTTGTTACCGACGTGGTGGAAGATGAGATTCACCGCCCGTTTCTTGCCGAGAGCGTTCCTTTGGTCCAGGCAGACCAGGTATGGCCCGGCGGCTCTGCTGGTTTATCTTTGGACGGAACAGGTACGGTCATAGCCGTACTCGATACAGGAGTAGACAAGGACCACCCTTTTCTGGGCGGAAAAGTAGTCGAGGAGGCGTGTTTCTCTAGTAACAGCGCCTTTTTCTCTGCAGTTACAGTATGCCCTGGTGGGGTGGAGTCCTCTACCGCGCCGGGGTCTGGAATTCCATGTAATGCGGACGGCTGCGATCACGGTACACATGTGGCGGGTATCGCCGCCGGAAACGGTCAGGATGGAGCAGTAGCCTCATTTTCCGGAGTTGCCAGAGGCGCCGAGATCATGGCGGTCCAGGTCTTTTCGCAATTCAATAATTTCTCAATCTGCGGTTCTCTAACTCCTTGCGCCTTGGCTTTCACTTCGGACATCATGGCCGGTTTACAGCGTGTGTATAACCGGCGCGCCGCACACAATTTCACGGCTGCCAATCTCAGTCTAGGTGGACAAATGTTCACTTCGAACTGTGACAACGACCCATTGAAGCCGATCATCGACAGTCTCAGGGCGGCAAAGATCGCTACTGTTGTAGCCTCCGGAAACAATGGTTTCACCAATGCGCTCTCTTCTCCAGCATGCATCTCCACCGCGGTGAGCGTCGGCTCCACTGGTGACGGGTCCGGGGACACTCCGTTGGACAATGTCTCCTCATTCTCCAACCACGCAACGTTTCTTTCTCTGTTAGCTCCGGGAGACCTGATCACCTCATCAGTGCCCGGAGGTGGGTTTGACAGTTTCGAGGGAACGTCCATGGCCACACCGCATGTGGCCGGCGCTTTTGCGATTCTGAAACAAGCCTCCCCAACGGCAACAGTAAGCCAGATTCTTGGAGCACTGCAGAGCACCGGAGCGTCGGTGACGCGCAATTCCATTACCAAGCCGAGAATCCGCATCCTCAATGCGTTAGCCGAGCTACCCGTGATGCAATTCGACTCCGCGACTTACTCTGTCGCCGAGGACGGAGGCAGCGCTACCATTACCGTCAACCGCACGGGCGTGGCAAACGACGTGTCCACTGTGCAGTATGCGACGAGCAACGGCAGTGCCACCGCTCCCGCAGACTATACCGCCCGGTCCGGGACGCTAACATTCAATGACGGCGAGACGACGAAAACTTTCACTATTCCCATCATCAACGACACTTTGGACGAAAATGATGAAACGATAAATCTGACGCTGAGCAACCCGACTGGTGGAACGCTTGGGGACACGACGACGGCGGTGTTGACGATTACGGATAACGACACTGCAGGAACGGTGCAGTTTAGCCAGGCGAGCTACAGCGTTACAGAGGGTACAGCGAGCATCACGATTACCGTGACTCGCGCGGGTGGTACTGCCAGCGGGGTGACAACCAGCAAGACTTTCGCTATCCCCATCGTCAAAGACACGCTCGATGAGTCCGACGAGACCGTGAATCTCACTTTGAGCAACCCCACCGGCGGGGCTACACTCGGCACCCCGGATACCGCCGTGCTGACAATCATCGACAACGACTCCGGGGGCGTCCTGCAGTTCAGCTCGGCCACTTACAGCGTCAATGAGGGGGTGCTCAGCGGCAAGGCCGTCATCAAGGTGACCCGCTCCGGCGGCAACGCCAGTGGCGTCTCGGTCGATTACACCATTACGGATGGAACGGCCGTCTCGGGTACTGACTACAACGCCACCGACGGTACACTCATTTTTGCAGCGGGACAGACGAGTAAAACGTTCACAATCGATATCATCAATGACCTCGTCGATGAGCCCAACAAGACAGTCAATTTGGCTTTGCTCAACCCGCAAGGCGGAGCCATACTCGGCCTCCGAGATACGGCTGTACTGACCATACAATAATGACTTCACCAATGTCCGTGGGCTTTATATATCGTGGCGGGATCGTCGCTCACATTATCTGCATGTAGCGTTATTCCAAGTTTGAACGGGACCTTCGATGCTAGCGGGACAATCAAACGTTTCAAGCCACTCCGGTCCCTTCCTCTAACTAAACACCTCAGACCAATCGACGGGCAATTTGTTTGTTTCCTCGCGTTGAGGCCGGGAGCGAATATTGATTGGACAAGCACGCGGTATTACCCTGAGCAGGAATGATTGCCTGCACGGATGTTTATTACGGACAAACTCAGGCCATTGCCGCTTGTCTGCTCTTTCGCGACTGGTGTGACGATTACCCGTATCTTGAAGTGACGGAACGGATACAACAGCCGGCGCCCTACGAGCCCGGTCGGTTTTATCGTCGCGAGTTACCGGGATTGCTGTCGGTCATCGAAAGAGTGCCGGAGCGGCCGGGACTCGTCATAATCGACGGCTATGTCTGGCTTGGAGATGAGTTTCATCCCGGACTCGGGGCGTATCTTTACGAAGCTCTCGGCAGAGCTGCGGCAGTTATCGGCGTGGCGAAAGCGCTCTTCCAAGAAGGTCCCGCGGTTCGAGCCATCAAGCGTGGGACGAGCTTAAGACCGCTATACGTAACCGCTGCAGGGATAGACTTGAATGAAGCTGCCCGGAGCGTGGTCGAGCTGCATGGAGAATTTCGCATACCGACTTTGCTCAAAAGAGTTGACCGACTTTCCCGTGGTCTTAATGGAAGTAGTCGAGAAGGATCACCGAAATTATGACAGAGTAACGTAAAGGGTGAGCCGAGGGAGCGGGCTCGAGTCCCGCTCCCTCGGCTGTTCTAAATCGACCGGTTAGTAGCCTGAGCCTGAAGTGGATCGGCTAGAGCTGCTGCTCGACGAGCCGCTAGTCCCTCGTTCCGTGTCACTGCGGCTACGGCTAGAGCTAGTGCCACTGCCGTCCTGACTACGGCTAGAACTACTGCCGCTGTTATCCTGTTGGACGTTGGATTCCCCTCTTATCGGGCCGGTCCGTACGTCCGTATCTTTTGCAGCACAGCCAGCAGCCAGGAGAGCGAGGCTCAAAAGACCGCCAGCGAAGTAGTTATTCCGTATTGTCATAGTCTCACCTCCTGGGTTTGATATGGGGCATTTCCCGTGCCACTATCGCTAAGTTGCTGAAACATTGGCGCTAGCTCTGATCTCAGGAAATTTTGCGCCGGCATTCAGCTTGGTTTGTGGCTCATATGGAACGTGAAGCGGATTAATTGTCTCAGATCAGCGACAGGCAATAAAAGCGACAGATCGCAAGAACTTAGCGGAGGATTGAAGCCCGACTTAAGGCGCTGCATGCCCCATCTNAACCGCGTCTCGCTCGCCGGCCATCGTCCGGCTTTGAAAACGATCTTTGATTCCGCGCTTTAATGCTCCGTCCGCGCAAATTTTCTGGCGGGCCATTATTATTCGATGCAATGCTATTTGCAGCAATGGTGCGTGGCCCCCTCTCAGCTCTCCCCCGAGGCGGGGGAGATGTAAGAGGGGACTTTCGATGCCTTTTATTTAGTTGCGGCTTTGCCGCGCTAGGCCTGCGCAAGTTTTCTCAGCGTAGTTTGTCAGCGATGCGCCATTCGACAAAACTCTTTCTAACCACGAAGTTCGCGAAGGACACGAAGGGGTCCGGATATTTTTTGATCGTAAACTTCGTGCTCTTTGGGCGTTGGTCAGTAACTAATGGCGAGATAAATCATTATTAGGGCGAGCAATAGGAACTCATTCATAAAAAGCCTTTCTTAGGTATCCTTTCGTTTCATTGATACGACGAATGAGCACGTGCTTTCAGGACGCTTTCCTTGACTTTTTTGGCCGCCGTTGAGCATTCATTTAATACGTTATTATTACGACTGGAATCTGTCTTGCGGATTGGTCTGTTGGTTCTCGACTTCAGACTGACTGTGATAGGGCCAGTGGTCTCCCGGCATACTTCAGAGAACCCGTGAGGCGATTAAGGGTCCTCGGCATTCTACGGTCCCGTAGATTCATAGTTGGGCCGCCGAACTAAGAGGAGTTGAATGTGTTCGATCATAACTCATCCGGCAGTACCGCTTGCACTATCTGGCTTCCTGCCACAGGAGAACGTGTCACCAGCTTTGCTTTTAGCAGGTGCGGTTTGCTCAATCGTTCCTGACCTGGATGTGGTCGGATTTAGATTCGGGATCAGCTATGGCGATATGCTAGGGCATCGCGGTTTTACCCACTCATTACTGTTTGCTGTTATTCTAGCCGCATTGCTAATGTTTACTCTGTTCCGGAACAGGGCAGGCAAGACTTGGGTAATCCTCCTATTCTTGTTCTTGTCAACTTTATCGCACCCGCTGCTGGATATGCTTACAAACGGAGGGTTAGGCGTTGCCCTGTTCGCCCCGTTCATTGATGAGAGGTATTTCTTCCCCTGGAGGCCCATAGAGGTATCCCCGCTAACCGTGGGCAAATTCTTCTCTGACTGGGGCGCACGAGTGATAATCAGTGAGCTCAAGTGGGTGTGGCTACCATCGGCCGTAGCTTTTACTATAGGTCAGGTGATTCGCAGGTACCGATAAGGCGGCGCAACAAGGCGCTCGACCAGAAACGTCGCTACGATTGCCGCAAGAAGTAAAGCAAAACCGTCACCAGACAATATCGCCGGTTTATGCCATTGCTCGTCTCACCAACCTCCAGATACGGTTGTTCGCCCCGTTCCATGCTGCATGCCTTACGAACGGCTTTGAGACAGACTTTCGGACCCGCTTGCAAAGCGAGCCTCCGCTGCTCATAGTTCGCGTTAGTGCGCGAGAATAGGAAAGGGAGGATCGGATGAAACGGACCACATGGTACTCGCAATTTGCTAAGTGGGGCGCACGCATAAGCGGGCGTCCAATCACCTTTATCTTGGCGCTAGGCCTTATCGCCGCGTGGATTATCACCGGTCCCATCTTTCATTTCAGTGACACGTGGCAACTGGTGATAAACACACTAACGACGATTGTGACGTTCCTCATGGTATTTCTCATTCAGAATACCCAGAACCGCGACACTGAGGCTATTCAGGTCAAGCTTGATGAGTTGATCCGGGTTACAAAGGACGCTGACAATGCAATATTGGACCTTGAAGAGCTGGAAGAGGAGCAATTGGATCAGTTTCGATCTCGCTACGAGACGCTGGCGCGCGAGGCTCGGCGGGAACAAACTGATACGGGCATCCCAGGAACATGAGCGGTTGGCTAGAAACATCCCTACATAAATGCTGATTGCCGACGAGTTATAGGAGATCCATGAATTCTGTTCGCTCCGCATGCAGTGTCATGGATTGTTTCGGGAACGGAGGTTGCTATCATCGTCGAATAAACCAGCCCGTCCCGTTTTTGTCCCCCCCGGGCGCGTGAACTTGTCACCCTCGTTCAGGAGGTTACCCGTGAACGGTTTGTCACGATCAACAAAAGATCCCCGATGCGCTGACCGCTTTTTCCTTTGTTCGGTCGTCGTCCTGCTCCTGCTCACGAATGCATGCGCGTATCACGTGAATAGTCTGGTGGATGCTCCGGATGCGAAGCCCGGCGACGGTAAATGTGAAAGCGCGGAGGGGCTCTGTACCTTGCGCGCCGCTGTGATGGAAGCCAACGCGAACAGTTTGACGTCCAGGATCGAGGTCCCAAACGGGCTGTATCAACTGACCCTTCCGGTCAATTCCGGCGGGGGACGTCTCGCGATTACTAGGGGTGTGAAGATTCAAGGTGCCGGAGCCGCCACCACCGTCATTGATGGCAAGCATACCGACATCGTGATCCACGTGGATTGCGTAGGCCTATGTGGAGAAGTCGCCATCAATAACCTGACCGTCCAGGGCGGCAACGCTCAGGGCGGGGGAGGGATCACAGTCAACGGCGCTACCGCCGAGTTCAATAGCCTCGTTATCCAAGACAACGAGGCATTCACAGGTGGCGGGGGCCTGCTCGTTTACAGTGGAGCGAAGGTTACGATTCGGCGCAGTGCCATCATCAACAATGTCGCGACGGGTGCATTCGGAGGGGGAATTTGGAATCAAGGGGAGCTGTGGGTCTATGATTCGACCATCGCCAACAATGCGTCCAATCGCGCCGGCGGGGTCCGTAACGAAGGGCAGATGAATCTTCGCAACACGACGGTCAGTGGCAATGTCGCCAAATCGCCCGAGGCGGGGACCGGAGGAGTCTCGCAGAACGGTTTTGCGGTTCTCTATAACGTAACCGTCACAAACAACACCGGTGTAGGGAACGACGCGGGGAGTTTCCGTGGGGGCGGAATCCAGACCTCGGCCGGTGAGATTACCGTGCTCAAAAACAGCATTATCGCCGGGAACCATGGCGGCACCGGGCCGGACGATTGCGTCGGGCAGTTGAGCGGCGACAGTAAGTACAATCTGATTGGCGATACGAACGGATGCGTAATTCCTTCGTACGTTGCGACGTATCTCCTCAATGTCGATCCTCAATTGGGGCCATTGGGAAACAACGGAGGACCGGCGCAAACGCATCTGCCGGCGGCAGGCAGCCCGGCTCTGGAGGCGGGCTACTCGTTTCCGCCGCCTGCTGCCGATGCCTGCGAGAAGCGCGACCAGCGAGGCGTGCCTCGGCCACAGGGCGGCGGTGTCTGCGATATGGGCGCCGTCGAGGTCACGAGCGCCAACGTGTTCGTGACGGGATTTGTCCTTGTGAACGCGGCAGCCAATACCGACATCCGGCCGCTGCTGTACGGAGACACGCTGGTTCTATCAGACCTTCCATCTGAATTGTCCGTCCGGGCTGTGGTCACGGGATCACCCGGCAGCGTCGTCTTTGGGTATGACGATGCACCGTCCTTCCAAACCGAGAATGTCTCTCCTTATGCCCTGGGCGGAGATGCGGCGGGCGATTACAATCCGGTCAGCCTCACTCCCGGCCTTCATACCCTCACCGCAACTCCGTTCGCCGCGATGGCGGGAGGAGGGGCGGCCGGCGGCAGTCATACGGTCACTTTCAGGGTTTGGTAAATTGATTAAATGTCTGACACCGTAATTTTAAGATAGCTCGCGGAGAGACCAACGCCATGAAGCCTTGTGAATTGATCCGGTCAGTGCTGCTCGGAAACCGCTCGTGGGAGCAATTTCCGATCCTGCTCGCCCGCG
>VBKE01000194.1 GCA_005879605.1 Deltaproteobacteria bacterium
CTCCCGATCAGAGCGTCTGGCTGAGCATCGACGGCCAAGCCCGGGCGCGGCTGGAACACTTCGATAATTTCCAGTTCGGCGCCTCGGCGCCCAAACGCTCGGATACTTATCTCTTGTCCCGGTTCCGTCTGAATACCGACTTGCACATCACTCCCTACTTTCGCCTCTTCTTCGAAGGGAAGAGTGCGCTGTCGACGGACCGCGATCTTCAAGGACGCAATATAATAGCACCGGATTCTACGATTAGGCCGACCTTTTTAACGGCTTTGCCGACGTCGTGATTCCGTTCAGCAAAGACGCCGGCACGACCCTGCGCGGCGGCCGTCAGGAGTTGCTCTTCGGCTCCCAGCGGCTCGTCGGGCCCGGCGACTTCACGCAGGTGCCGCATACCTTTGACGGCGCTCAGGCAATCTTTCGGATCGCTGATTGGACGATGATTCCATTTTGGACCCAGGCCGTCTTCGTGGACAAATACAAATTCAACAAGTCGAGCCCGGACCACCAGTTCTATGGTTTCTACACCACCGCGCCGGCACACCTTCCGCCTCTGAACCTCGATCTCTATTATCTCGGCGCCAACAACCGAGGGGCGACCTTCAACGGGACCACCGGACGAGAAAATCGGCATACTTTGGGACTGCGTACGAGGGGCAACATCGGTCAGACGAATTGGGATTTTGAGCTGGAAGGAGCCGGCCAATTCGGCACGGTTGGCTCGGGAAATATCGGCGCTGGCATGTTCACGGCCGTCCTCGGCTATACCTTCCCGGTCAAGGAGTGGTCACCCCGCGCCTACATCGAGTTCGACTATGCGAGCGGAGACAGGAAGCCCGGCGGCCGCGTCGGCACCTTCAACCAGCTTTTTCCGAACGGCCATTCATATCTTGGCTACATCGACTACATCGGGCGGCAGAACATCATCAGTCCGAACGCCGGTATTGCCATAAGCCCGATACGCGATCTTACGCTCACGCTCCAGCAATACTTGTTCTGGCGCGCCTCCGATCGTGACAGCATCTACAATAAGTCTTCCGCCGTGCTCCGGGCAACGGCACCCATGCGCGCTATGTCGGCGCGGAGACAGACCTGCTCGCGACTTACAACTTCACGCGCCATCTGCAAGGCTATGCGGGCTACAGCTTCTTCTCTAGGAGCCTGTCCGAGTAATCGCGCTGAGGGGAGCTGAAACTCGGTTTGAGTTCTTTTTTTCATTACGCATCAACTATAAGAACCGTGAAATCAATTGCGAAAGTCTGTGAAGGCGCTTTCGGTCATTGGTTGCAGACGGAATCGGGCCGCGGTCGGCTAACTCCGGGCAGCCGCCAGCTTCAAAAGATTATGCGCTGTGCATATCAGCGACCACTCGCCGGCGACCTTGCGGAGTCCACGCAACAGAAACTGGCGAAATCCTCGCCCTTGCTTGACCTGACCGAACACAGGCTCGACCGTTTGTTTCCTCAGCCGGTAGCGACTACGGTGCCCACCCCGACGAAGCTTCTGCCACATCGCATAGGCGTAGGTACCAAGCTTGACATTTCGCTCTGCCGCAGCCGTCGCTTGCCCATGTTTCTGACGACCCGTGGCAATGTAGCCGTTAATGTGACGCCGTCTGAGCTCCTTGAGATTGTCTTCCGAACAATACCCGGCGTCGGCCGACAGTTCCCGAGCCTGTCTTCCTGTGTTCTGTTTGATCTGGGCTACCATCACAGCGAGTTGCTGCGCGTCCGAGGCGTTGTTGGTAAGCCCCTGAGCCACAATCACTTGGCTATCGGCATCCACAACGGCCTGAGCGTTGTAGCCTTGAATAAACCCGTCGTGGCTTTTCATGATCCGGCTTTGTGGGTCTGTGAAGTTGGTTTGAGCCGAATCCTTGGGTGTCCCAGGCTCGTTCTTCCTTGGCCGACCCGGACCACCGCTTTTCTTCTCTTCTCCCTTCTCGGCTGCCTGCGCTTCGGCTTGCAGTCGAGCGCGCGCTTCGCGGATCTTTTCCAGCCGACGCTGCTTGTCGCGCACCCAATCGGGCAGCTCCTCTCCGTTAAGATCCACTCCATGCTCCTGATCATCGCGCAAATCGGCGGCCTCCGCCTGGCGCAACCAGCCTCTGACGATCGCTTCCAGTTCCGGTTCGGCCTTCTTCATCCGCCCATAGCTCATCGCCTTGTGTTTGGAAGCGTTGGCTTTCAGCTTAGTCCCGTCCAAAGCCACATGCCCCAGCTTTACCAGCCCCGCCTCCTGGCAAAGCCGCAAAACCTGTACGAACAACTCCTCCAGTGCTGCCATATGCCGCTTGCGAAAATCGCTGATCGTGCGAAAGTCGGGCGTCTGCATGCCGGTGACCGCCATGAAATCCACCCGCTCCCGGCACGCCTTCGCAATCCGCCTAGAGGGATAGATGCCTTGGCAGTACGCGTAAAGAAGAAGCGCTGTCATCATGACAGGATGATACGGCGGATATCCGCGCTCTTCGTTGTAACAATCCACGATCGCCGACAGATCCAACGCTTCACTGACTGTGCTCCGTACAAAATGCGCCACATGCCCCTGCGGCACGAAATCCTCCACCGAAGGCGGAAACATCATCAGTTGTTCAATATCCCAATCACGAAAGGTTTTTCCCATGCCTTATAAAAGACACAACTTCTTCACCACGTCTACAAAAAATTGCGATTACTCGGACAAACTCCTAGGATCTAGGGCTTGATCACGATTATCCGCGCAAACGTCTCATTCCCGGCAGCATCGAGCGCCCGTGCCTCCAAGGTATAAGTGTTTGGCGGAAACTGATCGGTGCGCCACTTGTAGGTTAATGGGGAGCGATTTGTGCTGGCTAAGTGTGTCCAGACAGTAGAATCACCCCAGAAAACACGTAGGTCGATTGTCTCAAGCTTAAGGTCATCCGTGGCCTCGACCTTCACGGTGACCGTATTCGTCGTGATCACGAACCCGTCCGGTGGCGAGACAAACGCGACGGTCGGGGGTGTCGTGTCACCGATCGGCGGGAAGTACGGCGTCTGCGTCGTGGCGGCCAGTGCATCGACCCGGCCCCACCCGTAGAACAAGTCGAAGCCTGGGGAACCTAAGTCTTTGGGTGTCCCCGTGATCTGTGTCCACGCCTGCGCGGCCGTGAACCCGCGCGACATGAGGAGTGCCCCGGTGCCGGAGACATGCGGAGTCGCCATCGATGTCCCGCTGAGCGTGCGGTAGCCGCTCGGATCGCATAACTTGCACGATCCGGTCGGCACTGTCGAGAGGATGCTGACGCCGGGGGCGGCGACGTCCACCTCCGGCCCAGTGGAGGAGAACGATGCCCGCTGGTCGTTCGCGTCCACCGCCGCGACGGCCATCGACTCCGGGAGCTTCGCGGGGTAGAGCACCGTATTGCAGCAGCCCGAGTTC
>VBKE01000195.1 GCA_005879605.1 Deltaproteobacteria bacterium
CGATAGTTTTCCGCAGTTTCTGGGCATTAACGATGATTCGCCGTCCTTCCCTGACGATGATCTGCTTGCGGTCGAATTCATTAAGGTGTTGAGTCACCTGTTGGCGCGAAGCCCCTATGATACCGGCAAGATCTTCGTGGCTGATGTTTAAGTCTATGATCATTCCACGCGCATCGGATATGCCAAAGAGATCAGCCAAGTTCAATAGCT
>VBKE01000196.1 GCA_005879605.1 Deltaproteobacteria bacterium
GCCTTGGCGGCTATCCTTTTGTGGGGTTATCGGCTTTGGCCAGGAGTTTTTTTGGGAGCCACCCTGGTGAACTTCGCCGTACAAAGATCGTTGGCAACGGCACTGGCCATCGCAGCCGGCAACACACTTGAAGCGCTTTTCGGAGCCTGGTTGGTTTGCCGATTCGCCGAAGGGCCGAAGGCTTTTAAAGGAACAAAAAATATTCTCCTATTCATTCTGTTGGCGGCGGTTCTGAGCACGACTGTTGGCGCCACCGTCGGCGTCACCAGCCTGACTTTAGCGGGCCACGCCCGATGGGAAGACTACCTAGCCATTTGGCTGACCTGGTGGCTCGGTGACATGGTCGGCGACTTGATTGTGGCCTCACCATTGGTGCTTTGGATGACGCAACCGCTGTTGCCTTTGAAAGTCGCGCAGATCTTGGAGGCAACGGGCCTGCTGCTGACTCTTTCCCTAGTCGGCTGGATTTTATTTCTGAACACGATTCCCTCCGGCCTAGAGTATTTCGCCCTGGTACCGCTACTTTGGGGAGCGCTGCGATTTGGCCGACGGGGAGCGGCGACCTCGGCTTTGATAATGTCGGGTATCGCCTTATGGGGCACGTCGCGTAATCTCGGCCCGTTCGCGACTTTGCATCCAAATCAATCCCTTCTGTTGTTGCAGGTGTTCATGGCGACCATTGCCACGACGGCCCTGGTGATGGCTTCGGTCGTTTCAGAGCGCAGACGCTTAGAGCAACGGCTGCTCATCAAGGATGCGGTAAGCCGCATCTTGGCCGAGTCTCCGGCACTCGCGGAGGCCGCGCCTAGAATTATCCAGGTTCTATGTGAGAGAGGGGGATGGGGACTGGGGGCGATATGGGACGTGGATCGAGCTCCAAACCAACTGACCTGCATGGACTTTTGGTCCCTTCGGTCCGTTAAAGTGCCTGAGTTCGAGGCGGTCACCCGGCTGAGCAAGTTTGGCCACGGAATTGGCCTGCCAGGGCGAGTCTGGGCCAGCGGCGAACCGGCTTGGATTCTCGATGTAACCAAGGACAGCAACTTCCCGCGAGCGCCGGCGGCGACGAAGGAAGGATTGCATTCCGCTTTTTGTTTTCCCATTAAGCTCACTGACGAAGTTCTCGGTGTTATTGAATGCATGAGTCGTGAGGTCCGAGAGCCGGACGAAGATTTTCTTGAAATGGTCAGTGACATCGGCCTCCAGTTTGGACAGTTCATCGAGCGCAAGCGCGCGGAAGAATCCCTGCGTGCCAAAGAATCACAGCTGCGGCTCATTACAGACTCTGCGCCGGTGATGCTCGTGCAATGCAATAGCGACGGTCGATACCTGTTCGTAAACCGCGAGTATGCCGAACGTTTCGGATTGACGCCGGAGCAGATCATCGGCAAGACCCTCCCTGAAGTTCTCGGCCAGGACGCTTATGAAGTCATTCGCCCGCATGTGCAAAGGGCCTTACAAGGGGATCTCGTCCAATATGAAGTCGAAGTGCCATACGAGCGAATCGGCCGGCGATTCATGCGGATCGCCTATGTGTCGGAAAAAGACGGGCGAGGCAAGGTGACGGGTTGGATTTCGGCGATCAGCGACATCACGGATCGCAAACGGGCCGAACAAGCCTTGCGCGAAAGCGAGGAACGCTTGCGCATCGGGCAGCAAGCCGCGCGTTGGGGAGTTTTCGATTACGACTACATCACGGGAACAAACTATTGGTCGCCGGAAATCGAAGCGCTCTATGGTCTTGCGCCGGGAGAATTCGAAGGGACCTACGAAGGCTGGCACCGGCGGCTTTACCCGGAAGATCGCGAGCGGGCAGAGGCGGAAATGGATCACGCGCTCGAGACCGGTGAGTATTCTCAAGATTTTCGTGTGGTCTGGCCGGATGGAAGCGTGCACTGGCTCTTCGCGCGGGCAAAAGTTTTTACGGGCGCCGGAGGACGACCGCTCCGCATGTCGGGAGTCAATGTCGACATTAACGAGCGGAAGTTGGCAGAGGCGGCCTTGCTCCAGGCCAAAGACGCACTGGCCCAATCGAATGCGGAGCTCGAACGGCGGGTACAAGAGCGCACCGCTGAGCTGGAGCGAGCCAACACCGCTCTGTTGAGCGAAATGGAGGAGGAGAAAAGGCTTGAAGAGCAGCTGCGCCAATCTCAGAAGCTTGAAAGCATTGGCACCTTGACCGGCGGCATCGCCCACGACTTCAACAACATTCTCAACATCATAAGGGGGCACGCGTCCTTCATTGGGGAGGATCGGTCGAAGGATCAAGAGCTTCAACGGGCTTTGAAAATCATAGACGAAACCGTCGATCGCGGCACGGCAATCGTTCAGCAGCTCCTCGCCATTGCTCGAAGGAGCGAGGCGAGACTGGAACAGCTCAATCTCAATGACCTAGTTAAGAACCTTGAGCGCCTGCTTAGCGAAACGTTTCCGAAAACGATTGATGTCGGCCTGCATTTAGACCCGGGCACTCCTTCGCTGATGGCGGATCCTAGCCAGATAGATCAAATCCTTCTCAACATATCGCTCAATGCGCGTGATGCCATGCCTGAAGGCGGAAAACTTGTTTTGACAACCGGAAC
>VBKE01000117.1 GCA_005879605.1 Deltaproteobacteria bacterium
GAACCTTACCAGCGATCTTACTGAAGATATGGCGGAGCGATGGGCCCGCGGCGTTTACCAGCAGGGGCATCTCTACATGTTCCCCAATCAAGCCACCGGTCGTTTCCCATACGCGGTCGTCGAATATCCCGCTTTCCAGAAAAAATGGAATCCGCGCTCACCCACTCCGAAAGCCAATGGCGTGATCGCGGGGACGGCGAACCACGCGGGCCATTTTCCGCGAACTGAAGCGGTTATTAAGGACGGCTATGTCGTCGATGTGAAAGGAAGCGGGACCTACGCGGAAGTGTGGCGCGAGTTTCTCAAGTATCCGAAGATCAACGAGCTAACCTATCCGTATCACGATCGGCCCGGTTACTGGCTCCTCTACGAAACGGCGTTGGGGACCAACCCAAAATTTTTCAAGCGGCCCGATGAAAATCTGATCGGTGACAACGTGACGGAGCGAAACCGCAGCGGCGTTCTTCACTTCATCACGGCCCGGATAACCCCGAATGGTCTAAAGAGTGGGTCGACTTCACGACGAAAAACAATATGCCCAACGATCACTGGTTTCATATCCACAATTATTTCTCCACTTACCGGCTGCGAGTCCGCGGAACGAAAAATACCTGGGTGACGATCATCAACAAGGGACATATGACGTCGCTCGACAGCCCGGAGGTGCGCGCTTTGACTTCGCGCTACGGCGATCCGAAGGAATTGCTCGCGGAAGACTGGGTGCCGGAGATTCCCGGCATCAACGCGCCCGGCCGCTATGAAGACTACGCCAAGGATCCGTGGAAGACGGTGTCAATGATCTTCAAAAAGGTAGAAGAAGGGAAGTACGAGTATTTTTATCCAATGGAGAAAGGCAAAGGGAAATAGTCTTCAATTAACGCGGTCGCGGGGCTGGTGTTGAGACTATGACCATGAGTCCATTCAAGCACCATCGCCGTCTTGTGGTTGCTCTGCTTGCGGTTTTCTTGCCAGCTTCGGTTTATTCGGCAGAGTGGCAAGCCGAGTGGGAAAAGGTTCTGGCCGCGGCCAAGAAAGAGAACACGGTCGTTCTAGGTATTCCAGCCAGTACCGAGTTGCGCAACGCGATCGGTTCAAAATTCAAAGAAAAGTTCGGCATCGCTCCGGAGCTGTTTCCGAGCCGCGGTCCGGAAAACGTGACGCGGATTATCAACGAATATAAGTCCGGTGTGCATTATTTTGACGTGCTGATGGCCGGTGGGGCTACGCCTATAAGCATGGCCGCTTCCGGAGCGGCGGATGATTTTCAGCCTTACATGATTTTGCCGGAAGTCAAAGATCCGAAGAACTGGTGGGGCGGACACATCTGGGAGGACAACGTCAAGACGAAGCGTTATATCTATGCCTTTCAGTGCTATACCAGCGAAACGTTTTGGTATAACGCCGGTCAGGTAGAGCCACAGGAAATTCGCTCCTTTGACGATTTGTTGAACCCCAAGTGGAAAGGAAGAATCGGATTTCTCGATCCGCGCAATCCCGGCTCCGGACAAAACACTTGGTCTTTCCTCTGGAAAGTCAAAGGCGAAGATTATCTCGCGAAGCTCGCACAGCAAGCGCTGCTCATCAGTCAAAATCTCCGTCAGATCGCCGACGCTCTGGCAAAGGGCAAGCTCGCCTTTACGGTCGGCCTGAGTCACTACAGTTATGAACCCTTCATGAAAGCCGGCCTTCCGGTCAAACCGCTGCCTCATATAAAGGAAGGTTCTCACGCCAACAACGGCAGCGGCGTTGTCACGGTTGTGAAAAATCCGCCGCATCCAAACGCAGTCAAGGTATTTGTGAGCTGGTTTCTAAGCAAAGAAGGACAGGAACTTTACGGCAAGGCGATGGTTCAGGGAACGCGTCGGCTCGATGTGAATACGGCATGGCTTAAAGAATCGGGTGTCGAGGCGTGCAAGGACGTGATGACTGTAGATGATTATTACCGCCTGGAAACCCACTTGGAATCATCGGTCCTTAAAATCAGAAACCCCGCGATAGCGCTCGCTAACAGGCTCTTGAGATAGAGACAGAGACGTCCTCGATCACACAAGACGAGTCGTTATCATCACAGCCCGTCGTGCTTTGACAGTTTCGACTCGCAGTGATAGCTGAAAATGGGCTTTCGAATCGCTGGTAGGCGAAGAACTCCACGATAGGAACCTATTAGACTAGGGCGGTAAGTTCTTAAGGAGGTCAGTATTATGGGCAAAAAAATACGCGAGTTCATGACCCACAGGGATCCGGACGAACATATCTGGGTGGAAAGAGACGAGGCAGCGGTCATCGGCACGGCTCGCATGGGGCAAAGAATGGTGCCGAAAATTCGTCCTTTCGACCTGCTTCGGAGCGCGCCCTGCTCGGGAAACCGGGTACAGGTAACGGTTTGGGAAGGCGACACTCTGCGGATCGCCGTCGAAAGTCTGTTTGACCGTGAGGAGCAACTGACGCGGGCTTCCGATCACGATTTGATTTATTTTCAGTTTTGCGGTCGCTCCACCGTGGAGAGCGAATGCGGCGTCGTGGAGCTTGAAATTGGCGAAGCCGTTTTGATTCCTGCGGCTATCTCGCATCGCTCCGCCGGAAAAGAGGACTGTTTACGGGTTAGGGTGGCAACCCGAGAGCTGGTGAATCTAGGCGTCGATCCGGAAAAGCCTCTTGCGGAAACCAAATTCACCGTGCGTCCTTCAGAACCGTTCACGCCGCAAGGGAACGGACGACAGGAACTTCAGAATGGCCATGCGCTTGAACATATTACTTTCTGGAACCCCCAATCCGACGTTTGGATTGAGCGCGACCCCGCCGCGTTGATCGGCGCCGTCACGGAGGGTTGTCGTCCCGTTAAGAAGATCAGGGCCTTCGATTATTTTACCGGCATGACCGGAAAAGGCGGAGCCAAAGCACCCGTGCTCTATACCGGCAAGGAATTCAGGGTTGACGTTTACAATCTGGAAGAGGAACAAAGAGGCTTTCACCGAGGTTGCGACGAGGATGAAATTTGGTTTCAGTTCCGTGGCCGTTCGCTGAATCACACCGAGTGGGGCGCGATGGAACTGGAAGCCGGCCAGACGGCCATGATTCCTCGGGGCATCGCCCATCGGATCACCGGCAGCCCTGGTTTTCTCCGACTGGTTTTTTATAGCCGCGCGCTGGTCCAACCTAAAGCTTTCAACAATGTCTCGGAACGAGAGACCAGGTTCGAAGTGCGTTAGTCGATTCTTTGCGCTCTTGCCGGGATAAGAAATAGAGTTCGAATAAGAGCAATCTCTTGCAAGGGCGCAAAGGGTGCCAAGGGAGATGTTATCCGAGGGTGTTTAGTAATGAATCATGCCAGCGAGTCGATGCGGGGAGGAGCTATCGCATGAAGGCTCTGCGTTAGGCGGGCTTTGGTAGTGTGAGTGGGGCGCCTCGCGACCGTCGCCCGCGATCCAAAAGAATTGTACGTAAAGGATTTATGCCAAAGATCCGTGGTTCAAGCGTTCAATCGCTTACCGGTTCAAAGACAAAAGAAGTTTAGCTTTTGGATTGAATCCAAAATCGAAAATCTAAAATCCAAAATCGTCAGGTCTTGAAATCCGGGTAGCCGGCTTTCGCGGCCTTTTCCTTGTAGTCTTTCACCAACTCTTCTCTCGGCTTCTCATGCGCCCATACGGCTTCAGTGAAGCTCCATAACGTAAATGGATGCGCGCCAAGCGCATAGAGCTTGCCGTAGTCCTTAGTCGCGAGCGCTTCTCGCTCTTCCGGCGCGAGCTTTAGTTTCTGGCTTTTCTCCCACTTCTCGACAAACGCGCGGGGATTGCTCGCGTATTCTTTTTCCGCCATCTCATTCATGTTCACTTGATGGATGAGTTTGTTCATTAAATACTTGCTCATGAGCACTCCTCAATTACGCTTTTAATAGCGTCCAGACACCGATGGCGATAAAGCCGATCCCCGCCAGATAATGCAAATGCTTCTCGCTAACATAATTCGACAAGACCCCACCGGCGAGGACTCCGATCGCCGATGCCACGACTAGCGCCAACGAAGCTCCTGCAAAAACCGTTATCTTGCTGATCTGTTTATCCGAAGCAAACAGCATTGTGGCGAGCTGTGTCTTATCCCCAAGCTCGGCAATAAAGACTGAAGTGAATACCGTTGAGAGAAGTTTCCAATCCATGGCCGATTATTGTCCACTGTCCCAACTAAAAAAGGGTATCGCGGGAAAGCCCGCATCTAAGCCTTCTGCGTATGAAGGTTTACTGCTGTTGGCCACGCCCATCATCATGAGGAAGTTCAAATAGCCGCTGGTCATGTTGCCTGCTTTGATCATTTTTTGGGGCGTACAGCCTTCGGCGGCGCTTTGAATATCGCCATTGGCGATCCAGCCGACGGCGGCGGCATCGAAGTTTGGATCCATCAGGTGGCGCTCAAATTGCTTCGGTCCGCCGACTTCGAGGGAAAGATGGCCGCTGACGAGCACGCCGATCCGTTTGTTGGTGCCGAGGTTGTCGATGGCTCCGCGGATCGCTTTGCCGACTTCATAGAAGCGCTTTGGTCTCGGCATCGGCGGCGCGATGCAATTGGTCAAGATGGGAACGATAGGGATGTCCATTTCGGGCCTGACAAACATCATCGGCACAATGATCGAGTGATCGATGGTCAATTCGTTCGAATAAGAGAAGTCGACGCCCCGGTCGAAGGCGCCTTCCATAATGGCGTCGGAAAGCTCGAGATCGCCCTGAAGCTTGCATGTCGGCAGGCCGAACTCGCGAGTCTCGTCGTAGAAGGTTCCGTCGTAGGCGTCCATCTTGCCGATCATGAAAGCCGGCATGTTGTCCATGAAAAACTGGTGCAGATGATCGTTGCCGATGGTGATGAGCACGTCGGGTTTCGCCTCAGCGAGCTTCTGCCGCATCATTGCAATCCGCTCTTTTACTTTTGCGGCCCCCGGCGGTTGTTGGGGTTGCTGGAAAAGACGCGGCATAAAGGGATTATGGGTAATGCCGATGATCGTGACGATCTGCGCCATGGTTTACCTCCCGCGAATTATTCTCTTGTTCTTTAACACGGCTGATTCGTGGCTGTAAATGACACTTCCTACGTTTTCTGGAGCTTGGTTCGAGGATCGGCTATGAGCCTGAGTACATCTTATCCTGTCGGCGTCCATTCTTAAGGGTTTAGTTTTGTGTTGGGTCGAGAATAATTTTTCCCAAGGTCTGATTCCGTTCCAGAATTCGATGCGCTTCCGCGGCGTCGCGTAGCGGCATAGTTCGATCAATGATCGCCCGAATCTTGCCCGCCTCGGCGGCTTCAAGCGCTTTATCGACATCTGGAAGATTCGTGCCCGCGGCGCCGATGATACGCAGCCGTCGCATGTAAAGCCGCCTGACGTCCAATTTGACTTCGCCGCCGCCGTGCGCGCCCGCGGTTACCAGCCGTCCGCCGATGGCGAGGCTATTCAATACGCCAGGCCAAAGCGTTGGGTCCGCAATATTCTCACAAGCGACATCGACCCCCTGACCGCCGGTCAGGCGCATGATTTCGTCAGCCAAGTTCTGCTGGCGATAATTGACGCCGAAGTCAGCGCCGTAGCTCTTTGCCGCTGCTACGCGCTCATCAGCGCCGGCGCTGGCGACGACTTTCGCGCCGAGCATCTGCGCAACCTGTACGCAGCAGCTTCCAAGGGCACCGGTGGCGCCCATGACTAGGACCCACTCTCCCGGCTTGACGTCGGCCTTGCTCGCCAGCAGATTGAATGCCATGGGAAAGTGGCGTGTGATGATGCTTCCTTCGGCGAACGAGAGGTTGGTGGGCAGTTTGAAGGCGTTGCGCGCCGGCGCCGTTACATACTCCGCGTACCCACCCCAGCGGTGCAGGCCGATGTGGCGGCTGCTGAGGCAGTTGGCTTCCTCGCCCCTCAAGCAGTAGCGGCACTTGCGACAAGCGATGAATGACAGCACAGCGACGCGATCGCCGACCTTGACCTTGTCGGTGTCGGTGCCGACGTGAGCGACGACGCCGGCCGGATCGACGCCCAAAATGTGCGGGAGCTGGACTTTGACAGGATAGTTTCCCTGGCGAACGATAAGATCCAAGGTGCGATTGACCGACACCGAGCGGACCTTCACGAGAATTTCGTCGTCGGCAGGCGTTGGCGTAGGGACTTCTTCGAGACGCAAAACCTCGGGACCGCCGAATCCTCTGAGGACGATGGCTTTCATTTCTGTGATGCGGGTAGGTCACTCCGGCAGGGGATCAACTCAGTAGCGTGGCCGCGGCACGGTTGATTAATCTGCTGCGCACTCTAACGGCCCAACGACTTGAAGAAGCCGCTCTTTTCCAGCTCATTATAGATAGTGGGGTCGATGAATTCCTCCGCTTTGCGCCCCTTGGCCCTAGCATCTGTCTCTGCGGTCTGTGTGAGGACCATGTCGATGGCCTTGTAAGGGAGGTGCGGCGGTCTTTCGATAAAGTTCGTGGCGTATTCGTAGGACGACTCCAAGGTTTCACGGTCTTGAGTACGCGTCCACTTTCCGATTATTTTCATCGCCAGCTCTTTGTTGCGAAATAAGCGATGCACGCCCTCGCTGTAGGCCATCAAGAAGCGCTTCACGGTCTCCGGGTCCTTCTTAATGGTGGAACGAGTAGAAACGATACTAGTGGTTGGGTAATCCAGCCCTACTTTGGCAAAATTAGCGAGCATGGCAAAGCCGGCTTTCTTCGCCTTAAAGTCTCCCGGCGAGGACAGAATTCCTCCCTGAATTACGCCAGCCTGCATGCCGGCAAAAATTTCCGGCTGTCCGCCCATTTGAATGACTTTTACATCGCGATCGGGCTCTAACCCCCATTTTTTTAGCAAAAACCGCAAAGTGAAATCCGTGGAAGCGCCGTAGCGGGTGACCCCCAAGGCTTTGCCTCTCAGATTTTCTTGTCCTTTGATCGATGGCTGTACGAAGAGATAAAAAGACGGGACATTCACCACACCTCCAATGACCACGATGTCAGCGCCGGCGAGATCAGCATTGACAATGTTTCCGCCAGCCAGAGCCACCGTGAATTCTCCCGCGATAACGGCCTGGGACACTCGGCTTCCCCCGGCTACGTAAACAGGATCGACGTAAAGGCCGTGCTTTTCAAACAGCTTGGCGTCTTTGGCGAGGTAAAAAGCGGACTGCGTTGCGCTGATCGCGCTATAAGCCACGGCGATCCGTTTGGTTTGGGCATCCACGGGTGTGGTCACAACGAGCATCACGAGAAAAGCAAAAAGAATTTTGAAATGCTTCATGGAACCTCCACCGACTTCAACGCGGATTCTCCTACGTACGAGAACTCTCATAACATAGAACGACGCTTTCGCCAACGAACGATAAACGTTTGACATAAGCTCGTAACCACAATAAATGAATGCCTGAACCGGATCGCATTTTCGAATAACCCGTAGTCAAAGGAGCACATGAACGTGTCAGCAAAAATTGCAGATATTCAGGCCAAAAGTGAGAGTTGGAATGTTCGTTTAATCGGTCATCACGACTTAAACGGTCATGGGGACGGCATGCAGCTACTCAAGAACGGCCGCTACATATATCTCGCCCATCTGGGCACATCGCCCATGGCGCTGACCATTCTTGACGCTGCGGACCCAAGCGATCCGAGAGTGATAAAGCAGATGCCCCATCCGGACAATACACACGCGCACAAAGTCCAGATCGCCGGCGATGTTCTGATTCAGAATCAGGAGCGCCCCTACTTTGACAAATCGATCGCCGCCAGCGTGCCTAACGAGGCGGGGATCCGCATCTATAGCATTGAAAATCCGACCGAGCCGCGCGAGATCGGTTACATGAAAATCCCGGGAAAGGGCGTTCACCGGATGTGGTTTACCGACGGCAAGTACGCCCACGTCGGCGCGATGCTGCCCGGTATCAAAGAGCGGGCGTATTTAATCGCGGACCTGTCGAACCCGTCGAATCCGAAGCAGGCCGGTGTGTGGTGGATTCCGGGAACCAAAGAGGGAGAAGAAACGCCGCCGGAATGGACGCCGTTTCCAGGGGAGCATTTTCACGTTCACGGCGCGATTCCCTACGGCGACCGCTCCTACGTCGCTTTGGTCGACGCGGGGATGGTCATCATCGACGTCTCCGACGTCAGCAAGCCGAAGACCATCAGCCGCCTCGATTGGAGTCCGCCCTACGGTGGTTACGCGCACACGACTCTGCCGCTTCCCGGAAGAAAACTCGTGGTGGCCGTCGACGAGTCGGTGAAGTATGATTGCCAGGAGGGCGAGAAACGCGTGTGGCTGATCGATATTCGGGAAGAGAAAAATCCGGTGATCGTCAGTACATGCCCGGTGCCGGAAGGCGACTTTTGCAAGCGCGGACTCCGCTTCGGTCCGCACAACGTCCACGAGAATCGACCGGGCTCATTCCAAAGCGAAAATATCATCTTCGTCACCTATTACAACGCCGGGCTGCGAGTCTTTGACATCAGAAACAAGTTCCGTCCGGAGGAGGTGGGCTTCTTCATTCCGCCGCCGCCGGAAGGCCAAAAGGCGCCGATGTTCAACGATCTGTACGTCGATACCGATGGGCTGATCTACGTGACTGACCGAATCAAAGGCGGGTTGTATATTCTGGAATACACCGGGCCGAAGATTCAGTGAAGGAGCTACCCGGCTGCTGGAGAGTTTACCGTTCGCCCATCGACGCGGCTCACGGCGAGCGGTAGGGTGGTGCAATGAGTTGAGTTTTCCGTTCGTGCAGCCCGTCGAAGACGGGTTGCAGTTTTTCAGTAAGCTCCTAGTGTGGTGTCTCCGAAAAATTCGCAATAAAGTTTCGGCGTCATTCCGGCCGAGCGCGCGGCTGCGCGCGAGAGCCGGAATCGAGGAAACTCAAGGGACACTGGATTACCGCCCTTCGATTGCGCTCAGGACATGCTTTGGCGGTAATGACGAGGGGAGGCGCCGACTTATTCAATGAACTCCGGAGACAGGAGACTAATAGGAGACGTTTCAAATATAGAGAAAGTTCTGTGTCATGTCTGACCGCTTGCTGGTGAATATTTTTAACGTGGCCAAGGAGGAAATTTCATGACCAGTCTTAAAAGACTCTCAAGTGGTTTTGTCGCCCTGCTCACGATCACCGTCTTGACGAAACTTGGTGTCGCCGCGCCCATCGACGATCTGATCAAAGGCGCCAAGCAAGAAGGGACAATCGAGTTCTATGCCCCGTCAACCTTGACGCCGCAAGGCGCGCAGGCTTTGGCCGCGGCATTCAACAAGAAATACGGCCTCAACGTCAAATTGCAATTCAACCCTTCGGGAAACATGACGCGGGATATCGGCAAAGTCGTCGGCTTGGGCGCTAGCGGGGTGCCGCCGGAATGGGATTTGATGGTGGTCACGGACGCGCATCACGCGACGTTGTGGGTCAAAAAGATGCATCAGCCATTCGACTATAAAAGCATCGGCGTTGATCCCAAGGCGATTCAGTATGACAACGGCGCGGTGAGCTTTGCCAATCAGTTTGTGCTGCCCGCTTACAACAAGCAATTGGTCCCCGCCAAGGACGCGCCTAAAACTTGGGAGGATCTTTTGAATCCGAAGTGGAAGGGCAAGATCGGCGTATCGAGCGCGACCCACCACATGGCTCGGCTGGCGGCGGGACCTTGGGGCGAAGAGAAGACGACCAATTTTGTGAAGGCCCTTACCAAGCAGGAATTGATTCTCGGAAGATTGGGAGAGATCTACAGCCGGCTGCTGTTGGGTGAAATCGTCGTCGCGGTTTCTTTGACCGACAGCGAAATCAAGTCGGAGAAAAACAAGAGCGCGCCGGTCGTGCATGCCGAAGCGGTGTCGCCGCTGATTGCGCCCGCCTATCAGGCGGGCGTGCCGAAGAACGCGCCGCATCCTAAAGCTGCGTACCTGATGGCCGGCTATCTCACGACTCCCGAAGCGCAAAAAATTTGGGAGAAATACGCCGGCCAAAGCTCTGCCTTGATTCCCGGAACGTCTGCCTATAAGTACGCGCAGAAAAAAACCGTCGTGTATATGACTCAGGATCAAGCCGAGATGGTTGACCGACTTTCGAGAGAATACGGGAAAATATTCGGTTTCAGCGGGCTTTAAAAAATCGTCCCCTACCTCTTTCCTCCCCCGCGAGCGGGGGAGGATGAAGGAGGGGGCCTTCGCGATAAGAGAATTCGCGTGAGCACAGCAACTGACGTTGGCGTATTCGGCCGAGCCGTCGATGTTATTCGCCGGCGGGTTGATGGCGCTGCTCCTTTTCATGGTCGGTGTGCCGCTGTTGATGGTGGTCCTCATGAGCTTGCGCACCGGTTTCCCGGGCGAGGGTGGACCGCTTACGCTGGCCAACTTTATCGCCGTCTATAGCGCTCCCGGCACCTACAAAGTTTTGCTCAACACGCTTTTGTTCGCCTCGGGCACGGTCTTGGTGGCACTGGTGTTCGCGGTCCCGCTGGTTTGGCTTCTCACCCGCACCGATCTCCCTCTTAAAGGAACCATATACGTTCTCATGACCGTGGGAATTTTGATCCCGGTCTTTCTCCGCACCATCGCCTGGATTCTCTTGCTCAGTCCGCGCATCGGCCTGGTGAACCAGTGGGCGACGCAACTCTTCGGTCTCGATCATCCGCTGATCAGTTTATACAACATACCGGGGATGGCTTTTATTCAGGGCGTGTCGTTCGTGCCGTCGGCGTTTTTCATGCTGGCGGCGGCCTACCGCACCATGGACCCATCACTCGAGGAGGCGGCCTACACGGCGGGAGTGAGCAAGTTTCAGACGTTTCTTCGGATCAATGTGCCGATCACCTTGCCGGCGATCGCCGGGGTGATGGTCTATCTGTTCATGAGCGCCATCGCCGTGTTCGAGGTCCCGGCGATCATCGGCTTTCCGGCGCGGATTCTCGTGTTGAGCGCTTTGATCTTTACATCGACTAATCCGCCCGCGGGCTTGCCCGACTATGGCCTGGCGGGCGCCTACGGCGCGGTCATGCTAGTTGCCGGCCTGAGTCTGGCCTTTTTCTATGTGCGTCTCGTCCAGCACGGGAAGAAATATACGGTGATCACCGGCCGCGGCTACCGGCCGCGACAGATATCTCTTGGGCGATGGAAGTGGGCCGCGCTCGCCTTCGCGATGCTTTACTTGTCCATGGAGGTCTTTATCCCATTTCTGGTTCTTGTATGGGCGTCGCTGCTGCCGCACTTGCAGCTACCCTCGGCCGAGGCTTTCTCGCAAATCTCTCTTAGCAACTACGAGACGATTTTCGACTACGTCGACGCCCTGCCCTTTATCAACACGGCGATTCTCATGTTCGCTGTGCCGACGGCGACGATGTTCCTGAGCGTGCTCGTTTCGTGGCTGGTCGTGCGGACGCAAGTCAGCTTCCGTGGCTCCCTCGATACCATCGCCTTTCTGCCGCACGCGATACCGAGCATCCTTCTCGCCGTGGGTCTCGGCTATCTCGGGCTCGCCTACAGAAACTTCTTTCCGGTTTACGGCACCATCGCGATCATCGCTATCGCTCATACGATCACCTGGATCGCCTACGGCACGCGCACCACGAATGGAGTCATGATTCAGGTGCATCGCGAGCTGGAAGAGGCGGGGAAAGTCTCCGGGGCCTCGACGCCGCGCGTGCTTGGCCGTATCGTCCTGCCGCTGGTAGCCGCCGGTATCTTCAATAGCTGGATCTGGATCAGTATGCTCTCGTATCGGGAAGTGACGATGGCGTTGGCGCTTGGGACGCGGAAAAATCTCGTGGTTTCGACGATTGTCTGGCAGTTTTGGGGCAATGGCTGGGTGCCGCAGGTGGCGGCCTTGGGTGTCGTGCTCGTGCTCTTCGCCGTGCTGGTTGTCGGCGCGTTGAAAATCGGCTTTTCACGCCTCGGGGAGGTGGGGCCGGGAAGCTAAAGCACGTTTCGAGTTCCGGGTTTCTGGTTTCTTTAACGCGAAACTTGAGACTCGAAACCTGAAACTCTGGAGAGTTGTTTGATACGCATTCGCGGACTCAAAAAATGGTTCGACAGCCGGCGCGGCCGAGTGGAGGCACTGCGCGGCATAGATCTGGAAGTGGCGGAGAAGGAGTTCTGCGTCCTGCTCGGCCCCAGCGGCTGCGGTAAGACCACCACCTTGCGCTGCGTCGCCGGCCTGGAGAAACCCGACGCCGGCGAGCTGGAAATTGCCGGTACCATCGCGAACTCTCCGACCCGGCGAATCTACGTACCGACGGAAAAGCGCGATATCGGGATGGTGTTTCAGTCCTACGCGATCTGGCCGCACATGAATGTATTTCAGAACGTTGCCTTTCCCCTGATCCGCGGCCGGAAGCAGATCGCCAAAGATCTCGTGGCCGAAAAAGTCCGCCATGCGCTTCGGCTCGTTCAACTTGACGGGCTCGAGGACCGGCCGGCGACCGATCTGAGCGGCGGCCAGCAGCAGCGCGTGGCGATGGCCCGAGCCATGGTCACGGAGCCGAAGATTTTGCTCATGGACGAGCCGCTAAGCAATCTCGACGCCCGCCTGCGGGAGCAGATGCGCGTGGAGCTTAAGAAAATTACCAAAGCCGTCGGCGTGACGACTCTCTATGTCACGCACGATCAGGCGGAAGCGCTGAGTCTCGGCGACAAAGTCTGCGTGATGTACAACGGTGAGATCCTGCAAACGGCGCCGCCGCATGAAGTCTATGCCAAGCCGAATAGCCTTTTCGTCGCCCAATTCGTCGGTGAAATGAATTTCATCAAAGGCCATGTCACCGGCCCATCACAGGTGGAATGTCCACTTGGAACTCTGCCCATCCCCGTGCCGTTAGGAGTTTCAGTCGCAAGTTCAGTCACGCTTGCGGTCCGGCCTGAACATGTAAAGCTCAATTGCGCAGACGGGTTGCTTGACTCCCTGTCGGGAGCCATCACGAGCAAAAATTACCTCGGCGATGCGCAAATTCTCGAAGTCAACATCAATGGCCTGAGCCTTCTGGTGAAGCTCCCCGGCGATTCGGAATTTTCCATCGGACAGAAGGCCGGGGTGATGATCCCGCTTGATCGCTGGCACGTTTATCCCTGACTCTTACGGCGCACTAAACTTGCAGTCGCTTGCCGACTATGCAATAGAACGATTCATTATGAGTACGAACGCACAGACCGAAACATTTCGACGCAAACCCGTGGAAAATCTTCTCCGCGCGCGCTCCGTGGCGATTGTCGGCGCTTCGCCCAAGGGGCGCTGGCCCATGGGCATTTATCGCAATCTCAAGAAGGTCTACAGCGGCAAGATCTTTCTCATCAATCCGAATTACAAAGAGATCGAGGGCGCTCCTTGTTATCCGAACGTCGCGGCACTGCTTGAGGTGCCGGAGGAGCTGCTCATCTTGATTCCGACCAGAGCCGTGCTCCCCACTTTGGAGGAAGCCGCCAAGCTCGGCACTAAGTCGGCGACGATTTACACCGCCGGTTTCGGAGAGGGCGACGACCCAAAAGGAAAGGAACGCGCGCAGGCGATGAAAGCTCTTTGCGACAAAACGGGCTTTGTCATCTGCGGGCCGAATTGCATGGGGTCGTATTCGCTGGACAACGGTTTGTGGACCTTTCCTACCGCTACGCCGTTGCTCAAGAAGGGGCCGGTCGGTTTGATCTTTCAAAGTGGCGGCTCGCTGGGCAACTGGATCAAGGGCGCGACCGAGCGCGGCATCGGTTTTACTCACGCGGTTTCGAGCGGCAACGAAGTGAGTCTGGATCTCGTTGATTACTTGTCATTCCTCGTTGACGATCCCGACACGAGGCTTATTACTTTGATGGTCGAAGGCGTCCGCCGTCCCTCAGAGTTCATGACCGTCGCCGAGCAGGCGCTGAACAAGAACAAACCGATTCTCATCGTCAAACTTGGACGTTCTGAGATGGGAAAACGTCAGGCGATCTCCCATACGGGTGCGCTCGCGGGAGCGGATGAAGTCTTCGATGCCCTCTGCAAACGGCTTGGATTGATTCGTGTGCCGACGTTGGAAGACTTGACGGAAACAACGCTGGCGTTCATGCCGGGCCGCTTTCCGAGAGGTAGCCGTGCGGCCATCGTTGTCAATTCCGGCGG
>VBKE01000118.1 GCA_005879605.1 Deltaproteobacteria bacterium
CTCATATTTGATCCGCTCAAAGTAGGAAGTTTCGAGCCTCCAAGGATCCCCACGCTTCCACAAGTCGTCGAAGAAAGACTCTGCCTTCTGCGCGATAAGTGTACGCTCGCTCATAGTGGGGATTCCATTCAGCGCCTAATCCTGTTCGTTAAAAAGGTGCAGTGGATCGCGCCGCCGGCGCGGGGGCCGGTGCGGCGCCCCCAAATGCGGCGCTGCGTCGATTAAAGATCTTTTGACGAGCAGATAGAAAAAAGGCAGGGATAGACTAAAAAACAGCACGGACGTGGCTCTGCCGACCCACTCCCGCACGCCGAAGGGGACATAAGCAAGGATGCACGGAAGGGCAGCAGCGGCAATTCCGTGCCGATGTAACTGGGAGAATTTCCCTGCCCACTTGATCTGCGGATAAAAACTGTTGAAGCCGTTGCGGCAGAAGTTCTCAGCGATCATGGCGATGGTGCCCTGTTTGAAGCTCCGACTATCCACGTATGGTTGAGAAATCTTGATGAGTCGGGATGGCCACTCCTAGCAGAAGCAAGCCGGCGACGGTAAAAATTCCGGCCGACGAGGTTAGTGATGCCGGCCACGCAGACCGAACGTTCTCGTCCGATCGTGGACAACTCCGCGCGTCGACATAAGTGACAAGAGGCTCAGCTGGCGCGGAATCGATCGTTTCGTCTCTCGCATTCATAAGCTACATATGCCATGCACGACCGAACATGATGGCCTAGAGGTGCTCTGAATCGTGTCGTGAGAATATTACATCGGTAGAACACTCGATGCCGTCGCGGATCCGCGTCGGTCTCCTACCACCGTTCGGCACAAGGTAACTGAGAGCCGAGTAATCGTTTTCCAGGCGATAGGCACAAAAGCCAGCGTCCGATAATATATTCAGAAAATCGTCAGGTTGCTTGCCGCGCCGAGCCAAACATTCGGGTTTGATTTCTATTATGATTTCCAAATCGCTGCGGCTCGAATCCAGAAGCGGGCGCATGCCATGTACGACGGACCACTCCGCACCTTCCACGTCGATCTTTATCAAGCGGGCATTTTGCATCTCTTCGCGCCGGAGAATGGCACTGAGCGGCGCCGCATCAACCTCACACTCCACTTCAAAACCGCGCTCTACAGCCTCGACTTCGAGAATAGTTGTTTGACCCACTTCGTATTCAGAACCACGAAAAACCTTCAGCACGGCGTTCGAGTGGTACACCGCCATATTCACAGGGCGCACGTTTTCAGTGTAATTGAGAGCGAGATTGCGTTGTAGCGTCTTGAAGATCTCCGGGGAGGCTTCGATCGCGACTACATCGCCGCTTTTGCCGACCAGCTTAGAAGCGAGCAGAGAGTAGTAGCCGACGTTGGCGCCTATATCTATAAATGTATCGCCGGGCGTCAATCTCTCGGCCATCCAGTGAGTGAGATTAGGCTCCCATATCCCGAAGTAGTATATGTACTGTTGGATAATATCTCGCGCATCGCCGGCAATATAGCTGCCGAAGATTGTCGGTACGAGGAAGTGGTGCGCGTGCCAGGCGAAGTAGGGATCCACGATCCGGGCCCAGAATGACTGCTTACCCATCGTCCATGGAGTATACCTCACGTACGTTCTTACGAAGGGGATCAAGAAATGAGTAAAGCAGTCTCGCAGTCTTCCAACCTTATCTGAAAAGGCGCACGGCTGAGCCGACAACGCTTCTTTTACTTCGCCATGCCTATTCATCGACGACTCGTTCATGGGTAAAGCCTTCGAGTTCGCGAAACGAACACAGTTGTATATTTGCTTTCGTGATGAATTTCCGAAGGCGCGCGTCGCAAAGTGCCGCCAATTCTTTTAGCCGTTCGTCCGCATACATGGTCTCAAGGTCCGCTTCTTTGGCCGGGTGGCAGCCAAGCTCCGTAAGCCCTTCAGGCAACGCTGCAAGGATGTCGAGCAACGCCTCAACGGTGATGAACTCGGGAAGGGGAGATCCCTCTGCCGTCTGGCCATAAAAACTTCCGCAGTAATGGACACCTGGAGTGAAATGTCTTAGAGGAATTTGGAGTTGCCGCGCGATTTCGACCAGAGCAGAGCGCACGGGTTCCTGCAGGTGGAGGTGCTGATGGGAGTCGATGTGGGTGGGATGGCGGCCCAGAAGCCGCCGGAACGTCGCGAGCTGCGCAGAGATTTCTTTTTTTACCGCTGCGACATCGTCCAGGGGAACCACGGTATAAAGCGGCAGCCAATTTCCTTCGCGGTAAGCCCATTCACCCAGATCAAAATGAAGGCCGACGCTGAGCTTCGGGTGCTCTCTGGCGTAGAGAGCGGCGGCCTCGGCGGCCGGCCATCGCGTCATCAAGCTTGTGCTCGTGACGATGCCATGCTCATGCGCTTCGATAATGCCCTGGTTGATAGCGGCTATCTGACCGAAATCGTCCGCATTAACGATAAGGTATTTTTCACTATGCATAAGTTACAGTCCCAAATCCTTCAGGACTTTGGCTAAAACTATTTCCGCTCTGAAATATTCCTGGGCGATCGCCCGCGCCGCCCGACTGTGCCGTTCGTAATCGGAATTGATGCATTCGAAAGCCGCCAGGATTTCGTCCATGGTATTGAATGCGAATAAGCCCTCGCCCGTAGGTAAGACGGAGCCAAAACCGGTATCTTGTGTAATGACGGGCCGGCCGGCGGCGAGATAGCAGGCGCTGCGCTCGCTGAACCAACCGCTGCGCAGACGGACATGCAGATCCCTCGCTACGGTAAATTCTCCACGAGACGCCCGGACATAATCGCGATAGGGCCAAGGATCGGTGGTCAACCCATGACTGTCCGCCAGCTTCCAGCCGTTTGACTCAAGCATATGGCGCGCATCGATGGTGATTCCCAAGGCGCGCACGGCCTCGCCGGCACCATGGCGTATCGTTTTCGCATCGGCCAGGTTCATTGCCAGCTCGATAGGTTGATCGATTCGCTTGGGAAGATCGATGAATTTCAGGAACTCCCGGTCCTTGCTCCAATGATAGAATTCTCCGCGATATTCGACTTCGCGCCCCTCTTGTTTCCAATTACCGACCGTCGTGAATTCCCTCTTCGAAGGCGGGCCGCTCTCCCAAAGATCGAGCAGCACGGGCTGGCGCGTTTTTGACCTGAGACGGGGCAAAGGCGGTATTGGACAATCAGGGTTCCCGATATTCTCGCCGTAGGTGACGAAATCGTGATGCTCTTGGATGAGCTCGCGGATTTCTTCGTTTCCGTCAATAAACATTAGTTCATGGTAGACAGGATCGGTGCCGAAGTACACCAGGTGCCCTACGGTAAGCTGTTTGTCTCTAAAGCGAGTTGCCCCGGCAACGTTAAATACCGCATCCGCATCTGCGAGCAACTGCTTCGCCTTCTGGGCACTGAGTCCAAACCATTCCCCGTCGACATAGCTCCGGCGGTACGCCCAGCGATTTTCAAGCCCGAAGCTTTCTGTGACCCGTGCCAAATACGGCAGAGCGTAATCTGAATCTCGGACCTTCGTGTTGCGGATCGGGTCGTAAGGCCAGTTAGATGTTACTTCAAAATAGTAAGCGTCATGCCCGAGGCGGCAAAGGCCCGCGGTAATTTGCATGTGCATCCATGCCATACCGGCGTAGGGATTTCCTGCGACGGCGCCGACAACAATAATGCGGCGAGCTGTCATTATCCTTCGGTTTACATTCGCTATGTCATACCCCGGTACTATTGGCTATAGGCCTGTCTCGTGGATGAGCTTTGTCAGAACGGTCTCGGCGCGAAAGTAGTCTTCGGCAATGGCCCACGCGGCCCGGCTGTGTCTCTCATAGTCGGAGTTAATCGCTGCGAAAGCGGCTAGGATTTGCTCCATATTGTCGAATGCAAACAGACCTTCGCCGACAGGGAGAAATTTTCCAAAACCGGTATCCTGTGTGACGACAGGGCGCCCCGCCGCAAGATAGCACGCGCTGCGGTCGCTGAACCAACCGCTGCGCGGACGCGCGTATTGATCCTTGGCAACCGTGAACTCGCCGCGTGAGGCCATGATGTAATCACGGTAGGGTAAGATGTCCTTTGATAAACTCATCGCGTCGGTAATCCGCCATCCGTGCAAAGTCAGCAGACGAATCGCCTCGGCGTCCTCTTCGTGCGCAGGCACCCAACCGTTGTCTCCATCTCCCTTGTGGCCCTGCAAGGAGAGAGCGAGCTCCAACGGCTGTGCGGCCCGGCGCGGGAGATCGACCAGATTCAAGAAGCCGTGGTGTTTGCTCCAGGTGTAAGTCTCGCCGTTCCAGACAAGATCCTTGCCGGACTGCCGCCAATTGGCGACTGTGCTGAAGCAGGAATTGGCTGCACTAGTTGCTGAGGCGTTCGTGCTCGCCCACCAGTCCATGACGATGGGTTGTCGCGTGGCATGATAGTTGACGGAGCCAACGGGGACGGCACAATCTGCGGCGCCCAGGTTCTCTCCGTAGGTGAAGTGATGCGTGTGAGCGTTAAGCAAATCAATGTAGAAGGCATTGCCCTTGGCTACTTCGATCTGCGGCTGGACAGGGTCAGTTTCGAGATAAATTCGCAGAGGCACACGCAGATGCTCGTCGCGCAATATCGTCGCGCCGGTGAGGTTAACAATGGCGTCGGCGCGCTCGAACAGCTCACGAAATTGCGACTCAGAAAGACCGAAAATAGCGCGCTCGGGTTCAACGGCGCGATAGGCCCAGCGATCCGGCAAACCACACCAGGTCATGAGCCGGCTGATGTAATTGAGAGCGTATGTGCAGTCATGGCTGACAGTATTCTGCTCGGGATCGTACGCCCATTCGCCGCTATCCTCGACGTAGTAAACGTCGAAGCCCAAGCGGCGAAAGCCTTCGACGTAGTGCAGCGCCTGCCAAGCCACGCCGGCAAACGGCGTTCGGCCCATGATGCCGAGAATAATCACCCGCGACCGTTTGCCCATTTCCTTATGCCTCGAGTCGCTTGAGCAGAGTCATACCTGGATTTTCGCTTCGTGGACTAGACGGGCTTCGTATGTCCGGAGAATCTGTTCCTTATCGAGGTCCGTGCTCGCGCGCGGTTTCTTGCGCGCCAGAAGCCTAACGCTCGAGATTCGACCCTTGCTGTGCGGGGGGTAGTTGTCGACCAACTTCACCACTTCAAACTGCTCCCTGAGGAGATTGCCAAGACTCTCTGTGGAAAAAACGGTGGGCTCGTCCGGCGTCGGCTCTCCGCCGATATCGACGCTTACAAACAGCGCTCCGTCCTTTTTTAGGACCCTCCATAGTTCTTTCGTCGTGATCGACGGATCAAGCATATGATCGAGAGCGTTCCGGCATATCACCAGGTCGGCGAACTCGTCCAGCAGGGGAAGATTCTCGGCGCCCATGGAAAGGTAGATGGTTCGGTTGCCTACCGCATCGTCCATTAACATTCCGAGTTTCTGATAGACATAAAGGAGCGGATCGACGGCAATTTTGACGGCTGCCGGAAAGGCGGCCAAATCACCGGTGCAGCCACAGCCGATGGTCACGACCGTCTTACCTTCCATCCATATTGAGTCTTGGCCTAAGAAGAAGATGACCTCATCCAACAAGAGTTGAGAATAGGCGAGCCGTTCGGCGGTATAGGAGCCGCCAAACTTATCGCGTCGATATTTTTCGTGGTAGAGAAACCAGCCGATCTCATCGAGATAACGGGGCTCCGCTAGATCCGGTAATTGCGGCATCTGGTGTTCCTTATTCGGTGGCCGAACACATCAGGATCCAAGTCGCAAGGCTTGAGTAGTGGAGTGAGGGATGTAAAAAGCAATACTCCATGACTCCGATGCTACCATACTCCATTTCTTCTTCATTTGACCCGACGTAAATTGCGCTCTTGGTCGCGGAGGCCAAACTGAGTCCGGTAAAGCGAGGCAAACGGGCCACGGCGACGCAGTAGCTCGTTAAACGTGCCTTGCTCAACAATGTGGCCATCGCGCAGAACTAAGATAAGATCGGCTTGCCGAACGGTTGAGAGACGATGCGCGATAATGAAAGTGGTCCGGTCGGCCATCAATTGCTCCAGCCCATCCATGATAAGCGCCTCGGTCTCCGAGTCCACGGAGGAGGTGGGCTCGTCCAAAATCAGGATCGGAGCGTTGAGCAAGTTCCCGCGGGCAATGGTCAGGCGCAATTTCTGTCCTTCCGACAAACTGGATCCTTGCTCGCTCACGACAGTCTCGTATTTTTGGGGAAGCTGCTCGACAAATTCGTGGACCTGCGCCACCTGGGCTGCAGAGATGATTTCTTGCATAGATGCGTCGGGTCGGCCGTAAGCGATGTTTTCGCGAATGGTGAGAGGGAAGACAAGAGGAGGCTGAAGAATCATGGCAATTTTTTGACGCAAAGATTTTAGCTCGAACTCGCGAATATCGACGCCGTCGATCTTCACGCGGCCCGACTGCGGGTCGTAGAATCGCGGCAGGAGACTCACCAATGTTGACTTTCCCGCCCCCGTCGGGCCGACGATCGCGATCTTCTTTCCCGCCGCAACGTGAAGGTTGATCTTCTTTAGAACCGGCTGGGATGCGTCATAGCCAAAAGAAACGTCTTCGAACGAAATCTGTCCTCTTGGTCCAAGGGGCTGGAAGACTCTAGAACCGTCTGGCAAGCGCTCCTCCGACTCCAGAATCTCAAATGCCCTGCGTACGCCCGCTTTAGCGCTCTGAACCAAGCCGTAGGTCTGGAAGATACTATTGATCGGGCCGTACAGAGAGGCAAGATAAGAGGTAAATACGATCATTTCGCCTACCGAAAGATCGCCGGCGAGAACATGCCGGGTGCCCACCCACAAAATGGCGGCCGTTCCAGCGGCGATCGTCAGATTGACAACCGCGTAATAAAAATTCTGCAGGTTATACAAGCGTAATTCGGCGGCCAGGCTCTCCGTACTGGCCTGGAGAAAGCGTCGCCCCTCGTCTTCTTCCTTTGTAAAAGCCTGGATCACGCGCATTCCCGAGAGCGTTCGCTGGACGACGGAATAGACCGTGCTTCCTTTTTGATGAGCCTCGGTTGCGGCCAGAGACATTTTTTTGTTTAAAAGTGCAATTGCGCAGAAGAGCGCTGGACACACGGCCAGAGCCAGAAGCGTCAGATACCAATCCACCCAAAACATGACGATCAACATCCCGCCCAGGAGAACCGAAGCCGAGAGTATTGCAAAAAGCCCGTTCATCGTGAGCGTCTGGATACCCATGGTATCGGCAGTAATCCGATACATCAGATCGCCGAGTTGCTGCCGGTGATAGAAAGACAGTGAGAGGCGTTGAAGGTGGCTGTAGAGGTCACGACGGAGATCGTTGACCATACCTTGGCCGATCCGAATGGTTGTGTAATTGTTTAGGATGTGGAGCCCTCCCAGCATGACGTAAACAACCACCAAACCGATACAAGAAAATAAAAGCAGGCGGTGGGGCGACCAACCGACCGCCGGTGCCCATGGCAATGGCTTGCCACTTAAAACATTGTCAATGATGATCTTAAGCGGCCAAGGCTTGAGCAGTTCCAGCGCGCTAATAAAGAGAACCTGACCGAGCGCAAAACTGAAGGCTGGCCAGTAAGGCTTCAAGTAGGAACGGACGGTGCGTTTCATCAGCAGGATCCTCTCACAATGCCTCTTCGGATGATTTTTGGACCGGCACGAACTCCAGCTTCTGTGCAAGCGATTCAAGGACGTTATAAAGCACGTGACCCAGACGGAATTTTTGGTACATAATGGCACTTGCGTGAGCCCAAGCGATGAAAGCCGCGGTTGCAGCAACCACGGGCATTGCTAGAACAGCGGCAATAGCGGCCATGATAGCATACAGGCAGAGACAGGTAACAGAAATTCTTGACATGCGGAGCGCGCAACGGACCCTCAGCAGACGTTTGGTGCCTCCGTGATTTTCCGTGGCTGTCTTGATCTGAGCTTTCGCCCAAGGTCCCTGACAAATTTCCAAATCCCACTGGCTCCATCCCTGATCCATAGCAATAAGATATTTACGCGGCAGCAGGAAATCCATCATCGCGTGGAGCAGGCTCTCTTTTTCCTGTCCCTGCTCATTCCAGTAAGAGAGATAGAACGCGCGTTCATGCCACAAAATTTGCGGATCCTGCGTGGGCCCGTCAAGGTCGACCGGCTTTATTTCCCGAAGCCTTTGAATGCGCCAGCGATAGCGTTCGAGTGTCCGAATGAGAGGTCCTACGTAAATCAAAAGGGCTATCAGCAAAGTCGCCCGCGGTCCGCGAAATCGGGACGTTAACCGAGCTTTCAAGGCGCTTGCCAGACACTGATTGACAGTAAGACAGAAGGGCACAACTCCCAAAGAGAACATGCCGCCAAACGCAAACGCGCAGGCCAGGAGTATTAGAGACATGAAATTCCACTCGAGCGTATAAGGCAAGCATGCAACGATTGAAGGCGCAGGCTGATAGAGCGTTTGAAAAAGACCGCGACCGAAAACTCCCGAATAGATTTTTGGCTGGCGGCGTAATAAGTAAGAAGTCAGGTCACCGTAGATTCGCCCAAACCAACGCGACTGGCCGAGCACGTTAAAACGGCAAGGGTGCTTAAAGAACAGGAGAGCCTCAGCTTTGCCGTAGCCGCGCTGCTGCTTCAAGTAATCTCGAACCGTGTTGCGGCGAAAATGCCAGACTACGGCAGCCGGACTAAAGCCAATCTTGTATCCCTTGTTTTGAAGTCGCCAGCAGAGATCCACGTCGTCGCCCGCAGCGCGAAAGATTGGATCAAATCCCTTAATGGCCTCCAAGGCTTCGCGGCGGAAGGCCATGTTGCAACCGGGTATATGTTCCGCGGCTTCATCGTCCAGTAAGACGTGCGTCGGCGCGCCGGGCGAGACCGCAACGCATGATGCGACGAAAGAATCGTCCGGCGGCGAGAAATTTGGACCGCCCACGGCTCCAAATTCCGATGATTGAAACCGCGCGACGAGATAGGTAAGCCAATCCGGATCGGCCATGCAATCCGCGTCAGTAAAAGCGATGATTTCTCCCGTCGCCGCTCTTATCCCGACGTTGCGCGCGGCGCTTAATCCCTGATTTTCTTGGTTGACGAGACGAATGGTGTCATAGCTCTCGGCGATCTGTCGCGTTTCATCCGTCGAGCCATCGTTGACCACAATCACTTCGTAATTTGGGTAGTTGAGTTTTTCCAACGACGCCAGACACGAATCGATAGTTCGCTCCCCGTTGTAAACGCACACGACAACCGAAACATTAGGATAGGCGCGAAGATTTGGCGGAAGAGGATTATCGTAGATCTTTTTTACCGCCGAGTAAGCAGGCTTCGGTTGGCGCTTGCGATCTACCAATCCGAAAGCCCAGTCGTCGACCTGAAATCCCTCGGGGCCGGAGAAGGCATGCCAATCATCCGTCCAGGAAAAGATAACAGTTCCCGCGACGCCCGTTTCATAGCCAGCCTGCAACTGCCACGAAAGAGCTTCAGCTTGAAAACGGGTTCCTTCCCGAATGGAATCGATGCCGGTCTCCGTCAGAACGAGGGGTCGATCTCCAGCAAGATTATGCAGGTGCGAAAGGTAGCGTCGAAAATCCTCCTCACGATGTAGGTAAACGTTGAAGGAAACGAAATCTACGAAATCGGGCTCGAGATATTCGGTGGAAGGGAAATTGGCATAGCTCACAAACGTTTGAGGGTCTACGTTCTTGGCACAGTCAACCAAATCACTAAGAAAAGCGCGTATTCTCTCCCGTCCATACCAACGGACGATTTCGGGTGGAATCTCATTACCGACCAGATGCGCAAAGACTGCGGGATGGTGTCTGTATGCTGCAACGCCGCGAGTGATGGTTTCGCGAATTTGCGCTTGAGTTCGCCTAGAATCTAAAAAAGAAATGTGCTGAGCCCACGGGATGCCGACGATTGCTCTGAGGCCATGCGAAGCCGCCATGTCGAGGAGCCACTTCGGCGGAGGCGTGAAGGTGCGGAAGCAATTGACTCCGAGCTCGCGCATTAATGCAAAATCTGTCTCGACGGTGCTAGCTGGTGGGAAAGGAACGCCTGGGCGCGAGGGAGAGAACGGGCCGTAAGTAACTCCCTTCAAAAAAAATTTTTCGTCGTTACGGAAAAAAAATCGTCCGCGCAGATCAACTTTCTCCAGTGCAACTATACGCTTGCGAGATGACTCGAAAAATGATGGCATCGGTAGATCGATTACGGGGGTGTCCCGTAGATCTAGGAGGGATGGCATCGGCATATTCACGATGTATGGCTCCTTCTCTCGGATAATTCGTAACTTGGGTGCGAGGACGGGTTTAGAAGCGGAAGGGCTCCCGTCTTAAATGCCCGAGCGTAACCGCAACATTGATGCCACACAACGAGAAAAATTATTCCCATTGATTTTACGTGCTTTTGTTCTGTGGAAGTGCAACAGAGCGCCCACCCACTGAAGGATTTATCCTGCGCTTAGTGGAAAAATAGGGAGCAACTGGGCTTGAATTCGCTAGCGTCTAGCGGGTGTTGAAAAACTGCCGTTCATCCTTCGACCCGGCTCAGGACGAACGGGGGAGACTTTGAAATCATTACTAATTTTCATAGATGAGCTCGTCGAAGCATCGCATTCCTTTTTTCAGTAGCCTTCGAAGGCTAGATGGTTTTCAATCGCTGGGCAGACCCCCCTGCTAATTCGGCCGCGGTGAGGCGCCTCGCTTAGTATATAAATTGGTAGATTATAAATTGGTATATAAGGTGGTGTTTTCCATGCCATTTATGGCCAGACGCCATTTGTGGCCAGTCTTGCCGACATTCTGATTTAAGCTAGCGCTGTACGGCAGTCATTAGATCTTCTCGTCGTTTATGTTACAGTTCTGGCGATCAATTCGAACCATATCGGTGTAAATCGATGTATCCTGTCTTGTTTCAATTTGGACCTTTAACCATCTACAGCTTTGGAGCGTTCATGGCCCTCGCTGCGCTTTCGGCGGCCTGGGTGGTTCATGCCGAGCTCAAACGACACGGCTACAATCCCGAGTTGGCCTCAACCATGGTGTTTGCCGCCGCCGTCGGCGGTTTGATCGGTGCAAGATTGCTCTTCATCGTCGAAGAGTGGAGCAATTTTCTTCGCTCGCCCGCAGCGTATATTTTCACGGGCGCAGGCTTCACGTGGTATGGCGGTTTCTTGGGCGGCGTATTAGCCGTCAGTTGGGTCGTGAAAAAAAACAAAATCCCTTGGCTGATCGCGGCCGACATCGCAGCGCCGGCACTCGCGGTCGGTTATGGAGTGGGACGGCTAGGTTGCCACGTGGCCGGGGACGGTGACTGGGGGACGGTGACGGATGTGCCTTGGGGCGTAGCCTACACGAAAGCGATCATCGGCTGGGTCGATCCTTCGACCGGTGTTCCGTATCCGCCGGGTGTGCGGGTTCATCCGACACCGATCTATGAATTTCTCGAGTCGGCGGTGATCTTCGGTATCTTGTGGGCGCTGAGAAAAAAAGCCTACGTGCCGGGCGCTATTTTTTGGCTCTATCTTGCGCTCGCAGGATTGGCGCGCCTGGTTGTCGAGTTCTGGCGAGTGAATTCTGTTCTTGCCTTGGGCTTGACCGAAGCGCAATGGTTTAGTCTGTTGATGATCATCATTGGCACGTGGCAGTGGATGAGGGCAGGACGTGAGACAAAAGTTGCGACAACTTGAACAGAGGCTGATCGCCGACCGCAGCAGGGATATTATGCTGTGTTGACTTTGGTAAACAAGCATAGAGAATTGATTCCATGAAGCGGCAATCGATAAAGCTCGGCATTCTTAGCTTGGTGTTTCTCTATTTATCAGGAACTTTCTGTTTGAGCGTTGCCGCCCCAGGCACTTCAAGCGCTTCGATATCTGCAGCTTATTCGGACATAAATTGACCGCAAGGAATGTTTCCTTGCGAGCATCCTACTTTTGATTGCGGGTCAGCCGAAGGGTGAGGCTTTTTCACCGACTGCTATGATTGCGGCCGAGCCGGCGGGAGCTTCATCTGCTCGAGGGCGGCACGGCCGAGAAGACCATACGGGTTGCCGAACGTCTCCGGCATTTCGAAATGGTTGTATCCCTCGCCGACTATCAGCTCGACCGGCTTGCCCGCCGCTTTCACCGCCGCGACGAAGTCGCGCGCCTGGCGTTGGAACTCCGGCGACTCGAGCGTCCCGTGACTCACAATGATGGGCGCGTTGAGTTTGTCGAGATGCCGTTGGGTGCTTAACGCCTGCTCCATCTCGTCGGTGAACTTCACATATGCGCTTCGCTTGGAAAGCCTGACGGGCTTCAGATCATACATGCCGCTCATCAAAAGGCCGCCCTTCACGACGTCGGGCGGCAAAGCGAAGTCTTTTTTCCAGTCCGTCACCATGACCACGCCAGCGAGGTGGCCGCCGGAAGAATGGCCCGAGACATAGACGCGGTTTGGATCGCCGCCGAAGCTTGCGGCGTTTTTATAAACCCAGGCCACGGCTCGGCGCACCTGGTCGGCCATCGTCATGAGATTCCCGTCCGCCTTTTCCACCGCGATGAAGTCGACGGCGATGTAGTGCGCTCCCGCCGTCACGAACATCTCGGCCGGGTAAGCGGAGTCTTTGGCCGAGCCGCCACGCCACGCGCCGCCGTGGAGGAAAACCCGGATCGGAGCATTCGGAACCTTGGTTTTATAGATATCGAGTCGTTCGATTTCCGTCGGACCGTAGGCGACGCGCTCGGGCTTGAGGCGGGCGCGGACCGACTCGCTCCATGCAGCGCGACGTTTGCCGACATGCGGCTGGTTCGGCGCCCACACGCTTTGATCGTAAGCGTCGTCGATCTCTTTCTGGTCCATGTCGAGCCAGACGCGCGGACCCTTCACGCGCGGGGTTTGCTCCGTGGGTTGCTGCGCCAGCGTGGTGGCTGCGACGATCGTTGCTCCCACCGTGCAGGCGGCCTTGAGCACCGTTCGCCTTGTCAGCCGGTCTTCGGTCACCGGAGACTTTTTACCCATAGCAACCTCCCTTCGTCCGACTCTAATCGACACTGATGTCGTGATACTCACTGCCGCCGGATCGGCAAGTGGCTGAAGTCAATGCGTACAAAATAGGGTAAACGGAAAGGGCGAGTCAAGGAGAAAAAAGGACTCTGCGGAGGCTGGTCAAGTCTATTGCGGAGGCCAAGCTAGCAGTCAAGCAAATTCAGGCTGCACAAAAATAATCAAATGCGGCTTTCACGGTCACGATGAGCGACCCTTTTTATCTTTAACTGCTTGCG
>VBKE01000262.1 GCA_005879605.1 Deltaproteobacteria bacterium
ATTGGGTAAGATTGGTAATTCACAGGCTGTGCCAACGTTGTGCGTTTTCCGGTCGAATCCGGCCGGTGATTCCGGTCGAATCCGGCCACCCAATCCGGAGTAATCCAGCCACCTGTTCCGGAGCATTGCGGCCACCCTCCTGATGGGGCTAAGCCGAAGCTTTTAAGCGACGCTGGATAATCGGGCTGTTACAATCCGCTCTTTAACAACAAGGAGGGGATGTGATGGCCAAACCGAGGTTATCCATGCGTAAGATCAAAGAAGTGCTACGTCTCAGTTATCAATTGAGCTTAAGCGCTCGGCAAATTGCGCTAAGCGCAAACGTTAGCCGCAGCACGGTCAAAGATTATCTGGTACGGGCCGAAAGAGCGGGAATCGATTGGCCCACAGCAGAGAGTTTAACCGAGCAACAGATCGATGAGAGACTTTTTCCATCCAAGCCTTTCGAAGCGTGTGCTCCCAAGGCGCTGCCGGATTTTGACTACATCTACCAGGAGCTTAAAGCTCACAAGAAATTCAATCTCACATTGGATCTATTGTGGCGGGAGTACAAAGAACAAAATCCCCAGGGTTACCAGTACTCGCAATTTTGTGAGCGTTACCGCCGATGGAGAAAAAAACTCGACTACTGCATGCGCCAGGACCACCGCGGGGGAGAGAAACTGTTCGTCGACTATGGTGAGGGGCTGAATCTTGTCGCTCCTAAAAGCGGCGAGCCCATTTCTACTCAGCTTTTCGTAGCCGTCTGGGGCGCTTCCAACTACACCTACGCCGAAGCGACTCTGACTCAGCAACTCCCCGACTGGATCGGCTCTCACGTCAGAGCTTTTTCCTACTTCGGCTGTCAGCCTAAGATCGTGGTGCCCGATTGTCTTAAAGGTGCGGTTACCCGAGCGTGCCTCTATGAGCCGGAGTTAAACCCCACCTATGCCGAGATGGCCGAGCATTACTCAATCTGCGTTCTGCCGGCCCGCCCCGCTCATCCCAAAGACAAGGCGAAAGTGGAAACGGGTGTGCTGATCGCCAAACGCTGGATTCTCTCGGCGCTTCGCCATCGCATCTTTTATAGCCTCACTGAGATCAATAGTGCGATCCGAGAACTACTGGAGCGCTTAAACACCCGGGCGCTGCGCAAGTTAAAAAAATCGCGCCGCGAGCTCTTTGATCTGTTTGATCACCCTAAAGCTCAACCTCTGCCCGAAAAATCCTACGAGTATGCCGAGTGGAGAGTGGCCACGGTCAACATCGACTATCACATCGAGGTGAAACGCCATTACTACAGCGTGCCGTTCCGGCTCATTCGAGAAAAGCTCGACGTGAGAGTGAGCGCCCACACCATCGAGGCTTTCCTTAAGGGCGAGCGGGTAGCCGCCCATGTAAGATCGTTCATCTCTTCCGGCCACTCAACGCTCAAAGAGCACATGCCGCCATCACACCAAAAATATCTGGAGTGGACTCCATCGCGGATCGTTACCTGGGGAAAAAAGATCGGCCCCTCGACCGCCGAACTGCTCCAAAAGATCATTGAAAGCCGCACTCACCCCGAACAGGCTTACCGCTCCTGCTTAGGGATCCTGCGCTTGGAAAAACACTACCCCAAAGAGCGTGTAGAAAAAGGTGCACGCCGGGCGCTTCGGTTCGGTGCCCTATCGTTTAAGTCGCTGCGCAAAATATTAAGCTCGGGACTCGACCGCTTGGAGCAGGATGACAACAGCTCTCAATCTTCGCTTCCCGCTCACGAAAATATCCGGGGAAGCCACTACTACCACTGAAACGAAGGACAAGAGAAAAAAAAGACGCTCTAGATCGCTCTATAAAGCACGATCTCAAAACGGTGAGGGGGAAGATACCCCCCTTTCTAGAGAAAAGAAAAAATACCCAGGAGGAAATCTCTCATGCTCAATGAACAAACGCTCTCGACCCTTAACGCGCTAAAGCTCTTCGGCATGGCACGCGGCTTTAGTGAAAGACTCTCTCATCCCAAAACAGCCGATCTCAGCCACGAGGAATTCTTGGGCCTATTGGTCCAGGATGAAAAAACCTATCGAGATAATCTTCGATTGCGTAGACTCCTGCATAATGCCAAGCTCAAGCAGCAGGCCGCTCTCGAAGACATCGACTACAAGCACCCCCGAGGCTTAAACAAACAGCTTGTCCTGGAACTCTCCTCTCACCAGTGGATCATGAACCATCGAAACGTGCTGCTTACCGGCCCCACCGGTGTGGGCAAAAGTTATCTCGCCTGCGCTCTGGGTAACCTCGCCGCCCGCTTAGGTCACACCGTGCTCTATCTTCGAGCTCCCAGGCTGTTCGAAACCCTGCTGCAAGCCAAAGGCGATGGCTCTCACTTAAAAACTCTCACCCGACTCGCCAAAGTCCAACTGCTCATCCTCGATGACCTGTTTATCTCCCCCTTGTCGGACCCGGAACGAAAAGACCTCCTGGAAATCATCGAGGATCGCCACGGACAGACCACCACCGTCATCACCAGTCAGTACCCGACCAAGGAGTGGCATCATCTCATCGGCGAGCCCACTATCGCAGACGCTATCTGCGACCGGCTCCTCCATCACTGCTACAAGATAGAACTAAAGGGAGAATCGATTCGAAAAAGCAAAAAATAAAACCAAGGAGACTTGCAACTCAATGAAAGACTAAGCTAAGAGAAAAACTCCAGCGTCGCTTCGCTCCGACCCCCGGCCGCAATCACCGGAACAGCTGGCCGGAATCCTCCGGAACGCCTGGCCGAATTGAACGGAATACGCATGCAGCCGACGAGCGATCTCAATCGCCTTCATAGCGCACCAGTCGCGCGCCAGGTACGCAAGTTGCGCCCGCGCCTTAGCCCACGCGCGCTGCCGTCCCGCCGCCGTGAGATTGCTAACTCCGCAACCATGAACCTGCGCGACAGCAGGCAGTAATTTTTCAAATCCCAGCTTACGTCCGCCTGGTCTGATCTCGCTCATTGGCGCTCGCTCGGCGATCTGCCCAATGAATTTCTCATCGCCCAGAAATCTCTGATCGACCGCTTGGTAGTAACGATCGTCGTGACCCAGGCCCCGCCCCTCGTCGATAAATTTTCGATAGGCCTTATACGCCTGGCTTGTCGAGTTTCCCAATTGATTCAAAACCAGTGTGGTGTCTATAACGACCGACCCCTTCCTTCCTAAATATGCACCATGACTGCTCCAGCGATACGTGGCTAGTTCTTCAGGGTGTTTCAGACGAGCGGGATTCAGGTGGATGTAGCGGACCAGTTCCAGAAGGTAGGCATCCCGGTCACAAAGAATCGCTTTGTACCGCCCCTGGAAGAGATGGCCGACGGTCCCGTAACGGCGGTTATAGTACTGCGTATATGTAAATTGAATTCCTTGGAGGATTTTCGATAGCGGCGTCTTGCGGGTTTCGAGCAAGAAATGGACGTGGTTGGACATCAGGACGTAGGCGTAAATACTAAATTGATAGCGTTGCCGGTAGTGTTCGACTCGCTTCAGGTAGTACAAGCGATCCCGGTCGTCGCGAAAGATCTTCTGGCGCTGATTGCCGCGGACAATGACGTGATAGAATGCCCCTTCGAATTCCACCCGCGGTTTCCTGGCCATGCAGGCGAACATATCCGAAGGTTAGCCAATAAGTCAATACTCAGGTCTGACCCTAAATCCCCCCTCGG
>VBKE01000379.1 GCA_005879605.1 Deltaproteobacteria bacterium
TCTCGGCGAGACTATTCTTCAAGATCCATTGCCGGGTCCCTCTTAGGGATTGGCTCCGCACTAAATAAGAATCGCCCTCTCTCTCTAACCTAAATGCTTGAACGCGGAGCTTTTCCAGGGACTGACCGATGGCCCGTAAAGATTTGGCGTAAGGCATTTTCGGACCTCGTTGGTTATTCTCAACTCAAGGTCGCGGCGAGCCTCTTGTTGCGGTAAACAGCTATAAGCCAGTTAGTATATGGAGTCAAGGCGTGTGTTCATGTCTGATTTCTGACGTTCCGGCTTCACTTGACATTCCTCCCGGATGAGGACTAACGTCCCGCCCATCACAATAAGAAGTCCGAGCTTTGAGCTGAGTTAGCCGAGATCAGCAAGCCCGAACAGCGAGGTTTTTATGGCTGCGTTGCTCTACAAGGACTTTCTCATCATCGCCACCGGCCAGTTCGACAAAGACAAAGAACGATGGATGCCCATTGCCGATATGAGCTGGCACTCCGCTACTGGCCGCGAGTCCCACACCATTCAGGATTCAGTTCATTGCTTTGGAGACTAAGCAGCAGGCTGAAACCTTCGCTATTGAAGCAGCCAAGACATGGGTTGACGCAGGCGTCAAGGCCGCTTAGGCTCTGTCGCTATTCGGGTGTATGATCGCTCATTATGTGGAGCGGATATGGAATTGCGCAGTCATCCGCTCATGTCCTACCGAAACGGTTTGAGTTGGCTTGCTGTCTAGGGTTCTCCGAAACCGGTCAAACGGCCATTGAGTGGTCGCGTTTGCGGCTAGAAGATTTGAACCCGTGTTGCCGGCGTGAAAGTGAAGCGAGCCGCCAAGAGCTAAGTCTCGAACAAACGGCGATTTTCGATAGAACCGCCGTTTTTGTTTGCCTTTTCATATACAGCGCACTATGTGCTAAAAGTGCAAATGGTGTTAATAGCGCAAGAAAATGTCTCAAAAATGTCTCCAAAAAAATTCACCTTTGGGAAGGCTAACGGAGGAGGGTGAGTCCCCATGGTAGATTTTGTACGCAAGCGTTTGCAGATATTCGTATCGTTAACCTTCACCGACCTTATTCCTGAAAGGCAAGCGGCCGTCGAAGCAATTCTTACCGCTGGTCACATCCCGGCGGGAATGGAATTGTTCACTTCCGGTGACGAGTCTCAGATGGAGGTTATAAAGCAATGGATCGACGAGTCTGATGTGTATCTGCTGATTCTTGGCGGGCGGTATGGAAGCATCGAGCCCACCACGGGCAAAAGTTATATCCAACTTGAGTATGAGTACGCTGTTGAAAAAAACAAGCCGCTTTTTGCGTGTGTTATCAAAGACTCTGCAATTGAGCTTCGAGTTAAATCGCACGGAAGAGGAGTTATAGAGCAGCACGAGCCAAAAAAGTTGGAAGCCTTCCGCGAACTGGTTCTCGGCAAAACGGCGCGGTTTTGCGAAGATGCCAAAGACATCAAAATAGCAATCGGTGAAACGTTATCCCACTTCGCCCGGCGCGATGAGCTGGTTGGATGGGTACGTCCTACAGCGCAGCCGAACATGCCAGTGCTTGCTGATGAAATCGTAAGGCTCAGCAAGGAAAATGCAGCTCTCAGGAACCGACTAGAATCGCAGCAACCAGCGGCGTTAATTGAAGGACGAACTTTCGAGGAGGTGAAAGCGGTCGTCCAAGAAAGAAAATTGTTGAAGACTTTATTAGATGTAGCACGAGGCGGACACGGCATATCCGTGACCCTCAACCGCAATGCGCTTGAGGAGCTAGAATCCCTGAAACTAATATCGGGTAGTGGTGGGGCATATAGAGTTTCGTTCGCGGGTTTGTTCTACCTGAACCGTTACAGAGAGGAGAAATTGACAAAAAACCGGCCGTACACATCGTCTAGCGAAGAGCACACCGGATAGAATCAAAGCGACGATTCCGGACGCGGTGTGAGGCACCTTCTTATCAATGTTCGAGCCTATTGAGAGCATCAAAAAGGGCTTCCAACGCGGATTCGTCAGCGGAGCCGGGTTTAGCCAGAGGATGAGTATTGAATTGCTCACCGAGAGAATACTGCTTTTCGTCTATAGAAGGCGTGATTACATGAAAAAGAACGCCGATTATATTTTTTCCCAGACTTTGCAAACTTTTCTTGTTTCTGTTAGCCAGCTGTTCGAGCAACCGTGACAAGGTTGCTTTTGCGGATGACACGTCACGGTATGGGAGAATCTTATCACCAGGATTTAGAACCTTCGTCACGGACACCGCGATAACACCTCGTGAACCCGGAGGCCTGTCCTTTACCCAACCGTCTATTTGCTTCCTAGCTTCCTTCATGCGCCTTTTGATTCGCTTTTCACGAAATGGGCGTTTGCATTCAATCAATAGCAGTTTTCCAGCAACTTCGATTTCGATGTCAGCGAGCCTGCCCAAGGATGGCTTTAGGCCAGCCGACCAAATTTTGGATGCGAGACTGACCTCGAAAAGCGTGTTGCGTGCTTCGTTGGAATTCTTGTCTTCATCTTTCGGCAGCAAGGGACCGCCGAGGATATTGGCGAGTTTTACCCGTGCAATCTCTTTGTCACAGGTTTTCAAGTAGTCCATCGCTTCGACTAGTTCCACACTTTCAGTGAGTGACAATACATACTCAAAGTTTCGGTCGGTTAACTCTTTCTTGATTCCTGCGGGCAAGCTGTCGAAAGAGTAGGAGTCGATGATGGAACATAGTCTAATTATCAATGTTCGATATTCTTTGAACCGACTTGCCTCCACACGGTCGCCTAACCCCAGATTTTCACAAAAGACGAGTGCCGTTTCCAGTTTTTGGAGTAGTTCGGCATAGCGCATATCGTCACGGAAGCTGGAGCAACAATGGGGTCAGAGTGCTTTTTCATTAATAAGACAGGTCTCTGACCCGAAATTTCCTCTTAAGGTTCGTGACGCAAAAAATCGTCGCCATCAGAAGGATCTCCTTTTCTGTCTTCTCCATGCGAACACGGCACAGTCAGATAGACCGTCTTTAAAACACTTGAGTTAACCGGAGTAGAGGGCGTCATCGCCCCGAACCCATTCGGCACATGTTAGACTTTGTTAGCTGCGACCTGTTCATAGTGCTCAACCGTCGGGAATGGATCGTAGAAAGTGATGAAGAACTGTTTTCCACTCCTGATACGTCACCGGCCTCGCGAAAACCTATCGTGTGATCTTCAGTCGCTCCCAGCTAAAGAGAATATATTTGTCTGGTGCATCGAGACAGTGCTGCAGCTGACGCGACAGGTACCGCGGCATCGACGAGATGACGGCTTGAGCATGGGATGTACGGCTTCAAGAAATAAAGTTTGTAGCGAAGTCAAGGCGTTTTTTTCTCGAAAAACGTGACGAAGTTTTCAGCAAGGTCGACTGTCTGCTGGCTGAATTCTTTGACGGATTTGTCTGCGTCGCCGCTATTGAGAAAATACTCCCTGACGTATGTCCACGTGGTAGTTCCAGGAGGGAGGCCCAGTTTTTCAGCTGCTGCTGGATCAACCGTAGCAAATGGGTTGTTTTGTAATATTGACAGGTAATAAGCCGGAGCAGCCCAGCCCCCCGATACAGCATTCGAGAAATTTTGAAACCGGTTGTCAGCGACCGCCTTCTCTTTAACGAGAGTCGGCGCCCGTTCGACATGGACATCTCTCCCTCTGATTCCGCCACTTCAACGTTTTGTACCACGGCTCCTTCATTACCTCCCATTTTTTTAGACCCGGTTTTCCAAACACCTCTCGGACATACTGGTCAACGGAGTATCCAGCGTTGAGAAAAGCGCTGAAGTAGTACCTAACGGCGTTTGGATTCTCTGGGATCCGCGGGTTCGGTTTCTCGCAGAGTTTTCCCAAGAAAAAACGCAGTTCTTCTAACTTGTCCCTAGCGCCATCCAGGTTCATTACGGAAGCTCAGCAGGTGCCCTGGGGTATATCGCCTGCTCCGGACAAGAGTCAATGGTCCAAAATACTTTTTCATTGGTGATTGAATCCGCTTTTCTCGGTCTGCCTGTGACTCGATTGTTGCCGCGCTCGATAATGTGATGAGGGAACGTGGGAATCGTGATGCGCCGTGAGCGGCCCGTGGGAGAAACCCCACTCCGACGAAAACCGACTGGAGCTTATAACTCACCCCTTGCGCCGTCAATAAAAAGCTATCTGACCCCAATTTTGTTTCAAGATCTGGCAGGAAGCAAACTCGTTGAAGAAATACAATGGGCAGAGGCACTAATGGAGGGTGTTGTATTCACCGCTGATCATTTTTCTATAGGTGTCAGGCCAAACCCAAAATTACGGTCTTGACCGTGCCAAAACCGAACCAAGTGCCCCTGAAGGCCATTTTTAGCTATTTTAACCTCTTGTAATATCAAGGAATTGGGTGGCGTCCCCGACGGGATTTGAACCCGTGTTGCCGGCGTGAAAGGCCGGTGTCCTGGGCCAGGCTAGACGACAGGGACGTGATGGTGAGCCGTGCCGGATTCGAACCGGCGACCCTCTGCTTAAAAGGCAGATGCTCTACCGCCTGAGCTAACGGCTCGCTGGCGGGTTTGAAAACCTTTTCTTA
>VBKE01000380.1 GCA_005879605.1 Deltaproteobacteria bacterium
CCGGGACTTGACTTTCTGAAACTGTAGCCGACACCAGCTATTCCCACGACGATCAAGATCACCGCGAACACGACAGGCAACAGTATAGCAGCAAAGTACGAGACAAGCAAGAGAACTCCGAAACCGGTCATCAGAGCACCCCAGCCTACCACCATTATCCTGGGCGGAGCATACGAGTTCGCTGGAGGAAAAACAAATGCTTCAACGATCATCCACGCTCCGAAGAACGTAAAGACCAAGGGAAAGACTGCGAAAATGTTTAGCCCGGTGAGGAGTGATGCCAGGATGAGCCCCCCGAGAATTATTAGGAAAACGCTGCCGTTGAGAGGCGCCCAGGGAACACGATTCATTGCAGATTCTACAAACCTCAGACTATCCCTTGTTTATAGTACTATTGTAGTTGGACTGGTAAGCGGAGGCGAAACCCCGGTCAGACATGATTGTAGATGTTTGACTCTTGAAAAGTTCCTGTGTTCATTTCTTCTTCAATCTCTCGTAACATGAGAATCCGCTTGTAGGTGGGCGGGTGGGTCATGAAGAGTTGAGCCGCCTTTCGCCAGTTCGATTTGGCCTCAGCCTCCATCGCGTTCTCCAACTCACGCTCACTCAGAACCCCATCATGGTCCAAGTCGTACTTCGACTTCTGATCCATTATCTGTGCCACATCCTGTTTCGCCTGTGCCGGGTCTTCAATGAAGAAGGCTCTAGCACCATGCGGCTCGCCAGGAGCTAAAGACAATCCGTAAGCTATCTTGGTCAGAGCACTCTCGAGTTCTCTAGGCTGTTTGGTCAGATAGGCGGAGTAGGCATCGGCGTAGCTCTCCCGCAGACGCGTCAGCCTCAAAGCCAGCAATGTTGTCAGGATGTAGACAACGTAAGCGACGACGGCGATGATTATCAGCGCCCCAGCGCTGTTATTCCGGTTAGATCCCCGACCACTATATCCGCTGACGTAGCCTCCCCAGAGGACGGACCGTGCGATTAGATACGCGACCAACGGTATCGCTGAGATCATTGTAACAACGATAAAGTCACGATGTTTGACATGACCAAGCTCGTGGGCAATAACACCCTCGATCTCGTCCTCATCCAAGCGCTGGAGCAATCCCTGATGAACTGCCAGCGTAGCGCTCTTCTGGGTCCGGCCGAACACAAACGCATTCGGCGTAGGGTCCGGCGAAATGGCTAATCGTGGCATTGGAATGCCAGATGTTGATGCCATCTGGGAAACCTTCGTCTCCAGCCATCGGTTCTCACCCGGAGCGAGATAGTGGAGCCGGCTAGTAGCTTTGACTATGACAGGACCGATCAGATATTGTAGCAGAATTATGAAGAAGGCGCCTGTCAGACCCAGAGCCAGTGTTGTGACGGGGTCTGAGATGAAGAAGACGGAGATCAGAGTGATAAGTCCTAGAAATATGGCGAATACTAGTATGATCGTGAAGCCCATCGTACGCTTCAAGGCCCCAAGTCCCGCCATGATCCATCTCCGATCCTAGAGAAGTTAATCCGGCCCTTCTTTAATTCTATCCCAGAAGAAGAGGAAAATCCTGGCCATGTCTCAGATTGTTTCAGAGATCAAATGTCCGAACTGCGGAGCCCAGCTCAACCTATCTCCGGGAGAGTTAGTAGCTACTTGTAGATATTGCGGCTACACATCTGTTGTGGGCGCGAACGCTCCATTTCAGCTCCAGCACAGCCTCATAGTCAACAACCTCAACAACACAAGAGTCACTCAGGATCTACAAGACTGGATGAGGTCCGGATTCATGAAGCCAGGAGACCTCGCCAAGAAAAGCAAGATCACAATGCTAGAACTCAGATACCTTCCCTTCTGGCTGGTGCCCCTCACTGCCACCAGCACGTACGAAGGAATGCTTGAGAGAATCTCACCGGCAATAATACGAAAAGGGACGATCCAGAACGAGTACGACTGGCTAGTCCTAGGAAGAAAGGCAGCGGAATTCCCAACCCGGGACTACAGAGTCCCGACTGAAGGAAAGATACCCTTCGACTTCACCAAGATAGAGGGACAGGCAAAATTTCTGAACAGCGAACTAGACAGCGATGAAGCTGTTATTCGAGCGAAAGATGAAGTTGAGGAGAACCAGCGATTCCTCTTGAAACAAGAAGTGGACCAAGTAACACAGTTCGACACCAGTTTCACCGTTGAGAAAGCCACCTATTTGCACGCGCCACTCTGGTTCGTACAGTACGAGTATAAGGGAAAAAGCTACAGCGCCATCATCGACGGCAGCACAGGAAGCATAATCCGCGCAGACATCCCCCAGGTCGACTTCAAGGTGATCTAGAACAGAGGCGGCAGCTAGGCGTGGAAAATAGCGTCCTTGTCTACAAACCATTCAACTAGAGGGTCGGACTGTTTGCACCAGTCCGCAAAGTAGCATCGGCTAAAGAACAGAACCCGAGAATTCTGATAGTAAGTGTCACGAAATTGCTTGCTTCCGTAGATGTTCAATACGAATAGTCTACTGCACTCACAATTGATGCTATCGCATTATCGTGACGACATCCTTGTCAACGGGAACATGGTCTAGGCTTACTCTCTGACCCTCGAATTTTACGCTGGACCCTGTGACGAACGCGTATTTGGCGCCCTCAACAAATCTGGGATGAATCTTCTTACAGACATCTCGCAGGGTGGAGCCTGCGGGGAGAATGAGGGGCTTCTCGAAATCAGGTTCTCCATCTGGACGCTTCAAATAGATTCGTATGAAATCCAGTGTCTCCCAGATCCGTTCAGTCAGTAGGGCTACGTTCAGGCCCTTCTCTGCAGATATGGGCACGAAATCAGTTCCAACTTGTTTCTTCACAGCGGCGAGATACTGTTCATTGACGAGGTCCACCTTGTTGAGGACGACGAGTGCCGAAGCATATCTTCTGTTGCCAGTTAAGACATCGATGAGCTGATCGTCTGTGATGTCTTCGCGGATCAGAATGCTGCCATTGGTTAGTCCGTATGCTTCAGCTATCCCTTTGACTGTCGCCTGTGAGAGCTTGGTGAGTTTGACGCTGGTTGTTAGGGCTAGTCCTCCTTTGCTGGACTTCGTTATCACTACATCGGGTGGCTTCTGGTTGATTCGAATACCCATCTCGTGAAGCTCACGTTTCAACAGTTCTACCTGACCTGGCTGAAAAACGTCCAGGACCAACAGAACAAGGTCAGCGTTACGAGCCACAGAGAGGACTCTGCGCCCCCTCCCTCTTCCAGAGGAGGCACCGCTGATGATCCCGGGAAGGTCGAGAATCTGAATGTCAGCGCCGTTGTATCGCAATATTCCTGGGACTACAGTTAGCGTCGTAAACGCGTAGGCAGCAACCTTCGACTTTGCATTCGTCAGACGATTGAGGATAGTAGACTTACCAACGCTGGGGAGACCGATGAGGACAACGGTTGCGTCTCCGCCTTTGCGAATCTCGAAAGATGGACCCCCACCCTTCGAAGTGGAAGCCTCGAGCTCCGCCCGCACTCTGGCAAGCTTCGCCTTCAATAGACCGATATGATGCTCGGTGTGCTTATTGATCTGGGTCTTCTTCATCTCCTCCTCAATCTGCTTAATCTTCTCAGGAAGACCCAGGTTCCCACGCCTCATCCATGCTGGTCTGCCCGGTTCGCTTTATTCTCTATCCCGCGGCTTTGCTCGCGTTCTAAGGCTTGACATTGATATTTCGTCCAAGGTATGTCTGCTCTACGAATCGATTACTACTGACAGTCTGCTAAGAATCACCGACGGGATCGGGCGAAAGTCAGAGTGGTCAAATGCAGACTATTTCAATGGCTGTCGACGATATTCTATCATGGGCGAGAACTGGACGGAAGAGCGCGACAAGGCAGTGCAAAACACAGTCTACTACTGTGAGACATGCAACTCTATCATAGAGCCCGGAGACTTGGACGTCTCAATTCACAAGAAAGACTTGCCCCATCACAAGATGCGAAGAGTAATGATCCTGAGATGCAGCCGTTGCGGCGACATAGTCACAGACTCTAATGCCCAGTACAGCCTAGAAAAAAACCAGTTCTGGTGCAAGAACTGCATCTCAGAAGTTGGCGCCAAATCCTTCCACTCCACTTAGCACTCCCTTTATACTCCAAACCCCAGAAACTTGCGACATCGCGAGGAACTGCTCTCCGTTGAATATTGACCTAGTCAGAAAGGAAATCCCGGTAACCTCACGACGTGCATATTTCGACAACGCCGGGACAGGTCCACCCTCCATCAACGTCCTCAACGCTATCCATGAGTATCTAGCGGACTGGCGCGACTACGGCGAGAACTGGGAGGAATGGCTGCCCATCATCATCGACTCACGTCGGCTCTTTGCGAAGATTATTGGAGTAGGCCTAGAAGAAGTCGCGAGTGTCCCGAACGTCAGCTCCGCTCTCACCGCACTAGCGAGTAGCATCAAGTACAAACCGAACGGGAACATTGTCATCAGCGAACTGAACTTCCCCACGAACATCTACCTCTGGCATCTCCAGAAGAAGCACGGCCGCACCAGCGAGGTTCGGTTGCTCAGAAAAGACCAGAATGGCGTAGTTCCACTAGATGAGTGGGAGAAAGCGATCGATGATGACACTTCCGTCGTCTCAGTGGACTATGTCTCATGGACGAACGGCTGCCGAGAAAAGATCCGAGAGATCACAAAGATCGCTCACGAGCACAACGCGTTCGTCATAGCCGACTCCTTCCACGGACTAGGAGTCTTCCCGATCAATGCCAAACAAGACGGGGTCGATGCGTTGGCCTGCGGCATGTACAAGTGGATGCAGGGACCCCATGGCGCGGCCTACCTTTACACTCACCGTGATAAGCTAGATGAGCTGGACCCTAACTACATCGGCTGGCACGGCGTAGAAGACTCGGTTGTTAGAAGATTGTCCAAACAGGAAGACTTGTTCGGCAAGCCCTTCAACATCGACGACGCAGAGCCCGCGTTAGACGCGACTCGTTTCGAGGGAGGGAGCTGGGGAGTGGTCTCGATCGTTGGAGCGAAGGCCGCCCTCGAATACGCGCTCAAGCATGACCAGCAAGACTCATCGATGGTTTGAAGAAGAAGGAACGGAAAATAGTGACACCACTACAGTCTGAGCGTCGAAGTGGGATAGTAGTCTTCGAAGACGCCGATCCTCAGGCTACGTTCAACAAGCTAAAGTCACTGAACATCATTGTCGCGAGTAGAGTCAAGGCTATACGCGTATCCCCCCACTACTACAACACCGAGGAGGAAATAGACAAGCTCCTCGCAGCCCTGTGACCTGATAGATTGAAGATCCTCGTAATCAACAACTACAAAGAACCCGAAAAGGCGAAACAGGCCCTCCACAACATAGCACTCTGCACAGGTCAACACCCAGAGATGCTAGACTACACAGCCCCCAGACTGCACGAGACCGTTCTGGAGAGGAGGCCTGACCTTGCAATTCTCACAGGCTCTAACTTCATGCTATCCAAGCCTGATACGAGAATGGTATTCCAGCCTGAAATGGATCTAGTCAGAAAGTTTGACCGGCCGTTTCTCGGAATTTGTTTTGGTCATCAGCTCATCGGCGCCGCGTATGGGTCAGAAGTAGTGGATCTCGGCCATACTGTTCGAGAGTTCAAAGACGTCAAACTCTTAGGTAGCGATCCTGTCTTCGAAGGACTGCCCAGCTCGATCAGAGTGTCGGAGTCGCACCGTCAAGCCCTGACCCGCGTCCCCCAAGGGTTCCGGCTCCTAGCCGAATCAGCAACATCACAGGTTGAGGCCATCGGGCATCAGACACGGCCCATCTATGGCCTCCAGTTCCATCCGGAGAGATCAGATGAGAAGCATCCTCACGGACGCATAATCCTCCAGAACTTTCTGAGACTTGCCGCGAAACTCTAGCCTGTCTTCTATATCGGAAGATAGTGTGGAAGAAGCTTCACGTCTAGAACCATGGCGAGAAACACGATAGCCAGATACGGGCTGGAGAACTTGAACGCGGTCCACGCCTGCGCCTTAGTCGGATTAGCGACGAGTCTAAGGTCGACCAGGATCATGCCAAGACCCAACAGCCCAGCCGTCACCAGATAGATTATGCCAAATCCTCCGAGGGACGGAAGAACAAATGCAAGGGAGATTGGAACGAGTAGGAAGGTGTTGAGCGCAATGTACTGCGCAGTCTTCTTCTCACCCACCACCACCGGCAGCATCGGGATTCCAGCCTTCGAATAGTCACCCACAGCCCTCATAGCTAGCGCCCAGAAATGGCTGGGAGTCCAGACGAAGACCAGGAGGGCCATCAACCAAGGCGCCAGCGCTGTAAGTTGTCCCGTCGCTGCAGCCCAACCCGCCAAGGGAGCGCAGCTCCCCGCCGAGCCGCCTAACACAATGTTCAGAGTGGTCCGACGCTTCAGATATTTGGTGTAGAACAGTACGTAGATGGCGGCGCCAAGTATGATGAACAGCCCGGCCAGCAAGGGCAGGAATACTGCGGCGATGACTGCGCTGATGCCGATGAGTCCGAGGCCAAAGAGCAGTGCATTGTGTGGGGAGATTTCTCCTTGAGGAATCGGTCTCCAGCTCGTCCGTCCCATCGTCCGATCCACGTCCCGGTCAAGATAGCAGTTCAGCGCACCCGCCCCTCCCGACGCCAGCGTGCCAGCAACGATGACTGCTACGAGTCGGACGAGATTGATACTGGGAGCCGCAACTAGAAAGGCCGTCAGTGCAGTAAAATCCAGCAAGTAGACGATCTTCGGCTTCATCAGCTCATAATATGCACGGACGCTGCCGGATCGTCTGATCTGCAATTCGAAGACAGCCAAAACTCGGATTCGTCCATAAAAGAGTTTTAGGAGCTAAAGTAAGTGGAAGAACCCATCTCAAGGGCGCGGGAGGAATCTCGGCATGTCCTAAATGGACGAGGTTATCTCTTTCTCAGAAGTGCCGGAAGGAACGTTCTCCAGTCATGACCATAGTGATTCCGCGCTCATCGCATGCTCTGATCAGCTCCGGGTCTTCGACTGACCCTCCAGGCTGAACAATTGCCGACACTCCTTCCCTTGCAACTGCCTCCACATTATCGATATTCGGCAGGAATCCGTCAGAGGCCATTACGCTGCCTGTGAGGTCGTGGCCGAACCTGTGCGCCTTCTCGATACAGCATTCGATTGCACCGATTCTGTCCTGTTGTCCCGTCCCGATCGCCTGAGACCCGTCATCTTTCCAGAAAACGACACCGTTCGACCGGACCTCACAGACTACCCACCAGGAATGCAACAGAGCATGATACTCTGCTTCAGATGGTGAGCGTTTCGTAATTACGGGCAGCATCCTCAGCTGTTCCAGCGACTGTAACCTGGTTCGGTAGGAATCCTCGAGTATTAGCGACCCGTCATCCAGCACTACAATGTCTGGCGAATTCGAATCGTGATCAGGCATTGGGATTTTTCCAACCCGAATATCTTTCTTCGCTTGGAAGACTGAAATCGCCGATTCCTCATAATCAGGCGCGTAGACCACCTCGACAAACGTCTTCGTTAATTCTTCCGCAGTCAACTTGTCAACTCTACGGTTGAGAACAACAACGCTCCCAAACGCGGCCCTCGGATCCGCATCTCGAGCTCTAGCGTACACGGAGGACAGGGACTCACCCCTGCGTCCGACAGAGACCCCTGATGGATTGAGATGCTTCATCACCGCAACGGCAGGTCCGCCAAAATATCCGACAATTCGCAGCCCATGACTCCCATCCTCAACATTCGTCGCCGACGGTCCGTCTTTTCCCCATTTGACCCAGTCCACACTTCCAATCCCACCCTCGGAATGTTTGGGCTTGTACAGCGCGGCTTTCTGGTGCGGGTTCGTCCCATACCGCAACCCACGATCCTCCCCGCCGATCCTCCAATGAACCTTAGAATACTCGAACACCTTTCCACCGAGTTCCAGCCTTAGAACTTGAGGAAAATCCTCTTTCAGAGCGGTCCGGTAGATTCTCCGACTCTCCTGCTTGCTCATCGAGCCCGACCCGTCAAATAGTCTCGTATCGCTTTGTCATAGTCTGAAGTCAAAACAAAAGCCTCTAAAGCCAGCCGCTGCCGTAACTCGTTCCCCACATACCCCTTCCTCTCCAATTCCCCGACCACACCTTCATACTGCATCGTGGAAGTCACCGGAACTACCCGGTGATTCAACAGCGCACCTTTACCAGCGGCCCGAATCAACGCGACGCCTCCGATGTCAATATTTTCGACGGCTCTTCGAAGATTCAGAGGGTCCGCCTTAACGACCTCTTGGAAAGGATAGAGATTCACAACCACAAAATCCAGCGGCTCAATCATGTTAGCCTCCAAGTACTTCCGCTGCTCGGGATCTTTCCAGTCCCCCAAGATCCCGCCGTGAATCTTGGGATGCAGTGTCTTCACGAGTCCTCCGGGCATCTCCAGGACTCGTGTATACTCTGAAACCTCCAGGATGTTGAAGCCAAGCTTCCTAACAGCCTCCGCTGTCCCTCCAGACCCAAGCATCTTGACTTGGAGCTTCGAGAATATCCAGGCTAGCCGGTCCAGCCCTGTCTTATCGTAGACTGAGAGTAGGGCGTTACCGGGCAAACCCTTTCCCTTTGAACAGTGTCTGCATTGATATTTAGTCTCGGGCACTCATCATACCTGTTCCAGGGCCCGGGTAATCTCTAATCGAGAGGCTCTTACCGCGGGATACAGACTACCAGTCAGTACAGCAGCAAGAGCAAGGATCAAGGCCTGAACGATGGCACCATAAGGTATGATGAACGGAATAAAGAAACCGGCAAGGCTAGTGCTGTTAGT